>NZ_JAIWIH010000006.1:0-510418 GCF_052851135.1 Streptomyces sp. BRA346 | reverse complement strand
CAGATCCGTTTTCCGTTCCGTTTCCGGTCCGAATTCCGTTTCCGGCCCCCTGTCGGAGCGGGGTGTTTCGCGCCTTCCGGCGTGTCCACCACTTTAGCGAATTTCCCGCTCAGCTCCTAATCGGAGCCCCAGGGCATGATTTCGCGCAGCGAAATAGGACCCGGTTGGGGAAGTGTCAGTAGTGGTTGGCCACCTGGGGCTGCCGTGACCCGACCTGATGGTCGTGCCGACAGCGCTGCCCGTCTCAAGCGGCTCGGGCTACGTTAGGCCCCGGACCGACCGGAGTCAAGTTTCCACCTGACGGCGCGTCGGACCGCGGCGTCTCGGAGTGTGCGCCCGGTACGGGCTGACCGAGGGATCGCCCTCGATCCAGAAGCGCCACGGATGGGTGGCGCCCTCGCCGCCGACTCCCGTGCGGGGGCCGCTGAGCACCTGTTCGGGCCGGGCGGGGCAGCCGGTGAGTATCTCCAGCGGTGCCTGGGAACCCGCACACACATCGGTGCCGTCCAGCCGGCGGTCGACACCGAGTGCCGTGGCCAGCCGGGCGGGCCCCTTGGCCAGTTCGTGGTCGTTGCGTGCCTTGGGCCGACGCTCATGGGCGTGCTCGTGTCCGTACAGCACCTCCCCCGCGCGCAGCAGGACCCCGCTCGGGGAGCCCTCCGGTCCGCAGACGAGGTTGAGGCAATGCCACATGCCGTAGGTGAAGTAGACATACGCATGGCCCGGGGGGCCGAACATCACGGCGTTGCGCTCGGTGCGGCCGCGATAGGCGTGCGAGCCGGGATCGGCCGGGCCCGCGTACGCCTCGACCTCGGTCAGGCGCAGCCCGATCGGGCCCTCGGGGGTGCGGCGGACGAGGGTGCGACCGAGCAGGTCCGGGGCGACCTCCAGGACCGGGCGGTCGAAGAAGGTGCGGGCCAGCGGCGTGCGGTCGGGTCCATCGGTCACTTCGGCTCCGTCAGTCACGCGGTCCGAGCGTAGTGGAACCGATAGGTGCCGGTGGTTGGAGCGGGGCCGGTGCGCTGTAAGGCTATGAGCTGCGGAACCGCTCGCGGCTGTTCCGCGTATCTACTGTTCAACAGCGATCGATGCGATCGAGTCATGGCGCGAAAGCGTCGGCGCGAATGCGTCTTTGAGAGGGAGAACATGGGCTTCAAGAAGCTGCTCGCGAGTCTGGGTGCCGGTGGCGCCTCGGTGGAGACGGTGCTGACCGAGGAGAACGTCGTCCCGGGTGGCGTCGTACAGGGCGAGGTCCGGATCCAGGGGGGCTCCGTCGCGCAGCAGATCGAGGGGCTCTCCGTCGGCCTTCAAGCCCGGGTCGAGGTGGAGCGGGACGACCAGGAGATCAAGCAGAACATCGAGTTCACCCGGCAGCAGCTGGGTGGCGCGTTCGAGGTGCAGCCGGGTGCGGTGCACGCGGTGCAGTTCGGCCTGGAGATTCCCTGGGAGACTCCGGTCACGACGTTCCTGGGACGTCATCTGACCGGGATGCACGTGGGCGTGACGACGGAGCTGGCGATCGCACGTGCGGTGGACTCGGGGGACCTCGACCCGGTCAATGTGCATCCGCTCCCCGCCCAGCAGGCGATCCTGGACGCGTTCGGTGCGCTCGGTTTCCGGTTCAAGAACGCCGACTTGGAGAAGGGGCACATCCGCGGGACGCGGCAGAAGCTGCCCTTCTACCAGGAGATCGAGTTCCACGCGCCGCAGCAGTACCGGGGGCTCAACCAGGTCGAGCTGTCGTTCGTCGCGGACGACCGCGAGATGGACGTCGTCCTGGAGATGGACAAGAAGCCGGGCCTGTTCAGCTCGGGCAGCGACTCGTACCGGTCCTTCACGGTCGGCCTGGACTCCTATCAGGAGACGGACTGGGCCGCGTATCTGAACCAGTGGCTCGCCGAGGTCGGCGGCAAGCGCAACTGGTTCTGAGCCTTCGCCGGTTCCGAGACCGCACGACGTCCCCGCGGGGCGTGCGCCGGATGCGTCCGGTGCGCGCCCCGCGCGCCGTGTCGCGCCATGTCGCACCGTGTCGCGCTAAGCGTCGTCCGGGCCGTCGTCGTACCAGATGGTCAGCGGTGTGCCGTGGGCGGACCAGTACGTCACGGCGTCGCTGAGGATGTCCGCCGCGATCGCCGCGGCCTCGGGCGCCGCGTCGCGGAACGCGTTCCAGCCACGGACCCGCAGCAGGTAGCCGCTGGGCTCGGCGTCCTCGCCCCACCAGGAGAGATCGGTGAGGCAGTCGGCGAGTGCGTCCCAGTTGTGCCCGTACCACTCGGGGAAGCGCAGGTCCCGGGCGCAGCGCGCGAGGAAGCCGTCCTTGTCGGACACGCCGTCGAGGTGCAGGGGGAGGACGGGGGTCGGGCCGGTCATGGGCGCCATGGTGCCAGCCCGCGGCGGCCGGGTCTCGTTAGGCTGGCCGGACAGCTGATCAACCGCGATCATCAGGAGGTTTTCGACGTGTCCGATCAGAACCGGCGTCCGCTCCCCCATGACTTCCATCCGCCGGTGCCCGCGTTCACCGTGGTGAGCGACGGGGTGGAGGCGGGCGGCACGCTGCCGTCCGCCCAGGTGTACGCGGAGGGGAACACCTCGCCGCAGCTCCGCTGGGAGGGGTTCCCGGAGGGGACCAAGAGCTTCGCGGTCACCTGCTACGACCCGGACGCGCCGACCGGCAGCGGGTTCTGGCACTGGGTGCTGTTCGACATTCCGGCGACCGTGACGGAGCTGCCGACCGGAGCGGGCGGCGGTGACTTCGCGGGGCTTCCCGAGGGTGCCGTGCACGCCCGTAACGACTTCGGCACCCGGGACTTCGGCGGGGCCGCGCCGCCGCCCGGGGACGGGCCGCACCGCTATGTGTTCACGGTGTACGCGGTGGACACCGAGAAGCTGGGCCCGGACGCGGACGCTTCGCCCGCGGTGGTCGGCTTCAACCTGCGGTTCCACACGCTGGGCCGGGCGCATCTGATCGCCGAGTACGAGGTTCCGGCGGCGGGCTGACGCCGCGAAATTGCGTTGTCCCCGGCCGTCCTCCCGGCCAGAGTTGATCCCGGCCCGCCCGCCACGGAGAGGCGGGCGCGGCCGGGATGCGGGAGGTGGTCGGGATGCGCGAGACGCTGGTTCTGAACGCGAGCTTCGAGCCGCTGTCGACGGTGACGCTGCGGCGTGCGGTGGTGCTGGTCCTCCAGGAGAAGGCCGTCGTCGAACGCGCCCATCCCGGGCTGCGGGTGCGCGCCGCGGAGATCGATCTGCCGGTGCCGCGGGTGATCCGGCTGTGCCGTTACGTACGGGTGCCGTTCCGAAGACGTGCTCCGTGGTCGCGGCGCGGGGTGCTGGTGCGGGATCAGCACCGGTGCGCGTACTGCGGGCGGCGGGCGACGACCGTGGACCACGTGGTGCCGCGGTCGCGCGGCGGCGGGGACACCTGGCTGAATACCGTGGCGTCCTGCGCGGAGGACAACCACCGCAAGGCGGACCGGACTCCGGAGCAGGCGGGGATGCGGCTGCTCAACTCGCCGTTCGAGCCGACGCCTTCGGACGCGCTGCTGCTGGCGCTGGGGGCGGCCGGGCGGGACGGGCTGCCGGAGTGGCTGGCGCTGCCCGCCTGAGCGCCCGTAAGCCGCCGGGACGACGGAAGGGCCGGTACCCCGCGGGGTACCGGCCCTTCCGTCGTCGGCGTCAGTCGATCCTGGGCTGCTCGCGGCGCGGGGCGGCCTCCTTGCCGGTGCCCGTCGGGGCGGCCGGGGCGGCGCCGCCGCCGTTCCCGCCGGTCATCGGGCCGAAGTTGCCGATGGCCCCGCCGAGGCCCTTGAGGGCGTCGCCGATCTCGCTGGGCACGATCCAGAGCTTGTTGGCGTCGCCCTCGGCGATCTTCGGCAGCATCTGGAGGTACTGGTAGGAGAGCAGCTTCTGGTCCGGGTCTCCGGCGTGGATGGACTCGAAGACCGTACGGATCGCCTGGGCCTCGCCCTCGGCGCGCAGCGCGGCGGCCTTGGCCTCACCCTCGGCCCGCAGGATCGAGGACTGCTTCTCACCCTCGGCGCGGAGGATCTCGGACTGCCGGACGCCTTCGGCCTGGAGGATCGCGGCGCGCTTGTCGCGGTCGGCGCGCATCTGCTTCTCCATCGAGTCCTGGATGGAGGTCGGCGGCTCGATGGCCTTCAGCTCGACGCGGTTGACGCGGATGCCCCACTTGCCGGTGGCCTCGTCGAGGACGCCGCGCAGCGCCGCGTTGATCTCCTCACGGGAGGTCAGGGTGCGCTCCAGGTCCATGCCGCCGATGATGTTCCGCAGGGTGGTGACGGTCAGCTGCTCGATCGCCTGGATGTAGCTGGCGACCTCGTAGGTGGCGGCCCGGGCGTCGGTCACCTGGTAGTAGATGACGGTGTCGATGTTCACGACCAGGTTGTCCTGGGTGATCACCGGCTGCGGCGGGAACGGGACGACCTGTTCGCGGAGGTCGACGCGGTTGCGGATCGAGTCGATGAACGGGACGACGATGTTGAGGCCCGCGTTGAGGGTGCGCGTATAGCGGCCGAAGCGTTCCACGATGGCGGCACTGGCCTGCGGGATGACCTGGATCGTCTTGATCAGTGCGATGAAGACGAGCACCACCAGGATGATCAGGACGATGATGATCGGTTCCACAGCGGCTCCCCGTGCCCTTCATGCGTGCTTCTGGATGATCGGGATGATCAAGTCCGGTCTTGTGGGTGGAGTCTGTCAGATCGACGGCCGACTCCGCAGCTGAGCGGGGTGGGGCTCAGCTCTTGGTACTACGACGTCTACATGACGACGGCGGTGGCGCCGTCGATCTCGACGACGTCGACCTGCTGGCCCGGTTCATAGGCCTGGTCGGGGTCGAGCGAACGGGCGGACCAGATCTCACCGGCCAGCTTGATGCGGCCGCCGCCGCTGTCGTCGACCCGTTCGAGGACGACGGCCTGTCGGCCTTTCAGCGCCTCGACGCCGCTGCGCAGCCCGGGTTGCTGTTGTCGGCTGCGGACCGCCATCGGGCGGACGACGGCGACCAGCGCGACGGAGACGGCACAGAAGACGATGACCTGGAGCACGACGCCGCCGCCGAGCGCGTCGGTGATCGCACCGGCGACCGCGCCGACCGCGACCATCCCGAATTCGGGCATCGCGGTCAGCACGAGCGGAATGCCCAGTCCTACGGCGGCGATCAGCCACCACACCCACGGATCCACAAGGTCATGGTAGTTCTCATGGTCCGTCGGGGAACAGGGCGCAGTTCGGGGTGCGGAAAGCATGCGCCATGTCCGGGGCGGGGGTTCAGGCCATCGGAGGGCGGTTTCAGGTCAGCGGCAGGCCCTGGGCGGTCCAGCGGTCGCCGTTGCGCTCGACGAGCAGCGGGAGCCCGAAGCAGCGCGAGAGGTTACGGGAGGTCAGCTCCATGTCGATGGGCCCGGCGGTGAGCACCTTGCCCTGACGGATCATCAGCACGTGGGTGAAGCCCGGGGGGATCTCCTCGACGTGATGTGTCACCATGATCATCGACGGCGCGTACGGGTCGCGGGCGAGCCGTCCGAGGCGGCGTACGAGGTCCTCGCGACCCCCGAGGTCGAGCCCTGCCGCCGGCTCGTCGAGAAGCAGCAGTTCGGGGTCGGTCATCATCGCGCGGGCGATGAGGGTGCGCTTGCGCTCACCCTCGGAGAGGGTGCCGAACTTGCGGTCGAGGTATGCGTTCATGCCGAGCCGGTCGAGGAAGGCCCGGGCCCGTGCCTCGTCGACCTGGTCGTAGTTCTCCTGCCAGTGCGCCGTCATGCCGTACGCGGCGGTGAGCACGGTCTGGAGGACGGTCTGGCTGCGCGGCAGCTTGTCGGCCATGGCGATGCCCGCCATGCCGATGCGCGGGCGCAGCTCGAAGACGTCCACGGCGCCGAGCCGCTCGCCGAGGATCCGGGCGGACCCGCCGCTCGGGAAGAGGTAGCTCGACGCGAGGTTGAGCAGGGTGGTCTTCCCGGCGCCATTGGGGCCGAGGATCACCCAGCGCTCCCCTTCTTTGATCGACCAGGAGACCTCGTCCACCAGAGCCCGACCGTCGCGGACCACGGATACGTCCACCAGCTCCAGAACCTCGCTCATGAGCGCGTTGTCTCCCATTGCAGTCTCGAGTGTCGCGTGCGCCTGTGGGCGCAGCCCCCAGAGGAAAACCTACGCCACGCATTGTCGGTGCCAGTCCTTAGGCTGGTCCCATGCTCGATGAACCACGTTCAGGGCGCCTCGCAGCCTGGGGAAATGCCCTTCTCGCCGGACTTGTCTCCCCGGACGACGCCGCGCACCGGATCGCCGGGGAGGACGCGTCGCACCGGGTGGCGGAGCTGCCCGGCGAGTCCGGACCGGTCGGACTGACGCTGGCGCTGGGGCGGCTGAGAGCGCTCGGGGCCAAGGGGCTGCGGGTGGCGCTGCCGATAGCGGGACATCCGCTGGGGCTGAGCGGCCCGCCGGAGTTCAACGAGAAGGCGCTCGACGCGGGCGAGGCGGTGCTGGCCACGGGGGTGGCCCTGGGTCTGGTGCCCGAGGTGTCGGCGGTGGGACCCGAGGGCGATCAGCACATCGAGGTTCTGTGGCGCTGCCTGCCGGTACGGGAGGCGCCTCCGGCGGATGTGCCGTCGCTCGGCGAGGCCGAGCGGGAGCTGGCCGAGGCGCTGCGGGAGGCGACCGAGGTGCTGTCCCGGCTGAACGTGGCCGGGGCCGGTCCGGCCGCCCAGGCGGCGCTGGAGGCGTACCGGGCGCGGGCGGAGCGGGGGCGCGAGGTGCTGGCGCCGGGCTATCCGCCGCGGGCGCTGCGGGTGCTGGAGCTGGCGCAGCGGGTGGGCGCGCTGATCGCCATCGCGTACGCGCCGGGCGGGGACGGCAAGGATCACGGCGGGGCGGTGAGCGCGTCGGAGATCGCGGCCCGGGCGGAGGCACTGCGTCCGGTGGAGCGCACGGCGCGGCGGGCGCAGGTGGCCGCGTACAACGCGTATGTGGAGGAGCTGGAGCGGGGCGGGTCCTGACGCCCCGGGCGCATGCCCGGGCCATGGGGTCGGCCCCGGAGGCGATGCCTCCGGGGCCGGCCGGGGTGGTGCGCGGTGCCTCTGCTCCGAGGGGAGGGCTCAGTCGCAGAAGCTCGGGTTCATGGCCCCGATGACCGAGACGGTGTTGCAGGAGACACCCACCGGCACATGGACGGGCACCTGGGCGTTGTTGCCCGAGACGACACCCGGGGACATCGTCGCCCCGCCGTCGGCCATGGGACCGTCCTGGGCGGAGGCGACACCCGCACCGGCGACGGCAAGACCGCCGGCCGCGATGGTGATGGCAGCGATCCTCTTGATGTTCTTCACTTCTCAAGACCCTTCGTCCATAACGCGTCGCTGCGGCGAATCGCCGCAGTACGCCGTGAAGAACGGCCGGGGGCGGGCGGAGTTGCGCTGTTCGGGTGACATACACACGTTGGTGTGATTGCACGGAGAAACGCTGTTCATGCCCCGATTCCATGGCGTACCGCCCAGAGTGCGGCCTGAGTGCGGTCGGCCAGGTCCAACTTCATAAGAATGTTGGACACATGTGTCTTTACGGTCTTTTCGGACAGTACGAGCCTGCGCGCGATCTCCCGGTTCGACCGGCCGTCCGCGATCAGCCCCAGCACTTCCCGCTCCCGGTCGGTGAGGGAGCCCCCGCGCCCCTGGCCGCCGCCCGCCCCGTCCTGGGAGAGCAGCGCGTCGGCCACCTCGGGCTGGAGCACCACATGCCCGGCGTGGACGGACCGTATGGCGCCGGCGAGGGCGTCCGGGTCCACGTCCTTGTAGACGTAACCGGCCGCGCCCGCGCGCAGGGCGGGGACCACGGTGCGCTTCTCGGTGAAACTCGTCACGACCAGCACCCGGGCCGGGTTGCCCAGGTCACGCAGCTTGCGCAGCGCCTCGATGCCGTCGATGCCGGGCATCTTGACGTCCATCAGGACGATGTCGGGGCGCAGCTCCTCGGCCCGGGCGATGCCCTCCTCCCCGTCCGAGCCCTCGCCGACCACGTCGATGTCGTCCTGGACCTCCAGGAAGGTCCGCAGGCCGCGCCGCACCACCTGGTGGTCGTCGACGAGCAGTACCCGGATCGCCGCTCCGTCCCGTCGCTCACCCACCGGGCACCTCCATCTCGATCACGGTTCCCTTGCCGGGCGCCGACTCCACGGTCAGTCCGCCGCCGACGCCGCTCGCCCGGTCGCGCATCGACACCAGCCCCAGGTGCCGCCCCGCCCGGCGCACGGCCGAGGGGTCGAAGCCGCCGCCGTCGTCGCTCACCCGCAGCAGGGCGCCCTGCCCGTGCCGGGAGAGGGTGACGTCGACCCGGCGGGCGTCGGCGTGGCGCAGCGCGTTGTGGAGGGCCTCCTGGGCGACCCGCAACAGCGCCTCCTCCTGGGCGGCGGGCAGCGCCCGTATGCCGAGGGCCTCGAAGGTGACCCGGGCGGTGTGGGCCCGGTCCAGGACCTGCACCTGGGTGCGCAGGGTCGCGACCAGTCCGTCCTCGTCGAGCGCGGCGGGGCGCAGCTCGACGACGGCGGAGCGCAGCTCGTCGGCGGCCTCGGCGGCGAGGGCCGTGACCTGATGCAGCTCCTCCTTGGCGCGGACCGGGTCGCGGTCCACGAGCGCGGCGGCGGCCTGGGCCGTCAGCCGCAGCGAGAAGAGCTTCTGGGAGACGGCGTCGTGCAGCTCGTGGGCGAGCCGGGCGCGCTCCCCCGCGATGGTCAGCTCGCGGCTGCGCTCGTAGAGCCGGGCGTTGGTGAGGGCGATGGCGGCGTGCTGGGCGAGGATGGCCAGCAGTTCCTCGTCCTCGGCGGTGAAGCCGCAGCCGCCCTCCGGTTTTGCGCAACGCTTGTTGGCCAGGAAGAGCGCGCCGAGGACTTCCTCCCCATCCGCAATGGGAAGTCCAATAAAGTCCGACATGTCCGGATGCTCTGGAGGCCAGCCTTCGAATCGCGGATCCCGCCGGACATCGGCCAGCCGCTGCGGGGTGGCGTCCTCGAGCATCGCGGCGAGGATCCCGTGCTGGCGGGGCAGCGGCCCGATGGCCCTCCATTGCTCGTCACTGACGCCATCTACTACGAACTGGGCAAAACCCCCGTGGTCGTCCGGAACACCCAGCGCCGAGTACTCCGCATCGAGCAGCTCACGGGCGGACACAACGATGGTCTTTAGGACATCCCGGACTTCCAGATGCCTGCTCATCGCGAGGAGCGCGCTGCTCACCCACGCCAGCCCCGCCCCGGCTCCACTGCCCGGCCCTTTGGTCATGGGCCTCACCGTACCGGCGCCGCGGCGGGGTGCGTACAGGCCTTTCGGCAGTGCTTCATTGCGACCCGAGACGTAGTTCGGGACCTAGGCCGAGGGGAGCGGGAGAAGCGCCGGAAGAGGCTGTTACAAGGGCCGGAAATTCAGCCACACTCCGCATTTGCTCGGGCACACCTCGCAATATTAAAGAGCTCGTAATGTGACCCCTGACACAGGACCCACATCACTTACGAACTCGGTTAGTGGATGTTTCAACCCGGGGTGAGCGGGGACGACGCCCGTTCTTCCAGGCAAGGAAGACATACTTATCCACTAAGCAGCATCGTATGTCACACCTTTGCCACAGCATTTTGCGGACGCTAAGAATTTCCCCCAGTCGCACGGCGCCGTAGATCCAGACACGGCGCACAAGGCGCCGATTTGGCCTGCGACACATAGCGATTGGAAGAGGTCTACTCCGCCATGCCCCTGCCGAGCATCTCTGGCTACAACCGCCTGAACAAGAAGACCAAGTACTCCGCCGCCGGCATCGCCGCGGCCGGCGCTGCCGCCATAGCCTTCGCACTCGTCCCCGGTGGCAACGCCGATGCCACGTCGACCGCCAAGGACCTGCCGGCGAAGCCGGTCGCCTTCACCTCGCAGAAGGTCGACAGCAAGGCCCAGCAGGAGGTTCTGCTGAAGCAGGCCGCCCTTACGAGCAAGCAGGCGCAGGCCGAGGCCGCGCAGAAGAAGGCCGCGGAAGCGGCCGCCGCGAAGAAGGCCGCCGCCGAAGCGGCCGCCAAGAAGGCCGCCGCGGAGAAGGCTGCCGCCGCCAAGGCCGCCGCGGCGAAGGCCGCCAAGGAGAAGGCCGCCCAGGAGGCCGCGAGCCGTGCCGCCGCGCGCGCCAAGCTCGCCGCCGCCAAGAAGACCTACCCGAACAACCTCGACGGTTGGATCCGGGAGTCCCTCGACATCATGAAGAAGCACAACATCCCGGGTACCTACAACGGCATCTACAAGAACGTCATCCGGGAGTCCGGCGGTAACCCGCGGGCCATCAACAACTGGGACATCAACGCCCAGAACGGCGTCCCGTCCAAGGGTCTGCTCCAGGTCATCCTCCCGACCTTCCAGGCGTACCACGTCCCGGGCACGCCCTTCGACCAGTACGACCCGGTCGCCAACATCGTCGCCGCGTGCAACTACGCCGCCGACCGGTACGGCTCCATCGACAACGTCAACGGCCCGTACTAAGCCCGGCGTTCACACGCCGAAGGGCGGCGGCACCCCCTGTGTGCGAGGGGTGCCGCCGCCCTTCGGGCCGTACTGCGACGCGTGCCGCTCCGTGCGCTACTTGCGCATGACCTCCGGCTCATGGCGGCGCAGCAGCCGCGCCACCGCGAACGCGCAGATGATGCCGAGCGCCATCAGGATGCCCATGTCGATGGCCCACTGGGCCGTGGTGTGCTCCCACAGCGGGTCGGTGTCCAGCGGCTTCTTGCGGTCCCAGGGCGCCATCAGGTGGCCCGGGCCGGGGCCCAGGTCCAGCGTCGCGCCGACCGCGCCGACCGCCCAGCGGGCGGGCATCAGATACGCGAACTGCTCGATGCCCGGCGATCCGTAGATCTTGAACAGGATGCCGGTGAACACGACCTGGATGATCGCGAACATGACCAGCAGCGGCATGGTCTTCTCGGCGGTCTTCACCAGCGAGGAGATCACCAGGCCGACCATCATCGAGGTGAAGCCGATCGCGATGATGGCCACGCACATCTCGACGGCCGGCGGCATGATCAGCGCCTCTTCGGGCAGCTCACGGGTCGAGAAGCCGATGGCGCTGATGATCACGCCCTGGAAGGCGGTGATCACGCCGAGCACGATCACCTTGGACATCAGATAGGCGGAGCGGGACAGGCCGACGGCCCGTTCCCGTTCGTAGATCACCCGTTCCTTGATCAGTTCTCGTACGGAGTTGGCCGCGCCCGAGAAGCACATGCCGACCACGAGGATCAGGGTGATCGTGCCCGAGTCCTGGTTGAACTGGCCCTTCGGCGCTCTGGTGAAGCCGAAGTCCGACGGGATCACGGTACTGACCGCGCCGAGCACGGCGGGCAGGATCACCATCAGCGCCAAGAAGCCGCGGTCGGAGGCGATGACCGAGACGTAGCGGCGTATCAGCGTCCACAGCTGGGAGCCCCAGCCCTGCGACTTCTGCATCCGCGCGGGCGGCGCCTGCACATCGACGGACTGCGGGGCGACGGCGTCGATGTCCGCGGCGTACATCTGGTAGTGCTGCGAACCGCGCCAGCGGCCCGACCAGTCGTAGTCGCGGTAGTTCTCGAACGCGGAGAAGACGTCCGCCCAGCTGTCGTAGCCGAAGAAGTTGAGCGCCTCGTTCGGCGGGCCGAAGTAGGCCACCGCACCGCCCGGCGCCATCACCAGCAGCTTGTCGCACAGCGCCAGCTCGGCGACCGAGTGGGTGACCACCAGGACGGTACGGCCGTCGTCGGCGAGGCCGCGCAGCAGCTGCATCACGTCGCGGTCCATGCCCGGGTCGAGACCGGAGGTCGGCTCGTCCAGGAAGATCAGCGACGGCTTGGTGAGCAGCTCCAGCGCGACCGAGACCCGCTTGCGCTGACCGCCGGAGAGCGCGGTGACCTTCTTGTCGCGGTGGATGTCGAGCTTCAGCTCGCGCAGCACCTCATCGATCCGGGCCTCGCGCTCGGCCGTCGCGGTGTCGCCGGGGAAGCGGAGCTTGGCGGCGTACCGGAGGGCCTTCTGGACGGTCAGCTCCTTGTGCAGGATGTCGTCCTGCGGGACCAGACCGATGCGCTGACGCAGCTCGGCGAACTGCTTGTACAGGTTCCGGTTGTCGTAGAGGACGTCGCCCTCGTTGGCCGGACGGTAGCCGGTGAGCGCCTTCAGCAGCGTGGACTTGCCGGAGCCGGACGGGCCGATGACCGCGATCAGCGACTTCTCGGGAACGCCGAAGGAGACGTCCTTGAGGATCTGCTTGCCGCCGTCGACGGTGACGGTGAGGTGGCGGGCCGAGAAGGAGACGTCACCGGTGTCGACGAACTCTTCCAGCCGGTCGCCGACCAGCCGGAAGGTGGAGTGGCCGACGCCGACCGTGTCGTTCGGGCCGATCACCTGCTGACGGACCGGCTGACCGTTGACGTACGTACCGTTGTGGCTGCCGAGGTCGCGGATCTCGAAGCGGCCGTCGGGCAGCGCCCGGAACTCGGCGTGGTGGCGGGAGACCTGGAGGTCGGAGACGACCAGCTCGTTCTCCAGCGCACGACCGATGCGCATCACCCGGCCCGCGTCCAACTGGTGGAACGTGGTCGGGCTGCGGTCGCCCTGGCCGGTCCGCGCCTCGCCGGAGCCGCCGGGGCCGCCGCCGTGGCCGTTCTGCGCGTGGTGGTCGCGCGGGTTCTGCTGCTGCGGTACGAACGGCTGCTGCTGCGGGGGCTGCTGCCACCCCTGGGGCTGCGCCGGAGGCTGCTGGCCCTGCTGCGGCCAGCCCGCGCCGGGCTGCTGCTGATACGGCTGCTGCGGGGGCTGCTGGTACTGCTGCGGCGCCTGCTGGGGCTGCTGCTGTGCCTGCTGAGGGGCGCCCATGGCCCCCTGCGGGCTGTACGCGGCGGCACCCGCGCCCGCCCCCGAAACGTTCAGGCGGGGGCCATCGGTGGCGTTGCCGAGATGCACCGCCGAACCTGGACCGATTTCCGTCTGTTGGATTCGCCGGCCTTGCACATAAGTGCCGTTGGTACTGCCGTGATCTTCAACTACCCAACTGCGCCCGCCCCAGCGCACCGTGGCATGCCGCCAGGAGACTCTGGCGTCGTCCAGCACCATGTCGCCCTGTGGGTCACGCCCCACGCTGTATGACCTGGATGGATCAAGCGTCCAGGTTCGTCCGTTCAATTCCAGTACGAGTTCCGGCACTCCATGCCCCACTAGTTGTCCCCCGAGCTACCCCCTGTCAGGGAGTCTAGGGATGGCGAACATCGTGAGGAACTATTTCAGGCTCAGCCGCTTAACCGGAAGTCGGGTTTTGAGCAAGACGGCAACTCGGGCATGTTGGTTCATCCGGAAAACCCCAGAAAGCGGTAAGCGCGCACGGATGGTGCCGACCATGGACGATCCGGGCAACGTGACACGATCATGATCAGCGGCCGGGACGGTGACGCGGTGACGTCCGGCAGATGAACGTTCCCCACCACTTGGCCGTCCACGACGCGGGCTGCCGCGCGCCGGGCGGCGGCGGCCGGATACGGTGGTAAGACCATGAGCGCATCGCAGATTCCTCCTGCCACCGCCGTCCCGGCCGACGGCGATCCCACCCTCCTTGTCAAGATCTTCGGCAAGGACCGTCCCGGCCTCACCGCCGGGCTCTGCGACACCCTCGCCGCGTACGGCGTGGACATAGTCGACATAGAGCAGGTCGTCACCCGGGGCCGCATCGTGCTGTGCGTCCTGGTCACGGCCCCGAAGGGCGACGGGGCGGAGGGAGAGCTGCGGGCCACCGTGCACAGCTGGGCCGAGTCGCAGCGGATGCAAGCCGAGATCATCTCGGGCCGGGGCGACAACCGTCCGCGCGGCACCGGCAGGTCGCACGTCACCGTGCTGGGGCATCCGCTGACCGCCGAGGCGGTGGCCGCGATCGCCTCCCGTATCACCGGCACCGGCGGCAATATCGACCGTATTTTCCGGCTCGCGAAGTATCCGGTGACGGCCGTGGACTTCGAGGTGTCCGGCGCCGAGACGGAGCCGCTGCGCACCGCGCTGGCCACCGAGGCGGCCGACATCGGGGTCGACGTGGCGGTCGTGGCGTCGGGGCTCCAGCGCCGGGCCCAGCGGCTGGTGGTCATGGACGTCGACTCGACGCTGATCCAGGACGAGGTGATCGAGCTGTTCGCGGCCCACGCGGGCTGCGAGGCCGAGGTCGCCGAGGTCACGGCCCGGGCGATGCGCGGTGAGCTGGACTTCGAGCAGTCGCTGCACGCGCGGGTCGCGCTGCTGGCGGGGATCGACGAGTCGGTGGTGGAGAAGGTGCGCGCGGAGGTCCGGCTGACGCCCGGCGCCCGCACCCTGATCCGTACCCTCAAGCGCCTGGGCTACCAGGTGGGCGTGGTCTCCGGCGGCTTCACGCAGGTCACCGATGATCTCCAGGAGCGGCTGGGGCTGGACTTCGCCTCCGCCAACACCCTGGAGATCGTGGACGGCAAGCTCACCGGGCGCGTGATCGGCGAGGTGGTGGACCGGGCGGGCAAGGCCCGGCTGCTGCGACGCTTCGCGGCCGAGGCGGGGGTGCCGCTGGTGCAGACCGTCGCGATCGGTGACGGGGCGAATGACCTGGACATGCTGAACGCGGCCGGGCTCGGGGTCGCCTTCAACGCCAAGCCGGTCGTACGGGAGGCCGCGCACACCGCGGTGAACGTGCCGTTCCTGGACACCGTGCTGTATCTGCTGGGCGTGACCCGCGAAGAGGTCGAGGCCGCGGACGCGCACGAGGAGGACTGACTGCTCCGGTTCCGCCCGTCTCGGTGTTGCAAGGCGGGCGGAACGGTACGGCGGCGGAACGGTAGGGCGGTACGGCGGCGGAAGGGTACGGCGGCGGGCGTTTACTCGTGCGGCGCCCAGAAGTCGTCGAGGCGGCCGACGCCGTGCTCCACCGACTTCCACGAGCCGTTGAAGGTCACCACCGCGATCGCGGAGGTGGGGAAGCCGGTGCGGGCCATCCGCTCCCGGGTGCCCTCCGCGGCCTGGCCCGCGAGGGCGTCGGCGAGGGCGTGCACCCCGGGGTTGTGGCCGACCACCAGCAGGTCGGTGATGTCGTCGGACGTCTCGTTCAGGACCGCGATCAGTTCGCCGAGTGAGGCGTCGTACAGCCGCTCCTCGTAGACCGTCTTGGGGCGCTGGGGCAGCTCGTGGACCACGAGCTTCCAGGTCTCCCGGGTACGCACGGCCGTGGAGCAGAGGGTCAGTTCGGGGACCAGACCGGCTTCGGTGAGCCGGCGCCCGGCGAGTGGGGCGTCCTTGCGGCCGCGCTCCGCGAGCGGCCGCTCATGGTCTGCCACCTCGGGCCAGTCGGCCTTGGCGTGTCGGAGAATGACAATCCTGCGGGGCACATCGACGCTCATGCGTCCCAGCTTCGCATGAAACGGCTGGCGAGGCGCAGGGTGTTGAAACGGTGCTCACCAAAGTGAGCGCACAAAGCGGGTGCCCCCGCGCACCGGAGGGTGCCCCCGCGCACGGTCGATCACGCTCCCAGGTGACCGAGGGTCTGGCGCACCAGCTCCAGGAACTGCGAGAGGGCACCGGAGCCGTCGGCGGCCTGTGCGTCGGACGGCCCGGTGAGCAGGAGCAGCAGCGCCGCGAAGGCGAGGGCGGGCAGCGCGAGGGCCCACCACGGCAGCCGGACGTCCATGCCACCGTCCGCCGGGTTCGCGGGCCGGGTGGGGGTGCGGGCGGACATGGGGATCGCCTCCGGTCGGGGAACCACGCTGCTTCGGATGGTTCGACGGTACGGAGCGGGCGGGCCGGTTCCCATCCGGTGATCCACCCAGTTCCCCCTGACCCTGGCCCCCTAGGGGATGGTGGTGCTGCCCCCACCCCCGCCGGTGCGGGGGCGGGCGGGCGTCAGGGGGAGACGATGGTGGCGATCACGCCGATGACCACAGTGATCCCGAGCATCACGCCCAGGATGAGGAGGAGCTTCTTCTGGCCGTCCGGCGGGTTCTCATCGAGCACTGGCATGGGCTCAGTGTCCCACCCGGCGGTCAGATCTCGTCTTCGAGGGTGCGGTCACGCCCGGCCAGCAGGCCCGTCACGATCTGCGGCACCATCAGCCCGGCCATCAGCGCGAGCGGCGCCCCCCAGCCCCCGCTGTGCTGGTACAGCGCGCCGACCAGCAGCGGACCCGGGATGGACAGCAGATAGCCGGTGCTCTGGGCGAAGGCGGAGAGCCGGACCACGCCCGCGCTGGTCCTGGCCCGCATGCTGATCATCGTGAGGGCGAGCGGGAAGGCGCAGTTGGCGACGCCGAGCAGGACGGCCCACACCCAGGCGCCGCCCGCCGGGGCCAGCCACAGACCGGTGTAGCCGATGAGCCCGCAGACGCCGAGGACCACGGCCAGCACGCCCTGGTTGCGCAGCCGGGCCGCCACGCGGGGCAGGACGAACGCCAGCGGGACGCCCATGGCCATGATGACCGCGAGCAGCACCCCGGAGGTGGAGGCGGAGACCCCCGCGTCGCGGAAGATCTGCGGCATCCAGCCCATGGTGATGTACGCGGCGGTGGACTGGAGGCCGAAGAAGACGGCCATCGCCCAGGCGGTGGGGCTCCGGGTGATCCGGGCGCCCGCCGCGCCGGACGCGGACTGGTCGGAGGCGGGCTCCGGGGCGGCCGCTCGCTCGGTCCGGCGGTGCGTACGGTCGCGGGCGAGGAACAGCCAGGGCACCATCGCGACCCCGGCGAGCACCGCCCACACCCCGAGCCCGGCGCGCCAGCTGCCGCCCAGCGCGTCGGTCATGGGCACCGTGGCGGCCGCGGCGCTGGCCGTGCCCAGTGACAGCCCCATGGAGTAGAGGCCGGTCATCGAGCCCACCCGGTCCGGGAACCAGCCCTTG
This sequence comes from Streptomyces sp. BRA346, assembly GCF_052851135.1. Classification (NCBI taxonomy): domain Bacteria; kingdom Bacillati; phylum Actinomycetota; class Actinomycetes; order Kitasatosporales; family Streptomycetaceae; genus Streptomyces; species Streptomyces sp. BRA346. Next base: position 493,514 of record NZ_JAIWIH010000006.1, on the reverse strand, counting down.
ACGATCACCGGCATCAGGATGTTGCTGACCGCGATCCCGGCCAGGCCGAGGGCGCTGGCGCACAGGAAGGCCACGGTCCCGCCCGCCAACGGGCGCAGCGCCAGGCCCGTGGCGATGGCCACGAGACCGGTGCAGACGACGGCCCCGGGACCGAAGCGGCGGGCCAGCCGGGGCGCGGTGATGCCGAAGACGGCGAAGCAGGCCGCGGGCATCGAGGTGAGCAGCCCGGCGATGGTTCCGCTCATGCCGAGGTCGTCGCGGACCTCCTTCAGGAGTGGGCCGAGGCTGGTGACGGCGGGGCGCAGGTTCAGCGCGGCCAGCAGCAGGCCGACGACCACGATGCGGCGGCGCCACGGCGAGGGCGCGGGGTGCGGTTCGTGGTCCCGTTGGGCGGGGGCCGCGGGGTCGAGCGTCGCGAGGTCGTCGTTGGACATGCCGACCATCATAGAATCATGGGATGAATGCCTGTCCAGTTGATATGTAACCGCGGGGTGACAACCAGACGGCATCATGGAACGGCTCGTGATGGAACGGCTCGTTTCGCAGCCCCAGCAAGCCCAGCAGTCCCAACAGGCCCAGCAGTCCCGACAGGCCCAACAGGCCAGCAGGCCCCAGGCACAGGAGAGTCATGCCGCTGACGTCGACCCAGCGCTCCGCCCTCGCCGACCAGGTGATCGCCCAGCTGCGCGCCCAGATCACCTCGGGCGAATGGCCGGTGGGCTCGCGGATCCCGACCGAGCCCGAACTGGTCGAGCAGCTCGGGGTGGCGCGCAACACCGTGCGCGAGGCGGTGCGCGCGCTGGCGCACAACGGCCTGCTGGACATCCGGCAGGGCTCGGGCACGTACGTCCTCGCGACCAGCGAGCTGGCCGGGGTGATGCACCGCCGCTTCGCGAGCGCCGACCCTCGGCACGTGGCCGAGCTGCGCAGCGCCCTGGAGACGAAGGCCGCGCAGCTGGCCGCGGAGCGCCGTACCGAACAGGACGTCAAGCAGATCGACGCGCAGCTGGACCGGCGCGAGCGGGCCTGGGAGTCCGGTGACGCGGACGTGTTCGTGGAGGCGGACGCGACACTCCACATGGCGATCGTGGCCGCCGCCCACAACGACGTACTGGAGGCGCTCTACGCGGACCTGGGAGCGGTCGTACGGGACTTCCTGCGCGCCGACGTGGCCGACGGCATGAGCCCCGAGGCGTACGTGGACCACGCGCGGCTGGTGGAGGCCATCCGGCAGCGGGACGGGGAGCGGGCGGCGGCCGAGGCGAGCACCCACCCGTTCGCCTGCCGCCTCGGGCCCGAGGCCGACTGAGCGCCCCCTCAGCGGCGGCGGTGGGTGACCCACGCCCGGCGGATGTCCTTCCAGCAGCGCTCGTCCAGCTCCACGTGCTGCGCCGGGCCCACCTCCACCCGGCGGCTGTCCATGTCCGGGTCCCACCAGCGGGCGCATTCGACGTGCAGCTGCACCCGGTCGGCGTCGGGGTAGGGGTTGAAGCAGCTGGCGGTGGCGTGCGAGCCGCGCAGCGCCGTGGAACAGGCGGCCTCGCGCGGCCGGGGGCGCTCCTGCGGGGCGGACGCGACAGAGGCAACGGACGCGACGGAGTCGGAGGCGGCGAGGACGCACCCGATCGCGGCGACGATCAGCGAGGCGACCGCGAAGCGACGGGGCGTACGCATGGCAGGACCTCCTCGGCCGGGCTGTCGCTCCGCGAGTCGTGCCTTGTCGTGTGGTGTCTCCACCCTGCGTGCGGCGCCACCCGCCCGCCCGCCCGCTGGTCCGAACGGGTGAGGTGTTGATACGCACCCCCGACATGCGAACGGCCGCCGCCCCTGCCCCGCTTTCGCGCGGGACGGGACGGCGGCCGTAGCGACGCGTCCGGGTGCTCAGGCGCCCATCATGTGCACGCCGCCGTCGACGTGCACGATCTCGCCGGTGGTGCGCGGGAACCAGTCGGACAGCAGGGCGACGACACCGCGGCCCGCGGGCTCCGGGTCGGTGAGGTCCCAGCCGATCGGGGCCCGGTGGTTCCAGACGTCGGCCAGCTCCTCGAAGCCCGGGATGGACTTCGCGGCCATGGACTTGATGGGCCCGGCCGAGACCAGGTTGCAGCGCACGTTCTTCTCGCCCAGGTCGCGGGCGAGGTAGCGGCTGGTCGACTCCAGGGCGGCCTTGGCCACGCCCATCCAGTCGTACTTCGGCCACGCGAACTGGGCGTCGAAGGTCAGGCCGACGATGGAGCCGCCGCGCGGCATGACCGGCAGGCAGGCCATGGTGAGCGCCTTGAGGGAGTACGCCGAGACGTGCACGGCGGTGCCGACGTCCTCCCAGCTGCCCTCCAGGAAGTTGAACGCACCCTGCGGGCCGAAGGCGATGGAGTGCACGACCCCGTCGAGGCCGACGCCCTCCCCCAGGTGCTCGCGCACCTTGTCGGCGAGCCCGTCGAGGTGCTCCTGGTTCTGCACGTCCAGCTCGATGACCGGGGCGGGCTTGGGCAGCCGCTTGGCGATCCGCTCGACGAGGGAGACCCGGCCGAAGCCGGTCAGGATGACCTCGGCGCCCTCCTCCTGGGCGAGCTTCGCGGCGTGGAAGGCGATCGAGGACTCGGTGATGACGCCCGTGACGAGGATGCGCTTACCGGCGAGAATTCCACTCATGTCGTTCAGTGACCCATGCCCAATCCGCCGTCGACAGGGATGACGGCTCCAGTGATGTACGCGGCCTCGTCGGAGGCCAGGAAGCGGACCGAGGCGGCGATCTCCTCGGGCTGCGCGTAGCGCGCGAGCGGCACCTGCTTGACGATGTTCTCGCGCTGATCGTCGCTGAGCGCGCGCGTCATGTCCGTGTCGACGAAACCGGGCGCGACCACGTTGACGGTGATGTTCCGCGAGCCCAGCTCCCGGGCGAGCGAACGGGCGAAGCCCACCAGGCCCGCCTTGGACGCGGCGTAGTTCGCCTGCCCGGCCGAGCCCATGAGCCCGACCACCGACGAGATCAGCACCACGCGCCCCTTACGGGCCCGCAGCATGCCCCGGTTCGCCCGCTTGACCATGCGGAACGTACCGGTGAGGTTGGTGTCGAGGACGGAGGCGAAGTCCTCCTCCGACATCCGCATCAGCAGCTGGTCACGGGTGACCCCGGCGTTGGCCACCAGAACCTCGACCGCGCCGTGCTTCTCCTCGATCTCCTTGTACGCCTGCTCGACCTGCTCGGGCTCGGTGATGTCGCACTTCACCGCGAGAAAGCCGGCCGGCGGCTCGCCGGACCGATAGGTGATGGCGACCTTGTCGCCTGCGTCGGCGAAGGCCCGGGCGATGGCGAGGCCGATGCCGCGGTTGCCTCCGGTGACGAGAACCGAGCGGCTCAAGGGACCACCCTCTCTTGTAGAAGTCATGCCGGTCGCCACGCCGCACGTACGGGTGCCGACCCTTGCACTAACGAAAACTATCGGGCTCCGGGCGGCTCCGGAGAATCGAGCACACACAGGGGCGTGTGGCCGACCCTGTCGAGTCCCTACAGAAACCCCGCGCCAGCCGCCGATGCCCGGCCTGTGCGGGGAGCACTCGATCTCCGCCGCACTCGGTCCCTTATGGTGCGGACTACCCCCACCTGCGCGGGGAGCACTCGAGCACGACATGTACAAGAGAAGGTGGTCCCGGACCACCCCCGCCTGCGCGGGGAGCCCCCCTTGTACTGGCCTCGGGTGTACTCCGCGGCCGGTCCACCCCCACCCAGGCGGGGGTGGACCGATCCTTCACCTGATCTTGGCCGACGCTATGGAGTGGTCCCCGCGCAGGCGGGGCGCAGCCAGCGAAGGGTCTTGGCTACGCTGCCCGGATGATTCGCGCGGTGGTGCTCGACGTCGGCGAGACCTTGATCCGGGATGACCGGGGCTGGGCGGCGTGGGCCGACTGGCTGGGCGTTCCCCGGCACACCCTCTCGGCGCTGGTTGGCGCGGTCGTGACGCAGGGGCGCGACAACGCTGAGGCGCTGCGGCTCGTCCGACCCGGTATCGATATCGCTGCCGAGCGGGCCGCCATGGAGGCCAGCGGCGTCATCGAGCAGCTGGACGAGTCCGATCTCTATCCGGATGTACGTTCGGCCCTCGCAGCTCTTCGCCAACGCGGCGTGCGCGTCGTCATCGCGGGCAACCAGACGGCGCGTACCGGACAGTTGCTGCGGGACCTCGGGCTGCCGGTTGATGCGGTCGCCACCTCGGGAGAGTGGGGTGTGGCCAAGCCGGAACCCGGGTTCTTCGCCCTCGTCCTGGAGCTTGCGGGAACGGCTCCCGGTGAAACCGTCTACGTAGGCGATCACCCCGCGAACGACACGGGCCCGGCGAAGGCGGCGGGCCTGCGCGCCGCGCATCTGCGGCGTGGGCCCTGGGGCCATCTCTGGTCGGGTACGCCCGAGGCAGCTGCCGCTGACTGGCAGGTCGACTCGTTGTCGAGGGCGGGCCGCAGCCGGATGACACGCGGTTCGAGCAGAGCCCCCTGCTGGAGGAGCCGTACTTCCTGCTGGTGCCCGCCGACCACGCGCTGGCGCGGGCGGGGTCGGTGCGGCTGAAGGACGCGGCGGGCGAGGACTGGATCGTCGCAGACCCGGGCACCTGCGACCACGCGCAGCGGGTACGGGTGCTGTGCGCGGCGGCCGGGTTCTCGCCGCGGATCGTGCACGCCGCCACCCAGTGGTTGACGGTCTGGTCGCTGGTCGGGAACGGGCTGGGCGTCTCGCTGATCCCGCGGCTGGCCGAGGGCGGCTCGGCGGTGCGGGTTCCGTTGGCGAGCGGGACCATGCCGACGCGGCGGATCCTCACCTGCGTACGCCGGGGCAGTCGGCGGAACCCGCTCGTCGACCTCGGGATGCGGGCGCTGGACGACGCGGCGCGCGGCCACGGGGCCAGGGACGACTGGCCCCGATCCGCCTGACGGCTCACCGCCGCCCGCACCGGGTAACGCGATGGACACCCCCGGTGTCGTAGCGGCATGGTTCACTGCGGTCGGACATACATCGACGAAGGGGTCGCCCGTGTCGCACGAGATCGATCCGTCCTTCCTCGCGCTGCCGTTGCACGCGCTCGCCGACGCGGCGCTCGCGCGGGCGCGGGCGTTGGGGGCCGAGCATGCGGACTTCCGGTTCGAGCGGGTGCGCAGCGCCTCGTGGCGGCTGCGGGATGCCCGGGTCGCGGGGTCGTCCGACATCACGGACCTGGGGTATGCGGTGCGGGTGGTGCACGGGGGGAGCTGGGGGTTCGCGTCCGGCGTGGACCTGTCGATGGACGCGGCGGCGCGGGTGGCCTCGCAGGCCGTGGCGATGGCGAAGCTGTCGGCCAAGGTGATCGAGGCGGCCGGGTCGGACGAGAGGGTGGAGCTGGCGGACGAGCCGGTGCACGCCGACAGGACGTGGGTGTCGTCGTACGAGATCGATCCGTTCGACGTGCCGGACACGGACAAGACGGGACTGCTGGCCGAGTGGAGTGCGCGGCTGCTGGCGGCGGACGGGGTGGCGCATGCGGACGCGTCGCTGCTGACCGTCCATGAGAACAAGTTCTACGCGGATACGGCGGGCACCACGACCACCCAGCAGCGGGTGCGGCTGCATCCGCAGCTGACCGCGGTGGCGGTGGATCCGGCGAGCGGCGAGTTCGACTCGATGCGCACGCTGGCCCCGCCGGTCGGCCGCGGCTGGGAGTACCTCACCGGGGGCGGGGCCGGTAGCTGGGACTGGGACGCGGAGCTGGCCGAACTGCCCGGTCTGCTGGCGGAGAAGATGGCGGCTCCGTCGGTCGAGGCGGGCACGTACGACCTGGTGATCGATCCGTCCAATCTGTGGCTGACGATCCATGAGTCGATCGGCCACGCGACCGAGCTGGACCGGGCGCTGGGGTACGAGGCGGCGTACGCGGGGACGTCGTTCGCCACCTTCGACCAGCTGGGCAGCCTTCGGTACGGCTCGGAGATCATGAACGTCACCGGCGACCGGACCGCCGAACACGGGCTGGCCACGATCGGGTACGACGACGAGGGCGTCGCCGCGCAGTCCTGGGACCTGGTGAAGGACGGCAGGCTGGTGGGGTATCAGCTGGACCGCAGGATCGCCCGGTTGACCGGTCTGGGCCGGTCCAACGGGTGTGCGTACGCTGATTCGCCGGGGCATGTGCCGGTGCAGCGGATGGCGAACGTGTCGCTGCGGCCCGACCCCGGCGGCCCGGCCACGGACGGGCTCATCGGCGATGTCGAGAACGGGCTCTATCTGGTCGGCGACCGCTCCTGGTCGATCGATATGCAGCGCTACAACTTCCAGTTCACGGCGCAGCGGGCGTACCGCATCCGGAACGGGGAGCTGGCCGGGCAGGTGCGGGACTTCGCGTACCAGGCGACCACCACCGACTTCTGGGGCTCGATGACGGCGGTCGGCGGGCCGGAGACGTACGTCCTGGGCGGCGCCTTCAACTGCGGCAAGGCCCAGCCCGGCCAGGTCGCGTCGGTGTCGCACGGCTGCCCCTCCGCGCTCTTCCGCGGCGTGAACATCCTCAACACCACCCAGGAGGCGGGAGCATGAGCGTGAAGCCGCACGAGATCGTGGAGCGCACCCTGGAGCTGTCCCGCGCGGACGGCTGCGTGGTGATCGCGAACGAGACGTCGACCGCCAACCTCCGCTGGGCGGGCAACGCGCTGACCACCAACGGCGTCACCCGCGGCCGCACCCTGACCGTGGTGGCCACCGTGGACGGCGCGGAGGGCACCGCCTCCGGGGTGGTGTCCCGGTCGGCCGTGACCGCCGAGGAGCTGGAGCCCCTGGTACGGGCCGCCGAGGCGGCCGCGCGGGACGCGGGCCCGGCCGAGGACGCCCAGCCGCTGGTCGAGACCCGGGCCGCCTCCCCCGACTTCACCGACTCCCCCGCCGAGACCTCCTCGGAGGTGTTCGCGGCGTTCGCGCCCGCCCTCGGCGAGGCGTTCGGCGCCGCCCGCGCGGGCGGCCGGGAGCTGTACGGGTTCGCCAGCCATGAGGTGGTCTCCAGCTATCTGGGCACCTCCGGCGGGCTGCGGCTGCGCCACGACCAGCCGAGCGGCACGCTGGAGCTGAACGCCAAGTCGCCGGACATGACGCGCTCGGCCTGGGCCGGGCGGGCGACCCGCGACTTCACGGACGTCGACCCGGCCGCGATCGACGCCGAGCTGGCCCGGCGGCTGCGCTGGGCCGAGCGGAAGGTCGAGCTTCCGGCGGGCCGCTACGAGACGCTGCTGCCCCCGACCGCCGTCGCCGATCTGCTGATCTACCAGCTGTGGTCCTCGTCGGCCCGGGACGCGGCGGAGGGCCGTACGGTCTTCAGCAAGCCGGGCGGCGGCACCCGGGTCGGGGACACGCTGTCGGAGCTGCCGCTGACGCTGCGCAGCGACCCGCACGAGCCGGGTCTCGAGGCGGCGCCGTTCGTGATCGCGCACTCCTCCGGGGACGACGCGTCGGTGTTCGACAACGGGCTGCCGCTGCCCGCCACCGACTGGATCCGGGACGGGGTGCTGAAGCACCTGGTCACCACCCGGCACTCGGCGGGGCTGACCGGGCTGCCCCTGGCGCCGGGGATCGACAACCTGATCCTGGACGCGGGCGGCACCCGCTCGCTGGAGGAGATGGTCGCCTCGACCGAGCGGGGCCTGCTGCTGACCTGCCTGTGGTACATCCGCGAGGTCGATCCGGCCACCCTGCTGCTGACCGGGCTGACCCGGGACGGGGTGTACCTGGTGGAGGGCGGCGAGGTCGTCGGCGAGGTGAACAACTTCCGGTTCAACGAGTCGCCGGTGAGCCTGCTGTCCCGCGCCACCGAGGCGGGGCGCACCGAGCCGACCCTGCCGCGCGAGTGGGGCGACTACTTCACCCGGGCGGCGATGCCCGCGCTGCGGATCCCGGACTTCAACATGAGCTCGGTCAGCAAGGGGGTGTGAGACGGCAGGGGGGTGGGACCGGCCGGACGATATTGAGTCCGGCCGTGCGGGACCGGCGAATAGACTGGTCCCCGCCCACCCGTCCGCCTCCCACTCTCACCAGGAACCCCATGACACGCCTCGGCGCATCCGTCGCCCGCGCCCGCGAGCTGCTCGACCAGGACCTCTCCTCCGACAAGACCGTCGAGCAACTGCTCGCCGAGACGTCCGCCCGGCGCTCCCTCGATCTGAGCGACCTGTCGGCACAGGAGCAGGCCGAGCTGATCGCCTCCCGTACGGTCGAGGTCCTGCCGGGGATCAAGGAGCTGGCCGAGCGGATCGAGGAGCGCCGGGCCGCGGGCCAGGGCCTCGCCATCAAGCTGGGCATCGATCCGACGGCCGCCGATGTGCACCTCGGCCACACCGTGCCGATGATCGTCCTCAACCGCTTCCAGCGGATGGGGCACGACGTCACGCTGCTGATCGGTGACTTCACGGCCAAGATCGGCGACCCGTCGGGGCGTACGGCCGAGCGGCCGCCGCTCACCGACGACGACATCGCGCGGAACCTCGCGGGCTACCAGGAGCAGGTCCGGCCGTTCTTCGACTTCGAGAAGGTCAGCTTCCGGCAGAACAGCGAGTGGCTGTCGCCGTACACCTTCCCGGAGTTGCTGGGGCTGCTCGCCCAGGTGCCGGTGTCGCAGCTGCTCCAGCGCGAGGACTTCCGCAACCGGCTGGCCGCGGGGTCCGGGCTGACCATGTCCGAGCTGTTGTACCCGATCGCGCAGGGCCTGGACTCGGTGGCGTTGGAGAGCGACGTGGAGCTGGGCGGCGCCGATCAGCTGCTCAACCTCCAGATGGGCCGCAAGCTGATGGAGCTGCGCGGCCAGCAGCCGCAGCTGGTCGTCACCATGCCGCTGATCGAGGGCACGGACGGCACCGGCGCCAAGATGTCCAAGTCCAAGGGCAACTACGTGGCGCTCAGCGCGCCCGCCGACGATGTCTTCGGCAAGATCATGTCGATCCCGGACCGGCTGATGAAGCCGTACCTGGAGGCGTGGACGGAGTGGACGGACGCGGAGATCGCCGCCGCGACCACCCGGCTGGAGACCAAGTCCCTGCACCCGATGGACCTCAAGAAGGTGCTGGCGGGTGAGGTCGTGGCGGCGCTGTACGGCGTCGAGGCGGCGATGAAGGCGCGCGCGGGGTTCATCGCGCAGTTCTCCAAGAAGAGCTTCACCGACGTCGGGACGCTGCCGGTGGTCGACGCCGCGGAGCACGGCGGCGAGACCATCGCGACCGTGCTGAGCAAGGTCCTGGAGTTCCAGCCGAGCGCGTCGGCGGCCCGCCGGGTCGCCAAGCAGAACGGTCTGCGGCTGGTCGTGGAGGCCGAGGACGGCCAGAAGGCGATCGTGCTCGCCGAGGCCCAGGCGGTACGGCCGCTGGCCGAGGTGGTCGCGGAGGTGCTGGCGGACGCCGGGCTCGCCCCGGCCTCCGGCGGGGTCTACCTCAAGGCCGGACGGAAGATCGCCCAGCTCCAGGGCGTGTGACCCGCCACATCCCGGACGGAGCGGCGGCCGGTGCGCTTCCACCATGCGCGCCGGCCGCCGCGGCTTCCGCAGTGCGCCCCCGGCCCTCGGCCCCGCTCAGGCCCGTTCTCTCCTGCCGCCGTGGCGGATCGTCTGCCACAGCGGGGTGCCGAGCGCGACGATCACGATGGCTCCGGCCAGCTGGAGCAGATGCCGGATCCAGTCGAATCCGCCGGTGTGCCTGACCCCGATCCATCCGGCCACCGCGTTGCCGACGATGGCTCCGAGGATGCCGTAAATGCAGGTCAGCCACAGCGGGATGTCTTGCTTGCCCGGCAGGATCGCCCTGGCGATCACACCGAGGATGATTCCTACGACGATCGCCCACAGCCAGTTCATGTCGCCTCCTGACGCGGCGGGGGATGCGCGTTTCCTCCCAGTGTTCGACCGTTTTCGCTACGGCGCATGTTGAACCGTCCCGTACGTGCCGTGGCGTACGGGCGTCGCCACCCATCGGGGTGCCCCGGTCTCGAACCGTATGGGGGCGCGGCGTAACGTTGAGTACGTATCGGAGCGGGGGGTACCTGCTCGGGGACCAGGTGGTGGAACGTGATGCGGAAGCACAGCGAGACCGAGGTCTTCCGGATCACCGGGGCCCGTCAGGGGCTGGCCGACGACGTGCGCGGTCGGCAGCGGCGCTATGTGATCTCGATGTCGGTGCGGACGGTGGCGGTCGTGCTGGCGGCCGTGCTGTGGAACGTCGAGCGCCATGTGGCCATCGTTGCCCTGGTGCTGGGTGTGCTGCTGCCCTATGTGGCGGTGGTGATCGCGAACGCGGGCCGGGAGAACGCCCCTTCGCTCCCCACGACCTTCGTCCCGACGCCGATGCGCCCGATGCTCACCGCGGGCCGGGACGAGGCACCATCGGATGCGGAACCGCCACCGGCGCCGCATTCGGCACCGCATGCGGCATCGGCGGAACCCGGTCCGGAAGATGCCGCACACACCAGCGAGGATGGACGCGGGGGACACGGCTGACCTGCCGCGTTTCCGGAAGCTCAGGAAAACCTCAGATCAATCATGCTGTTCCGGTGCACCGCGCCCTATCCCTCGTGACATACTTCGTACGCGCTCCGCATCCCCCGTCGGAGCGACGGACCGACGCCGGGCGGCTCCCCCCGTGGCTGCCCGGCGTCGTCATGTCCGCGCCACTTTCTGTCAAGACGACGGTGTCCGTAGCATCTGCGGTGTGAACATCCTCAACGCCGCCACCGAGACCGACACCCCGATCTGCTCCGCCAAGGGCTGCCGCGCCCCCGCCGTCTGGGTGCTGGCCTGGAACAACCCCAAGCTCCACACCCCGGAGCGGCGGAAGACCTGGCTGGCGTGCGAGGAGCACCGCGAGCACCTGTCGAAGTTCCTGGGCATGCGCGGCTTCCTGAAGGACGTCGTGGCCCTGGAGGAGTGGTCGGCCGCCGAAAACCAGTGAGCGGCCGCGGACGCCGGTGAGCGCCCGCGGACGCCGGTGGTCAGCCGCCGATCGCCGACATCGGGCGGTCCGGCTGGAGGAACGACGGGTCGTCCAGCCCGGACCCCGCCTTCTTCCCCCACATCGCCTGCCGCCACAGCCGGGCGATCTCCTCGTCCGGCGCGCCGGAGCGCAGCGCGCCCCGCAGGTCGGACTCCTCGCGCGCGAACAGGCAGGTGCGGACCTGTCCGTCGGCGGTGAGCCGGGTGCGGTCGCAGGCGCGGCAGAAGGGGCGGGTGACGGAGGCGATGACGCCGACGCGGGCCGGGCCGCCGTCGACGAGCCAGCGCTCGGCGGGGGCGGAGCCGCGCTCGTCGTCGCCCTCCGCGGTGAGGGTGAAGCGGGTGCGCAGGCTCTCCAGGATGTCCCCGGCGGTGATCATGCCCTCGCGCTGCCAGCCGTGCTGGGCGTCGAGCGGCATCTGCTCGATGAAGCGCAGCTCGTAGCCGCTGTCCAGGGCCCAGGCGAGCAGGTCGGGGGCCTCGTCGTCGTTGAGCCCGGGCATCAGCACGGCGTTGACCTTGACCGGGGTGAGCCCGGCGGCGTGCGCGGCGGCGAGGCCGCGCATCACGTCGCCGTGGCGCTTGCGCCGGGTCATGGTCTGGAAGACGTCGGGGCGCAGGGTGTCGAGCGAGACGTTGACCCGGTCCAGACCGGCGTCGCGCAGGGCGGCGGCGGTGCGCTCCAGCCCGATGCCGTTGGTGGTCAGCGACATCTCGGGGCGCGGGGTCAGGGCGGCGCAGCGCTCGACGATGGAGACGAGGCCGGGGCGCAGCAGCGGCTCACCACCGGTGAAGCGGACCTCGGTGACGCCGAGGTCCGTGACGGCGATCCGGATCAGCCGGACGATCTCGTCGTCGGTGAGCAGATCCGGTTTGGCGAGCCATTGGAGTCCCTCTTCCGGCATGCAGTAGGTGCACCGCAGGTTGCACCGGTCGGTCAGGGAGACACGCAGGTCGGTGGCGACTCGACCATAGGTGTCGATCAGCATGTCGGCGGCCCCTCACGGTTCGCTTGCGTGACTGCGGTCAATTGTCCCGCACCGTACGCGAAGGCACTGACAGCGAGGGGCCGCCGGGGGTTGTCAGGGGTGTTCGGCAAGACACCCCTGAGGCCTCAGTGGGCGCCGTGTCCGGTGAGCGAGCGGACCTCCAGTTCCGCGTACTTGGCCTTGTCCGGCTCCTCCTTGGAGACGATCGTGCCCAGCCAGCCGAGCAGGAAGCCCAGCGGGATGGAGATCAGGCCGGGGTTCTCCAGCGGGAACCAGTGGAAGTCGACGTCCGGGAACATCGAGGTCGGCTTGCCGGAGACGACGGGCGAGAAGAGCACCAGGAAGACGGAGGAGATGAGCCCGCCGTAGATCGACCAGAGGGCGCCCTGCGTGGTGAAACGTTTCCAGAACAGGCTGTAGAGGATGGTGGGCAGATTGGCGGAGGCCGCGACCGCGAAGGCGAGGGCGACGAGCCCCGCGACGTTGAGATCTCGCGCGAACACCCCGAGGACGACGGCGACGGTGCCGATGCCGACGGTGGCCCAGCGGGCGGCCCCGATCTCCTCCTTCTGCGTCGCCTGGCCCTTGCGGATCACGTTGGCGTACAGGTCGTGGGCGAAGGACGACGAGGAGGCGAGGGTGAGCCCGGCGACCACGGCGAGGATGGTGGCGAACGCCACCGCGGAGATCACCGCGAGCAGGATCGCGCCGCCGGTGGAGTCCGCGCCGCCGCCGATCTCCTCGGCGAGCAGGGGCGCCGCGGTGTTGCCGGACTTGTTGGAGGCGATGATCGCGTCGTGGTCCAGCAGGGCCGCCGCGCCGAAGCCGAGCGCGATCGTCATCAGGTAGAAGCCGCCGATGATGCCGATCGCCCAGTTGACCGACTTACGGGCGGCCTGGGCGGTGGGGACGGTGTAGAAGCGGATGAGGATGTGCGGCAGTCCGGCGGTGCCGAGGACCAGCGCGATGCCGAGCGAGAGGAAGTCGAGCTTGGAGGTGGCGTTGACGCCGTACTTCAGGCCCGGCTCCAGGAACGCGCTGCCCATGCCGCTGTTCTTGGCCGCCTCGCCCAGCAGCTCGGAGACGTTGAAGTTGAACTTGAGCAGCACCAGGAAGGTGATCAGCAGCGTTCCCGCGATGAGCAGGACGGCCTTGACCATCTGCACCCAGGTGGTGCCCTTCATGCCGCCGATGGTGACGTAGAGCATCATCACCACGCCGACCAGCACGACGATGAGGATCTTCCCGGCCTCGCTGGTGATGCCCAGCAGCAGCGAGACGAGGACGCCCGCGCCCGCCATCTGGGCCAGCAGGTAGAAGATCGACACGACGATGGTGGAGACGCCCGCGGCGGTGCGCACCGGGCGCTGGCGCATCCGGTAGGCGAGCACGTCGCCCATGGTGTAGCGGCCGGAGTTGCGCAGCGGCTCGGCGACCAGGAGCAGGGCGACCAGCCAGGCGACGAGGAAGCCGATGGAGTACAGGAAGCCGTCGTAGCCGGAGAGCGCGATGGCTCCGGCGATGCCGAGGAAGGACGCGGCGGACATGTAGTCGCCGGAGATGGCGAGCCCGTTCTGGAAGCCGGAGAACTGTCTGCCGCCGGCGTAGAAGTCGTTGGCGTCCTTGGTCTGCCGGCCCGCCCAGACGGTGAGGGCCAGGGTCGCCACGACGAAGACCGTGAAGAGCGTGATGATCAGCGGACGGTTGTCCGAAGCGCTCTCGGCCGCAAGTAGGTAGTTACTCACGCCGTGCCCCTTCCATTCGCCCCGCCGCGGTAGCGGCTGATGTCACTGCCGCCCACGCGGCGCAGAGGCGCGGCTTTGCGTGTCGTCTGCGGCCCGGCGGCCGCGTGTGCGTCGCTCATGAGCCATCCCCCAGCCGGGCCTTGATGGCCTCCGCGCGCGGATCGAGCTTGGCGGCGGCGTGCCGGGAGTACCACCAGGCGATGAGGAAGGTGGTCAGGAACTGGGCGAGGCCGAACACCAGGGCGACATTGATGTTGCCGACGAGCTTGGTGCCCATGAAGCCGCCCGCGTAGTTGGACAGCAGGACGTAGAGCAGGTACCAGCTGACGAACGCGATGGTCAGCGGGAAGGCGAACGACCGGTGTGCGGTGCGCAGTTCGCCGAATTCGGGGCTCGCCTGTACCTCGTCGTACGGGGGGCGATGATGCTGCCGCTGATCGTCGGGACGATCGCTGGCCGGTGCGGTATCCACGGTCTCTCCTGGTGAGTGGGTCTGACGGGGACGTACGACGGCGACGGTGATCCGGATCACGCATGGTAAAGCGGGAGCGAAGCCCACAACAGGGTCTGGTGGTTGAAAGACGGAGGGAAAAATCGCTGATGCGTTTGGATCCGGGCGCTGTGGCGGGTTTTCTTCCGGAATGTATTGATACCCGGCGATGATCAGCGATAGCTTCGCTCGTCATGTACCCGCCCACGCGCATCCGCGCTGCGGCGGTCGTTACGGATGAGGTGGAGACCCCATGGCTCAGCTGAGATCGGATGCCCCCAGACCCGGGACAGGTTCCACTGCGCGAGAGAAGACTTCCGGATCGCGGGGGCTGACGCCACGGGCCGTCGCCATACCCGCCGCCTTAGCGCTCACCGGCGCGCTGGCGTTCCTGCCGACCTCGGCGGGCGCGATCGGGCAGGACCAGCACATGCCCGCCGCCCCGGCGGCGACCGCCGACGGCCCGTCGCTGAGCTACGTCGTCAACGTCCGGCCGGGCCACCACGACGGCTCGCGGATCGGGAAGGCGATCAAGCAGGCCGGCGGCACGGTGGTCACCTCGTACGACCGGATCGGCGTCATCGTCGCCCACTCGGCGAACCCCGACTTCGCCAAGACCCTCCGTACGGTCCGCGGCGTCGCCTCCGCCGGTGCCACCCGCACCGCGCCGCTGCCCGCCCAGTCCACCGGCGACACCGGCGCCCCGAAGCTGCTGAGCGAGAAGGAGCGCAAGGCGGTCGCGGCCCGCGCCGAGGCCGGTCAGGACCCGCTGGAGCCGCTCCAGTGGGACCTGCCCGCCATCAAGGCGGACAAGGCCCACGAGAAGACCCTCGGCAGCCGCAAGGTGACGGTCGCGGTCATCGACACCGGCGTGGACGACACCCACCCCGACCTGGCGCCCAACTTCGACCGCAAGGCGTCGGTCAACTGCGTGTCCGGCAAGCCGAACACGGCCGACGGCGCCTGGCGGCCGAGCGCGGAGGAGAGCCCGCACGGCACCCACGTCGCGGGCGAGATCGCCGCCGCGAAGAACGGCATCGGCGTCACCGGGGTCGCCCCGGGCGTCAAGGTGTCCGGCATCAAGGTGTCCACGACCGCCGGGTTCTTCTACACCGAGGCCGTCGTCTGCGGCTTCATGTGGGCCGCCGAGCACGGTGTCGACGTCACCAACAACAGCTATTACACCGACCCGTGGTACTTCAACTGCACCGGGGACCCGGACCAGAAGGCCCTGGTCGACGCGGTGCGCCGGGCCTCGTCGTACGCCGAGCGCAAGGGCGTGGTCAACGTGGCCGCCGCGGGCAACGAGAACTACGACCTCACCTCCGACAAGATCACCGACACCTCCAGCCCGAACGACACCACTCCCGGTGAGCGGGTCATAGACCCCAGCACCTGCCTGGACATCCCGACCCAGCTGCCGGGTGTCGTCACCACCGCCTCGACGGGCGCCAAGGGGCTCAAGTCGTCGTTCTCCAACCACGGTCTCGGCGTCATCGACGTCGCGGCCCCCGGCGGCGACAGCACCGTCTACCAGAAGCCCGCGCCCCCGGCCGAGGACGGACGGATCTACAACACGCTCCCGGGCGGCAAGTACGGCTACATGGCGGGCACCTCGATGGCCTCCCCGCACGCGGCGGGCGTCGCGGCGCTCATCAAGAGCACCCACCCCGGGGCCTCCGCCGCACAGGTGAAGGCCCTCCTGAAGGCCCAGGCCGACGACACCGCCTGCCCGACGTCGTACGACATCGACGGCGACGGCGAGATCGACGCGGTGTGCGAGGGCGGCAAGGGCTACAACGGCTTCTACGGAGCCGGGCTCGTGGACGCCCTGGACGCGGTCAAGAAGTGACGCGCTGACAGGATGTACGGGCCGCCGGGCAGCGCTTCCGCCCGGCGGCCCGTACGTGTTCCCGGGAAGCGCGCGAGAGGATCCGCCGCCGTGTACCACGACGATTCCTGGGGCCCGCTGCCGCCGAGGTCGGCCACCCCGCTGGTGTTCCGGTTCGTTCTGAGCGTGCTGATCCTGCCGCTGTGGTGGCTGCTGCTGGCGGTGCTCTTCCTGGTCTTCCTCGCGTTCGCCCTGGTGGCCGACATCTTCACCCTGATCCCCGGGTTCGAGAAGGGGTTCGGAAAGGTGATGGACCGCTTCCACGAGGCGGCAGAGCTGTGGCCCGCCTGGTCCGTGACCTGGCCGGAGCTGCGGCACGAGGGCGACGCGGACTACTACCGGGCGCGGGCCGACGGGAAGCTCGCCGGTCTGACCGCCCGGCAGCTGGCCGCCCGGGAGGCCGGGAAGGCACCGCCGCCCGGCCCGTACGACATCCCGGTGCGCGACTACCGCGCCGTGGGCGCGGGCCATGTCGTCGAGGTGGCGCGGGCCCAGGGCTGGGACCTGAGCCACGACCTGCCCTCCGACCCGGCCCGGATCGTCCGGCTCAGACGGCTGCCGGAAGCGCCCTGAGCGGCGCTTCGCGGGCCGTTCGGCGCAGCAGTCCAGCGGTCAGCAGGTATTGCGCGGCGCTATAGGTGGCCATGATCCAGAACTGGGGTACGGGCAGCTGCGGCCAGTCCGCGAGACCGGCCGCGATCAGGCCGTCGGAGAGCAGGAACAGCGCCCCGCCGAGCCCGGCCCACGGGCCCGCCCGCAGCGCGCCCAGGGCCATCGCCGTCAGCAGCAGGCCGTACGCCGCGACCGGGACGCGCAGCCCCGCGTCCAGCCCGGGCCACAGCGCGGCCGTGCTGCCGAGCCACACCGCTCCGTAGCCCGCCGCCACCCATGGCGCCGTACGCGGCCGCCCGGACCGCGCGAACAGGGCGAGGTAGCAGAGGTGCCCGGCCGCGAAGCAGCCCATTCCGGCCAGGAAGGCGGTCTCGCCGCCGAGTTGCAGAGCTACGTCCCCGCCGCAGCCGCACAGCAGGGCCGCCACCAGCGGGCGCGGCCCGCCGCGCAGCAGGACGTGCGCCGCGAGGACCGGCATCAGCGCGGGCTTCGTCAGATGGACGAGCGTGGTGGCGTCCGCGAGCAGCGCGCCCAGATGGGTGGCGGCCAGCAGCGCGAAGAGCCCGGCCAGGGCGCGCGCGGCGCTCATACGGCGCGCTCCGGCTCCGGCTCGCGCTCCCCCGCGCCCGCCGCGCCGGGCGGCGCCGCACCCGCCGCACCCACCGCGTCGGGCGGCGCCGCGGGTGCCCAGCCCGGGCCGCGGAAGACCCGCCCGGCCCGCTCGCGCCAGTCGCGGGCGGCCGCGATGTCCCGGGCGATGGCCGCGTACTCATGGGTGGCCACGCGCAGCGGGTTGTAGGTGTCGATGTTCTTGGTGAGCCCGAAGACCGGGCGATGGGTCTCGGGGACGAACGACCGGAAGAGCCGGTCCCAGACGATGAGGATCCCGCCGAAGTTGCGGTCCAGATAGCCCCCTTGGGAGGCGTGGTGGACGCGGTGGTGCGACGGGGTGTTGAAGACGAACTCGATCGGGCGCGGCAGGGTGCCGATCCGCTCGGTGTGGATCCAGAACTGGTAGACGAGGTTCACCGACGAGCAGAACGCGACCGCGGCCGGGTGCACGCCGAGCGCGATCATCGGTACGTAGAACGGCCACACCGTCCAGGTGGTCCACGGTTGCCGCAGCGCGGTGGTGAAGTTGAACTTGCGGCTGGAGTGGTGCACCACATGACAGGCCCACAGGATGCGGATCACATGGTGGCCGCGGTGCGACCAGTAGTAGAAGAAGTCCTGCGCGAGCAGCATCAGCGGCAGCGTCCACCACTCCACCGGGACGCGCAGCGGGGTGAGTTCGTACACGGCGGCGTAGACGGCCACGATGGGGACCTTCCACACCAGGTCGAAGACGAGGCTGCCGAGCCCCATGGTGACGCTCGTCGCGGCGTCCTTGGCCGCGTATCCGGCGGCGTCCTCATCGGGGTGCAGGCGGTAACTCACCATCTCCACGACGGTGAGCAGCACGAAGGCGGGTATCGACCACAGCACGGCGTTGGGCAAATGCGGCATACCGGCAACATAGAACCGGTTTCGCCGCACCGCCAGAGGTAGTTACCAACAAGTATGCTAGACGTGATGTCAACAACGAGCCCGGGCCGGTCGGCTGACGGCACGTGCCCACCCGGGCCCGGCGGCCCGGAGTGTCGGCGCCGGCCCGTATCCTCATGGACCATGCTCGAAGACCCCACGGCAGCCGCACCGCGAACCGCGTCAACACCCTCGTGGCCGGAGGCCTATCCGCAGGGGTATGCGGTGGTCGACGTCGAGACCACCGGTCTCGCCCGCGACGACCGGATCGTCTCCGCGGCGGTCTATCAGCTCGACGCCCGGGGCGCGGTGCAGGACCGCTGGTACACGCTGGTCAACCCGCAGCGCGATCCGGGGCCGGTGTGGATCCACGGCCTCACCCGGGAGACGCTCACCGACGCCCCGCTCTTCCCGGACATCGCCGCCGCGTTCGCCGAGCGCCTCGACGGCCGCGTCCTGGTCGCGCACAACGCCGCGTTCGACTGGTCGATGATCGCCCGCGAGTTCGCCCGGTCGAAGACCGAGGCGCCGGTGCGTCAGCGGCTGTGCACCATCGCCCTCTCCAAGGAGCTCGGGCTGCCGCTCGCCAACCACAAGCTGGAGACCCTGGCCGCGCACTACGGGGTCGTCCAGGAGCGGGCCCACCACGCGCTGGACGACGCGCGCGTGCTCGCCGAGACCTTCCGGCCGAGCCTCCACCGGGCCGCCGAGGCCGGGGTGCGGCTGCCCCTGCTGGCCTGTCAGCCGCTCACCGAGTGGTCGGACCCGCCCTCCCGCGGGATCGGCGCCCAGCGCTCGTACCGGCAGCAGAGCTGGCGCCCCAGCCGCAAGCGCCCCGCCTGCCCCTACCCCAACCCGGGGCGCTACCAGCCGGGCGGGCCGCTGACCCAGGGCATGCGGGTGGCGTTCTCCGGGGACACCTCGGTCGACCGGGAGCTGCTGGAGGACCGGGCGATCGAGGCGGGGCTGCACGTGGCGACGAGCGTGTCCCGGCTCACCAGCCTGCTGGTCACCAACGATCCGGACGCGGCCACCTCCAAGACCGTCAAGGCCCGCTCCTTCGGGACGCCCATCGTCGACGAGGCCGCCTTCACCCACCTCCTCCTCGACGTCACCCCCGCCTGAGGGGGTGTCTTCCGGATCATGCCGGGCTCGCGGGCCCTGGCACGCTCCCCCAGCTACCGCTGGGAGGTGCCCCCTGACCCCGCTCCCTGACCCGGCCTGATCCGAAAGACACCCCCTAACCGACAATCAGGTGAAACTCACGCGACGCGCCCGCCCGCGGCTCGCCCGCCACCGCCCGGCACCGCACGCTGTGGCGCATGGCACGCTGTGAGGTCTGCGGAAACGACTACACCATGACGTTCGAGGTGCACGCCCAGGGCAATGTGCACGTCTTCGACTGCTTTTCCTGCGCCATCCACCGCATGGCGCCCATCTGCGAGCACTGCCGGTGCCAGATCATCGGCCAGGGAGTGGAGGTGGACGGCCATTACTACTGCGGCGCCCACTGCTCCCGCGCGGAAGGGAAGGAGGGCATCGTCGACCACGTCTGAGTCCCGTCCGGATGCGTGGATTGTCATCCGGTGCCCCCCGTGGCCGGGGGACAATCCACGCCGAGTAGTGTCAAGGACGTGTACCGCTTCCTGTTGACCCGGCAGTGGGTGATCCTCACCCTGATCGGGCTCGCACTGATCCCCACCATGATCAGGCTGGGCTTCTGGCAGCTGCACCGCCACGAGGCCAAGGTCGCGCAGAACCAGCTGATCGGGAACAACCTCGGCGCCCCCGCCGTGCCGGTCGACAAGCTCACCGCCCCCGGCCGCACCGTCCCCCGCGACGACACCTTCCGCACGGTGACCGCCACCGGGACGTACGACACGGCTCACGAGGTCGTCGTCCGCCAGCGCACCGGCTCCGACGAGCAGAGCATCGGCTACTTCGTCCTCACCCCGCTGATCGAGGGCAAGCGGGCCGTCCTGGTCAACCGGGGCTGGATCCCCGCCGGGGCCGACCTCACCAAGTTCCCCGAGGTCCCCGCCGCCCCCAGCGGCAAGGTCACCGTCACCGGCCGCCTCAAGGCCGACGAGACCAGCGCGGACAGCGGCATCAAGGACAAGCAGGGGCTGCCCCCGCGCCAGGTCATGCTGATCAACAGCGAGCAGCAGGCCAAGGCGCTCGGCCGCCCCCTCCAGGGCGGCTACATTGAGCTGACCTCGTCCTCCCCCAAGGGCGCCGAGCAGCCCGACCCGGTACCGGAGCCGGAGCACGACGACATCGGCCCCCATATGGCGTACGCCGTCCAGTGGTGGCTGTTCTCCGCCGGAGTGCCCGTCGGCTGGTTCGTCCTGGCCCGCCGGGAGCGCCGTGACCGGGCGGCCGAGGCCGCCAAGGCCGCCGCCGGGACCGCCGAGCCGAAGACCCCCGCCGCCGCGCACGCGGACTAGTTCTCCCGCTCTCCGGGAAGATGCCCGGACGTGGCACAGGACATCGACGACTACGCGCTCATTGGGGACCACCAGACGGCGGCCCTCGTCGGCCGCGACGGCTCGATCGACTGGCTGTGCCTGCCCCGCTTCGACTCCGCGGCCTGCTTCGCCGCCCTCCTCGGCGACGACGACAACGGCCACTGGCGGCTCGCCCCCAAGGGAGCCGGTGCCTGCACCCGCCGCGCCTACCTCGACGACTCCCTCGTCCTGGAATCCGTCTGGGAGACCGGCACCGGAACCGTCAAGGTCATCGACTTCATGCCGCAGCGCGACCGGGCGCCCGACGTCATCCGCATCGTGGAGGGCGTCTCCGGCAGCGTCGACATGGCGGGCGTCCTGCGGCTGCGCTTCGACTACGGGCACATCATCCCCTGGGTGCGGCGCACCGACGGCCACCGCATCGCCGTCGCCGGGCCCGACTCCGTATGGCTGCGCTCCGAGCCCGAGGTGCACACCTACGGCAAGGACTTCAGCACCCGCTCCGAGTTCACCGTCGCCGCCGGTGACCGGGTCGCCTTCGTCCTCACCTGGCACCCCTCCCACGAGCCCCGGCCCCGCCAGGTCGACCCGTACGAGGCCCTGCGGTCCAGCCTGGACGACTGGCGCTCCTGGGCCGCCCGCTGCCGCTACCGGGGCCCGTACCGGGACGCCGTCGTCCGCTCCCTCATCACCCTCAAGGCGCTCACCTACGAGCCCACCGGCGGCATCGTCGCCGCCCCCACCACCTCGCTGCCCGAGCGGCTCGGCGGGGTACGCAACTGGGACTACCGCTACTGCTGGCTGCGCGACTCCACCCTCACCCTGAAAGCCCTCCTCTCCGCCGGCTACCGCGAAGAGGCCGCCTCCTGGCGCGACTGGCTGCTCCGCGCCATCGCGGGCGACCCGGCCGAACTCCAGATCATGTACGGGCTCGGCGGCGAGCGACGCCTCCCCGAGCACGAGCTGCCCTGGCTGGAGGGATACGGCCACTCCACCCCCGTCCGCGTCGGCAACGACGCCGTCACCCAGTGCCAGCTCGACGTCTACGGCGAGGTCCTCGACACCTTCCACCTCGCCCGCGCCCACGGCATGGCACCCCAGCCGCACGCCTGGAAGATCCAGAGCGCCCTCATGGACTTCCTCGAATCCGCCTGGCAGGACCCCGACGAAGGGCTGTGGGAGGTCCGCGGGCCCCGCCGCCACTTCGTCCACTCCAAGGTCATGGCCTGGGTCGCCGCCGACCGCGCCGTCCGCACCATCGAGGCCCACCCCGAGCTGGACGGCGACACCGACCGGTGGCGCGCCATGCGGGACGCCGTCCACCGCGAGGTCTGCGAGAAGGGCTACGACGCCTCCCGCACCACCTTCACCCAGTCCTACGGCTCCACCGCCCTCGACGCCGCCACCCTCCTCATCCCCCGCGTCGGCTTCCTCCCCGCCGACGACCCCCGCGTCATCGGCACCATCGACGCGGTCCGCCGCGAGCTCAGCCACGACGGCGTGATCCGCCGCTACTCCACCGACGACACCGCCGACGGGCTCCCCGGCAGCGAGGGCGCCTTCCTCGCCTGCTCCTTCTGGCTCGCCGACGCCCTCCACCTCGCCGGCCGCCGCCGGGAGGCCTCCTCCTTGTTCGACCGTCTGCTGTCCCTGCGCAACGACGTCGGCCTCCTCGCCGAGGAGTACGACCCCGGGGCCGACCGGCTGCTCGGCAACTTCCCGCAGGCCTTCAGCCACATCGGTCTGGTGGGGACCGCCCTCACCCTTTCGGACCCGGCCCAGGCAGACTGAACCCATGGATCTTGGACTCAAAGACCGCGTGTACATCGTCACCGGAGCCACCCGCGGGCTCGGCCGCGCCGCCGCGGCCGAGCTGGTCGCCGACGGCGCCAAGGCCGTCATCACCGGCCGCGACGCCGACAACGCCGCCGCGGCCGCCGCCGGCCTCGGCCCGGACGTGGTCGGCGTCGCCGCCGACAACGCCGACCCCGACGCCGCCGAACGCCTCATCGCCACCGCCCGCGAGCGGTTCGGCCGCTTCGACGGCATCCTCATCAGCGTCGGCGGGCCGCCCGCCGGGCCCACCGCCGACATCACCGACGCCCAGTGGCAGACCGCCTTCGACTCGGTCTTCCTCGGCGCCGTGCGGCTCGCCCGGGCCGCCGCCGCCGAACTCACCCCCGGCGGCGTGATCGGCTTCGTCCTCTCCGGGTCCGTCCACGAGCCCGTCCCCGGGCTCACCGTCTCCAACGGCCTGCGGCCCGGGCTCGCGGGCTTCGCCAAGAACCTCTCGCTGGAGCTCGGCCCCCGCGGTGTCCGCGTCGTGGGTCTCCTTCCGGCGCGCATCGACACCGACCGGGTGCGGGAGCTGGACGGGCTCTCGGGTGACGCGGATGCCGCCCGTGAGCGGAACAGTGCGGCGATTCCGCTGCGGCGGTACGGGACGCCTGACGAGTTCGGCAAGGCCGCCGCGTTCCTGCTCTCGCCCGCGGCGTCCTACCTCACCGGGCTGATGCTTCCGGTGGACGGGGGTGCGCTGCACGGCTGGTGAGGCCGGGGGGTTGTTCCCCACCCCGCCCCTACCCGACCCCGGGGCTCCGCCCCGGACCCCGTTGGGGCTCCGCCCCCAAACCCCCGCCGGGGCTCCGCCCCTGGACCCCGCTGGGGCTCCGCCCCAGACCCCGCTCCTCAAGCGCCGGAGGGGCCTGGGTTGTACGCCCGAAGGGGCTGGGCTGCACGCTCGGAGGGGCTGGGTTGTACGCCCGGAGGGCCGGGTTGTGCTGCTCAAGCACCGGAGGCGCGGGGTTGTACGCCCGAAGGGGCTGGGCTGCACGCTCGGAGGGGCTGGGCTGTACGCCCGGAGGGCCGGGTTGTGCTGCTCAAGCACCGGAGGCGCGGGGTTGTACGCCCGAAGGGGCTGGGTCGTACGCCCGGAGAGCCTGGGCTGTAGGCCCGAAGGGGGTGTGCTGTAGGCCCGAAGGCGGCGCGGTTGGCTCGGCGGGTGGTGTGCCGGGCAGGGCCATCGGCGGGTGGCCGCCGATGGCGGGAGGGGGCGGGGTCGGAGGGGTGGGGTCCTGGACGCCACGTGTATGTGTGGCGCCGATTGGTCGACGTTCACGACACGCTCTACGGCGGCGGCGCCGCAAATAGACGGTCCAGGACCCCGCCCCGGAGACCCCGCACCCGCACCCACCACCGAACCCCGGCGCACCCGCGCCTACCGCGCCCGCTCCGCCCCGTGGTGTTCGCGCCGTAGGCGGACCTCCGCCGGGAGGTGGGGGAGGCCCGCTGAGGTGCGGGCCTGGGTCAGGGTCTCGGCCTCCAGGGCCCGCAGGGTCGCCATCGGTTCCGCCCTGGCGTCCAGGACCAGGCCCACCCGCGCCCGCGGCGCGGCGCGGCGGCCGTGGAGGTGGACGTGGGCGTGGGCGACGCCGGACAGGGACTCCGCGTCGGCCCTCAGGGCGGCTTCGAGGGCGCGGCCGCGCAGGCGGGCGCCGGTGCCGTCGTCCAGCGGGACCAGGACGTCGTCCAGACGGCGGCGCCGCAGTTGGGCCAGGGCCCACCACAGCGCGAGCAGGACCAGCACGCTCAGCCCCGCGATGACGCCGGGCCACCACCAGTCCTCGGCGCGCCAGCGCACCCGGTCCGCGCGGGTCAGCAGGACGGAATTCGGGGAACGCCGTCCGGCCAGGAGAGTCGCCACGCCCGCGGCCGTCAGAGCGAGGCCCAGTACGGCCAGCAGCAGCCGATTCACGATCCTCATGGCGCCCGATCACCTCGCCGGTCGCCGTACGCTGACGGACAGGCCCGGCCGCCGGGCGAGCCCGAGTTGCCGGATGCCGTCGCCGAGGGCGGTCAGCAGGTCGGCCCGTACCTCGTCGAGGTCGCGGAAGTGCGCCTGGGCGCGGGCCCTGATGCGGCGGCGGCCGACATCGACGCGTACGGCGCGTACGCCGGGCACCGCCATCGCCCGGTCGAGGAGCACCAGGCGGACGGCGGTGCGGTCGATTCCCGCCCGGATGGCATCGGCATCGTTCTCGGCATGGGAATCGGCATCGCCCATCGGCAGGAGCCCCCGCAGGCCCGGGGTCAGGGCGAGCGCCACCATCCAGGCGCCGATCACGACCAGGGCCACCGCGATGCCCACGATCCAGCCGTCGTGGAGGGGGCGCGTGGCGAGCTGTTCGGCGAGCCAGCGCCGCCACTCCATCACGGGGTGGCCGGTGCGTTCGGAGACGATGTCGTACAGGAGCAGGCCGAGCGCGCCGAACAGCACCAGGGCGGTCAGCCCGGCCGGTACGCGCCGGGCTGACCAGAAGCGGCCGGGGCGGCCCGCACCGTTCATCGGACGTGCCCCCGGTCCAGCTGCGGTGAGGACAGGCGTTCCACGGTCACCGACACGTCCGGCACCTCCATACCCGTCAGTTCGCCGACCCGGGTCGTCACCTGGCGCCGTACCGCAGCGCACTGCGCGGCGATGTCGGACGGATAGCCCAGCTCGACGGCGACCCGGACGCGCGCGGCGCCCGCGCGGACCGCGACGGCCGCGTACGGCAGCAGCCCGGGCCCGCTGCCCAGCGCTTCCCGCGCCGCCCGTGAGGCGATCTTCGCGACGACGCGGTCCGCGATGCGCGTCGCGCCGCGCTCGCCCGGCTCGCTCACCTCACCGCCGCCGTTCACCACGGTCGCGGGTGCGGAAGAAGTCGCCCGGTTCCAGGTCACCGTCCAGGAACCGGCCCGCCACGAACCCGACGGCGCCCAGCGCCGCCACCAGCAGAAAGGCCCCGAAACCACCGAAGAATCCGGCGAAACCCAGCGCCATCCCCGCGATCATCCCGATCACGGCCATGCTCATCGTGTGCTCCCCTGCTGGAGCCGCCCGGAGCGCCACGGCGCCGCGGCGCCGCTACTGAAGCCTGGGCTCCGGCGATTCCTCTTCCTCGTCCGGCAACTTCACATCGCTGACCGCGATGTTGACCTCGACCACCTCGAGGCCGGTCATCCGCTCGACCGCCGCGATCACGTTCTCCCGCACGGCCCGGGCGACGTCGGCGATCGAGACGCCGTAGTCCACCACGATCTCCAGGTCGAGGGCCGTCTGCACCTCGCCCACCTCGGCCTTCACCCCGCGGGCGACCGACTTGCCGCCGCCCGGCACCCGGTCGCGGACGACTCCGAAGGTGCGGGCGATGCCGCCGCCCATGGCGTGGACGCCGACCACATCGCGGGCGGCCATTCCGGCGATCTTTTCGACCACCCCGTCGGCGATGGTGGTACGGCCGCGCGCTCCCGGGTCGATGCTGCTCCCGAAGGTCTTCGGCGTACCGGCGGACGGTTCCGCGACGGGGGTCTGGGGCCGGTTCCGTGGCGCGGTCTCGGACATCACCATTCGCCCCTTTCTTGTCCATTCGACCTACTTGCCACACTAAAGCTGCTTGGCGCGCAATGCGCACGTTATGCATCATTCAGGCATGGTCACGGACCGGCTCGCACAAGCCGTGCGGCAGCAGCTGCGGCTCGGCCGTCTCCTCCCGCTGGGCGGGCCGGAGGACGGGGCCTGGCTGACCGAGCACGCGGCGGACGCCGTGCTGCGCCGGGCGGCCGAGGCCGTGCCCGGCGTACGCCTCGGGACGCTCCGTATCGCCCTGGCCGACCCGGAGGCCGCCGCGCCGCCCGCGGTCCCGGCCCCGCCGAGCGCGCTGCCGCCGGGGCCGCTGCGGGTCGAGGCGGAGGTGGCGGCGACGGTGGACCGGCCGCTGCCGGAGACGGCGGACCGGCTGCGCGGGGCCCTGCTGAGCGCGGCGGCGGAGCGGCTGGGGCTGGCGGTGGGCGCGGTGGACCTGCGGGTGACGGACGTGCTGGACGTGCTGGACGTGCTGGACGAGATTCCGGGGCGCCCGCCCGCCGGGGAGCCGACCCGGCGGGCGGAGGAGCCGGACGACGGCTCGGCCGTCGCCGCCGCGGTCACCGCCGTGCCCGGCGTGGCCCGGCTCGCCCCGGCGCTGAGCCATCGGGCCGTACGGATCGAGGGGCCGCACCTCCGCGTCGAGCTGGCCGTCGCTCCGGGCCACCGCGCCCTGGACGTGGCCCGCGCGGTGCGCGGGGCGGTCGCGGCCACCGCGCCGCCCCCGGCGACGGTGGCCGTCCTCGTCACCGCCGTGGACGACGGCAGAGAACCCTCACCAGTGGTAGCGGACGACGGCGGCTGACCGTCACCAGTGGTAGCGGTGGACCGCCTGGGCGACGCAAGCCGGCTTGTCGCCGCCGTCCCGTTCCACCACCAGGTCGATGACGGCCTGGGCGCCGCCGTCGCCGAGTTCGTCGACGGAGGCGAGCGTCGCCCCGGCCCTGATCCGGGCGCCGACCGGGACCGGCGCCGGGAACCGGACCTTGTTGAGGCCGTAGTTGACGGCCATCCGGACGCCGCCCAGTTCGAGGATCTCGCTCCACAGCGGGATCAGGAGGGACAGGGTGAGATAGCCGTGGGCGATGGTGCCGCCGAAGGGGCCGTCCTTGGCGCGCTCGGGGTCGACGTGGATCCACTGGTGGTCGCCGGTGGCGTCGGCGAAGGTGTCGATCCGGTTCTGCTCGATCTGGTGCCACGAGCTGTGCCCGAGGTGCTGTCCGGCCAGCTGCTTCAGCTCGTCGAAGCTGTTCACGGTCGTGGGCATGCGGGGTCTCCGTTCATGGGGGTTGCGTATCGTCAGCGCAGGGCGGATTTGCGGATCTTTCCGCTGGCGGTGCGCGGCAGCACGGTCCGGAACTCGACCGCCTTCGGCACCTTGTACTTCGCGAGGCGGCCCGCGAGGTGGTCGAGCAGGTCCTGCGGCTCGGTGGCGGCTCCGGCCCGGAGGACCACGACGGCCTTGCCGACCTCGCCCCACCGGGCGTCCGGCATGCCGATCACGGCGCATTCGACGACGTCGGGGTGGCCGTACAGCGCGTTCTCGACCTCGGCCGGATAGACGTTCTCGCCGCCCGAGATGATCATGTCTTTGACGCGGTCCACGATGGACACATAGCCGTCCTCGTCCCGCACCCCCACGTCCCCGGAGCGGAACCACCCGCCCTCCAGCAGCGCTTCCGCGGTCGCGTCCGGCAGGCCGTAATAGCCGCGCATCACATGGGGGCCGTGCACCAGGATCTCGCCGGGCTCGCCGGGAGCCACCTCGCCGGTCAGGTCCGACCGGACCAGCCGGACGTCGGTGAAGAAGTGCGGCACGCCCGCGGAGCCCGCCTTGACGGCGCTCATCTCGCGGTCGAGCAGCAGCGTCCCGGGGGACGCCTCGGTCATCCCGTACCCCTGGATGAAGGAGAGGCCGCGCCGCAGATAGACCTCGATCAGCGCCGTGGGGACGGGCGAGCCGCCGCACATCAGGATGCGGACGCTCGACAGGTCGGCCGTCTCCCAGCGCGGCGACTCCGCGACCGCCGCGAACATGGTGGGGACGCCGAACAGGCAGGTCACGCCCTGGCCCTCGATCAGGTCGAGCATCCGTTCCGCGTCGAAGCCGGGCTCTATCACCACGCGGCCGCCCTTGAGCAGGGTCGGCAGACAGGTCATGTTGAGCGCGGCGGTGTGGAAGAGGGGCGCGGTGACGAGGGTGATCTCGTCCGAGGCCAGATCGGTGTCGACCAGGACGTTGAGGCTGTTCCAGGTGATGTTGGCGTGGCTGAGGACGGCGCCCTTGGGTCGGCCGGTGGTGCCGGACGTATACATGATCATGCACGGGTCGTCGTCGGCCATGACCTCGTCCGCCCGGTCGTCCCCGTCACCGGCCCCGCTCACCAGGTCGTCCACCGCCACCGCGATGCCCGGGCCCGCCTCCGCGGCGGTCTCCGCACAGCCCGGGTCGTGGAGGAGCAGCCGCGCACCGGAGTCGCTCAGCATGTACGCCAGTTCGGGCGCGGCGAGCCGGGTGTTGAGCGGGACGAAGACGCCGCCCACCGCGCAGGTGGCGAAGAGCGCGTGGAGGAACGAGGGGTGGTTGGGGCCGAGGTAGGCGACGCGGTCGCCGCGCCCGATCCCGCGCGCCCGCAGGGCCCGGGCGAACCGGGTGACGGTCTCGTCCAGCTCCCGGTAGGTCTGGGTGTCGTCGCCGTGGACGATCGCGATCCGCCCGGGGGTCTTACGGGCCCGCCGCCGCGGCCACGATCCGATGCCGGTCCCCTGCTGCTCGATCATCATCTCCCGCTCACTCCTTCGTGAGGCCGAGCAGCCGCGCCGCGTTGTCCTTGAGGATCAGCGGCCGAACCTCGGGCTTGATATCGAGTCTGTCGAAGTCGGCCAGCCACCGGTCCGGGGCGATCACCGGGTAGTCGGAGCCGAAGAGAACCTTGTGCTTGAGCAGCGAATTGGCGTAGCGGACCAGCTGCGGCGGGAAGTACTTGGGCGACCAGCCGGACAGGTCGATGTAGACGTTCGGCTTGTGCGTGGCGACGGCCAGCGCCTCGTCCTGCCAGGGGAACGACGGATGGGCCAGGATGATCCGCAGATCCGGGAAGTCCACGGCGACGTCGTCCACGTCCATCGGGTTGGAGTACTTCAGCCGGATGCCGCCGCCCCCGGGCACGCCCGCGCCGATCCCGGTCTGCCCGGTGTGGAAGAGCGCGGGCACCCCGAGCTCCTCGATGGCCTCGTACAGCGGATAGAACCGCGGGTCGTTCGGCCGGAACGCCTGGAGGGACGGGTGGAACTTGAAGCCGCGCACCCCGTGGCCCTCGACCAGCCGCTTGGCCGCGCGTACCGCCGCCCGGCCCTTCCACGGGTCGACGCTGGCGAACGGGATGAGGACGTCGGCGTGTTCGGCGCAGGAGGCGGCGACCTCCTCGTTGCTGATCGGCGGATGGCCGGTGGCGCTCTCCGCGTCCACTGTGAAGACGACGGCGGCGATGCGGCGTTCGCGGTAGTGGGCGGCCAGCTCGGGGATGGTGGGCTGCCGGGCGCCATGGGTCTTGAAGTACGCGGCGGACGCCTCGGCCAGTTCGCCGCTCAGCGAGGAGTGGCCGTCGGCCGAGACCTCGGCGTGGGTGTGGACGTCGATGGCGACGAGGTCGTCGAGGTTCACCGCCCGGCCCCCTCCGTGCTGTTCGGGTCGACGGGCGCGGGGATGCCCACGCCCTCCGGGTGCCGCCCCAGCGACGTACCCCAGACGCCCGCGATGGCGTCCGCGTCCCAGCCGCCCTCGCGGTAGACCGCGGAGGTCTCCTCGGGGTGGGTCCACAGGGTCAGCCGGTCGCCGCCGACGCCGATGGCCTGCCCGGTGATCCCGTCGGCGGCGTCCGAGGCGAGGAAGACCACGAGCCCGGCGACGTCGTCGGCGGTGCCGAAGCCCTCGCCCTGCCGCAGCCAGCCGGGCAGCGGTTCGCCGCGCTCCTCATGCGCCTCGACGTACGGCGCGAAGGCGGGGATGGTCGCGGTCATGGCGGTCGCGGCGACGGGGATCACCGCGTTGACGCCGATCCCGGCCTTGGCGCACTCCATCGACCAGGTGCGGGTCATGCCGACGATGCCCGCCTTGGCGGCGGAGTAGTTGGTCTGCCCGAAGTTGCCGCGCTGTCCCGCGGGTGAGCCGATGAGGATCAGACGGCCGCCCCCGCCGCGCTCGCGCATGTGCCGGACGGCGGCGCGGGCGCAGGTGAAGGTGCCCTTGAGGTGGACGCCGACAACCGCGTCGAAGTCCTCGTCGGTCATCTTCCACAGCACCCGGTCGCGCAGGATGCCCGCGTTGGTGACGAGCACGTCCAGCCGTCCGAACGCCTCGACCGCGCGGTCCACGAGCGCGTCGGCGACCTCGCTGGTGCCGACCGCCCCGGGCGCGGCGACCGCCGTACCGCCCTCGTCGGTGATGACCTTGACGGCCTGTTCCGCGGTGGCCGCGTCGGCGTCGTTGACGACCACGCGGGCCCCCGCCCGGGCCAGGGCGCGGGCGTAGGCGAGGCCGAGGCCGCGCCCCGCGCCGGTCACGAGGGCGGTCTTCCCCGTCAGCTCCATGGGCTTCGCTTCCTTCCACGAGTATCATCAGGGTTCCTGATGCTTATGGTGAGTCCAGCACTCCGGGAGGTCGGGTGTCAATGGGCGGAGCAACGGCCGGACGCCGTGCCCGGTCACCGGTCGGGCAAGATGGCCGAATGACCACTTCCGAGCAGTCCGACACCGCGCAGCTGGACCAGGTCGGCACGCTCTACCTGGTGAAACGGCTGGAACAGGCGATACGGGCCCATCTGGACGCGCTGCTGCGCCCCCTCGGCCTGACCACGCTCCAGTACACGGCGCTGACGGTCCTGGAGCGCCGGGACGGGCTGTCGTCGGCCCAGCTCGCCCGGCGCTCGTTCGTCAAGCCGCAGACGATGCACGAGATGGTCCAGACGCTGGAGGAGCGCGGGTTCATCGAGCGCCGCCGGGACCCGGCCAACCGCCGGGTGCTGCTCATCAGCCTCAGCGACCGGGGGCGCGAGGCGCTGCGCGCTTACGACGAGCAGGTGCGGCTGCTGGAGGAGCGGATGCTCGGCGGGCTGAGCGAGGACCAGCGCGGGGAGCTGCGCCATGCGCTGATCGACTGCACCCGGGCGATGTCGGCCGCGCCGCCGCAGGATCATTGACCCTGGTAGGCCTGCCGGGCGGCCCGCAGCTCCTCCACGGTGCGGCTCAGCTCGGTGACGCAGTCGGCCAGCCCGGCCGCCTCCTCACCGCCCCCGCCGCCCTCGCGCAGCATCGCCGCGGTGCGGGCGAGCTGTTCGGACACCCGCTCCAGCCGCTCGTCCGAGGGGTCCGGTTCACCGGCCAGCTGCCGGCGCAGCTGCTCGGCCTGGGCGGCGAGCTGGAGGTTCTTGCGGTGGAGGTCCAGGAAGACGTTGACCTTGGTCCGCAGCAGCCAGGGGTCGATGGGTTTGGTGAGGAAGTCGGCGGCGCCGATGGCGTAGCCCCGGTAGGGATAGTCCGAGTCGACGTCGGTTCCGGTCAGCAGGATGATCGGGACGTCCTTGGTCTGGTCGAGGCGCTTCATGTTGGCGGCGGTCTCGAAGCCGTCCATGCCGGGCATCAGGACGTCGAGCAGCACGACGGCGAAGTCCTGCCGGAGCATCGCCTTCAGCGCCTCCTCACCGGAGTGGGCACGGACGAGGCGCTGATCGAGCGGGCCCAGGACGGCTTCCAGCGCGACCAGGTTCTCCTCCATGTCGTCGACGATCAGGATTCCGGCACGGTCGGGTGCGGCGGCGCTCATGACTCCCCCTGTCTCGGCCTCGGCGGGCGCGTCTCCGCGTCCGGGCCGGTCTCGTCGGCGGTCTCGGCGCCGGTTACGTCATCGCGCTCGTCCCCGGGCGCGCCGCCGTCGTCAACGGACTCCGCACCCTCCCCCGGTTCTCCGGGGACCGGTCCGGGCACGGGGTCGAGCAGGTCGCAGACCGTGGACATCAGCCGGTCGACGTCCACCGGCTTGGGGACATAGCCGTTGGCGCCGCTTTCGAGCGCCTTCTCGCGGTCGCCGGGCATGGCCTTGGCGGTCAGGGCGATGATCGGCAGATCGGCGAGCCGGGGCGTGCCGCGGATGGCCCGGATCGTCTCGTAGCCGTCCATCTCCGGCATCATCACGTCCATCAGCACCAGGGACACATCCGGATTGCGGTGCAGGACGTCCAGCCCCTCGCGGCCGTTCTCCGCGTACTTCACGGTCATGCCGACGCGGCCCAGCACATGGGTGAGCGCGAAGACGTTGCGGATGTCGTCGTCGACGATGAGGATGCGGCGGCCGGTCAGCACCCTGCTGGGGCGGCCGCACTGCCACTCCTGGAGCCGGGGGGCGTCCGTCCGCGCCTCGTCCTCGCCGCCGCGGTCCTGGGGGGCCAGCAGGTTCTCCAGGGATCCGCGGTCGCCGGTCACGCCGCTCTGGTCGCTGAACACGCCGCTGGGGGCGTGGTCGGCGGTGTCCGGGAGCGGTTCGTTCGTGGTGGGCAGCGCCGCCGGGACGGTGGCGCCGGTGGCCCGCGGGTCGGACACGTCGGGCGGCGGGACGACCCCGGCGTAGTGCGCGGGGACGTAGAACGTGAAGCAGGAGCCGACGCCCTGCTCGCTCTCGGCGATGATCCGGCCGCCCAGCATTCCGGCGATCTCCCGGCTGATGGACAGGCCGAGGCCGGTGCCGCCGTATTTGCGGCTGGTGGTGCCGTCGGACTGCTGGAACGCCTCGAAGATCACGGGCAGCTTCTCGGGCGCGATGCCGATGCCGGTGTCCTTGACGGAGAACGCGACGACCGCGTCCGCGTCGCGCAGCGTCTCCTCCTGGAACTCCGTGCCGACCGCCCGCTCCACGCGCAGCTTCACCCCGCCCGAGGAGGTGAACTTCAGGGCGTTGGAGAGCAGGTTGCGCAGGATCTGCTGGAGCCGCTGCTCGTCGGAGTACAGCTCGCGCGGTACGTCCTCGCCGACGGCGATCTCGAACGACAGGCCCCGGTCGATGGCGAGCGGCCGGAAGGTGGCGTGCACGTAGTCGAGCAGCTTCATCAGCGGCAGCTTCTTCGGGCGGACGTCCATCCGCCCGGCCTCGATCTTCGACAGGTCGAGGATGTCGTTGATCAGCTGGAGCAGATCGGAGCCGGAGCGGTGGATGGTGGTGGCGAACTGCACCTCCTGGGGGGACAGCCGCTGGTCGGCGTTGTCGGCGAGCAGCCGGGCCAGGATGAGCAGCGAGTTGAGCGGTGTGCGCAGCTCGTGCGACATGTTGGCCAGGAACTCGGACTTGTACTGGGAGGCGGTGGCCAGCAGCGCGGCCTTCTCCTCCAGCTCCGCGTTGGAGCGCTGGAGCTCGTTGGAGCGCTGCCGCAGCTCGGTGGTGAGCCGCTGGGATTCGGACAGCAGCGACTCGGTGCGGGCGTTGGCGATGATGGTGTTGATCGAGACGCCGATGGTGTTGACGAACTGGTCGATGAAGGCGAGGTGGACCTCGCTGAACCGGCTGAAGGAGGCCAGTTCGATGACGCCGAGCACCAGGTCCTCGTACAGGATCGGCAGGATGACGACGCTGGTGGGGAGCGCGGCGCCGAGCCCGGAGTTGATGGTGATGTAGTCGGGCGGGACGTTGTTGATCAGGATCCGCTTCTTCTCCTGGGCGGCCTGGGCGACCAGTCCGCGGCCGCCGGCGCCGGAGGCCGGAAGCGGGCCGTTGTTCTGCTCGGTGCCGTATCCGGCGATCAGTTTCATGCCCTCGCCGGGTCCGGCGCCGGGCTGGCCGAGGAAGAACGCTCCGAACTGGGCGTTCACCAGCGGCGCCAGCTCGCGCAGGATCAGGTCGGCGACCTCGACCAGATCGCGGTGGCCCTGCATCAGGGAGGCGATACGGGCCAGGTTGGACTCCAGCCAGTCCTTGGCGCGGGTGGTCTCGCGCAGGTTGGCCACCATGAGGTTGACGTTGTTCTTCAGCTCCGCGACCTCGCCCTGCGCCTCGACCGAGATGGACCCGGACATGTCGCCCTTGGCGACGGCGGAGGCGACCTCGGCGATGGCGCGCACCTGGGTGGTGAGGTTGAGGGCGAGGTCGTTGACGCTGGTGGTCAGCCGCTTCCAGGTGCCGTAGACGCCCTCGACCCGGGCCTGGCCGCCGAGCCGTCCTTCGCTGCCGACCTCGCGGGCGACACGGGTGACCTCGGAGGAGAACGAGGAGAGGGTGTCGACCATCGTGTTGATGGTCGTCTTCAGCTCCAGGATCTCGCCGCGGGCGTCCACGTCGATCTTCTTGGACAGATCGCCCTGGGCGACCGCGGTGGCGACCTGGGCGATGTTGCGGACCTGGCTGGTCAGGTTGGACGCCATGAAGTTGACGTTGTCCGTCAGGTCCTTCCACACCCCGGACACGCCCCGCACCTCGGCCCGGCCGCCGAGCTGGCCCTCGGTGCCCACCTCGCGGGCCACCCGGGTCACCTCGTCGGCGAACGCCCGGAGCTGCTGGACCATGGTGTTGACGGTCTCCTTGACCTCCAGGATCTCGCCCCGGGCGTCCACGGTGATCTGCTTGGACAGGTCGCCGTCGGCGACGGCCGTGGTCACCTGGGCGATATTGCGGACCTGGGTGGTCAGGTTGAGCGCCATGAAATTGACGTTTTCGGTCAGGTCCTTCCAGACCCCGGACACGCCGCGGACCTGCGCCTGGCCGCCGAGGTTTCCCTCGGTGCCGACCTCGCGCGCCACCCGGGTCACCTCGTCGGCGAAGGACGACAGCCGGTCCACCATGGTGTTGATCGTCGACTTCAGCTCCAGGATCTCGCCCTTGGCCTCCACGCCGATCGTCTTGCTGAGGTCTCCTTCGGCGACCGCGGTGGCGACCTGGGCGATGTTGCGGACCTGGGAGGTCAGGTTGTCCGCCATGAAGTTGACGTTCTGGGTGAGGTCCTTCCACACCCCGGACACGCCCCGCACCTGGGCCCGGCCGCCCAGCCGGCCCTCGGTGCCCACCTCGCGCGCCACCCGGGTCACCTCGTCGGCGAACGCCGACAGCTGGTCGACCATGGTGTTCACGGTGTTCTTGAGCTGGAGGATCTCACCCCGGGCGTCGACGGTGATCTTCTGTGAGAGGTCACCGGTGGCGACCGCGGTGGTCACCTGGGCGATGTTGCGGACCTGGCTGGTCAGGTTGGACGCCATGAAGTTGACGTTGTCCGTCAGGTCCTTCCACACCCCGGACACGCCCCGCACCTGGGCCCGGCCGCCGAGTTCGCCCTCGGTGCCGACCTCGCGCGCCACCCGGGTCACCTCGTCGGCGAACGCGCGCAGCTGGTCGACCATGGTGTTCACGGTCAGCTTCAGCTCCAGCAGCTCACCGGTGGCCTCGACGGTCACCTGCTGGGTGAGGTCGCCGCGGGCCACGGCCGTGGTCACCACGGCGATGTCGCGGACCTGACTGGTCAGCCGGGAGGCCATGGTGTTGACGGCCTCGGTCACCTCGCGCCAGTCCCCGGACAGCCCCTGGACCTTCGCCCGGCCGCCGAGACGTCCTTCGGTGCCGACCTCGCGGGCCACCCGGGTCAGCTCACCGGTGAACAGCGACAGCTGATCGACCGTGCGGTTCACGCCGCGGGCCAGCCGCCGCAGATCGCCGCGCAGCTGACGGTTGCCGTCATGCAGGTCGACCCGCCGGGTCAGATCGCCCTCGGCGATGGCGTCCAGCACCCGGGTGGCGTTGGACACGGGGCCGGTCAGCGCGTCCACCAGCTGATTGGCGTCGTCCACGCTGGCCGCCCATCCGCCCTGGCCGGGACTCGCGGTGATCCGCTCGTCGAGGCGCCCCTGGCGCACCACCTCGCGGCGGACCCGCTGGAGCTCGGAGGCCAGGTGGGCGTTGCGTGCCACCAGTTGGTTGAACGTTCCGGCCACTTCGCCGAGCACGCCCTCGCCCGTGCCGTCCATACGTACCGTGAAGTCGCCGTCGCACAAGGCGTTCATCGCCGCCAGCAGCGACCTCAGCTCGGCGGTGCACTCCGCGGGATTCGGGTCGCTTGCCATGGCGCTGTCCCTTTAAAAGATCATTAGATATCCCTACGTCTGTCATAATATGGCACCTAGATGGCCTAATCCGCCCGAATTGCCCAGGAGCCGCACGTGGGAGCTTTGCTTCCTCTCTCGCGCGAGTCCGTCGCCCGGACCACGCTGCCCGGAAGCGTGCGCGCGCCAGGGGCCGCGCGCTCCTTCGTCCGCACCACCCTCGCGGGGGAGACCGCGACCGAAATCCTCGGGGCCGACGCGGTCGGCGCGCGGGTGACCGAAGACGCGGTACTGCTGGTGAGCGAGCTGGTCACCAATGCCGTACTGCACGCGGGCACCCGGGTCGAGGTCACCTGCCGCCTCCGGGCCGGGAACGGACCGGATGATTCCGACTACGCCCCCGCAGACACCCCCGCCGATGCCCCCGCCGATGCCTCCGCCGACGCCGAGCCGCGGGACCGCCCGGGCATCGTCATCGAGGTGGCCGATCTGCACCCCGCCAGCGTGGTGCTGGGCGGACCCGACACCCAGCGCCACGGCCGGGGCCGCGGCCTCCAGCTGATCGGCGCGCTCGCCGAGTCCTGGGGCGTGACGTACCACCGCACCCGCAAGTCCGTGTGGTTCCGCCTGGACACCGAGACGGCCTCGCCCCGGGTCGACGTCGGCCCCGACGAGGCCCCGCACCGCGCGCCGCGCGCCGCCGCGCCCCGTACCCCCGCCCCGCCGGAGGGGCGCCGCGACCGGACGGCCGAATGGGTCGACCGCGGCGGACCGTCGTTCCTCGCCGAGGCCAGCGAGCTGCTCACCGGACAGCTGGACGAGAACATGGTCGCCTCCCTCGCCGGGCAGCTGCTGGTGCCCCGGCTGGCCGACTGGTGCGCGGTGTGGCTGAACTCCAAGAGCGGCCGGCTGGAGCTGCGCCGGGTCTGGCACAACGACGAGCGCCGCATCGAGGCGCTCCGCGCCACCCTGGAGCGCGATCCGCCACCTGCCGGGCTCGGCGCTCCCGGCACTCCCTGGCCCTGGCCCGAGGCCGCCGCCCCCTCCGGCACGGGTGGCTCCGCGCTGACCTTCCCGCTCCTCGCCCGTGGCCGCGGCTACGGCGTGCTGCTGCTCGGCCGCGCGGGGGTGCCGCAGATGACCGAGGGCGTGGTGCGGCTCTCCGACGACCTGGCGCGGCGGATGGCCCAGGCCGTGGCCACCGCCCGGCAGTACACCCAGCAGGCCACCATCAGCCGGGCGCTCCAGCGCCGCCAGCTGCCGGTCTCGCTGGCCCACATCCCGGGCGTGGACACCGCGATCGTCTACGAGCCGCACGGCGAGGGCCAGACTGTCGGCGGCGACTTCTACGACCTGTTCCCGATGGGCGGCCGCCGCTGGTGCTTCCTGCTCGGCGACGTCTGCGGCAGCGACCCGGAGGCCATGTCGGTCACCGGCCTCGCCCGCCACCTGGTGCGGCTGCTGGCCCGCGAGGGGCACGGCGTGGAGTCGGTACTGACCCGGCTCAACCAGGCCCTGGTGGAGGAGGAGGCGGAGGCCGCGGCCCTGGGCGGCGATCAGGCCCGGTCGCGCTTCCTCAGCCTGCTCTACGGGGAGCTGGAGCCCGACCCGGAATCGGGCGGCGCGCACTGCGTCCTGGCCAGCGCCGGGCATCCGCTGCCGCTGCGGCTGAGCACCGACGGCGAGGTGGCGCCCGCGGCGCTCCCGCAGATGCTGCTGGGCATCGACGACGAGCCCGACTTCCACGCCGACTCCCTGGACCTGGCGCCGGGCGAGACGCTGCTGTGCGTGACCGACGGGGTGACGGAGCGGCGGGACGGCAACCGGCAGCTGGACGACGACGACGGCCTCGCCGACATCCTGCGCGGCTGTGCGGGGCTCGGCGCCAAGGCCATCGCGGAGCGGGTGCGGCTGGCCGCCCATGACTTCGGCACCGAGCCGATCGACGACGATCTCGCGGTGCTGGTGCTGGAGGCGGTGCCGACATCGGCGCAGGAGCTGATGCGGGCGCAGTGAGACCGCGGGCCTGCGGGCTTTCGAGCGCAAAGTTCTTGAAATGTGTACGTCCCGGGCCTTGTCGCGCCCTCCCCCGAGGCGCATCATCAGGATTCCTGAACATTGAGGAGTCCGCGATGAGCCTGCTCTCCACCGCCGACTGGGCGGACAGGATCTTCACCGGCGGCTGGGACCTCCCGGCGCGGCCCGGCACCATCGACATCACCGAGCCCGCGACCGGGCAGCACCTCGGCTCCGTCGGCCGGGCCACCGAGGCGGACGTCGCCCCCGCGGCCCGCACCGCGGCGGCCGCGGGGCGCGCCTGGGCCGCGGCTCCCTTCCCCGAGCGGGCCGCGGCCCTGCGGCGCGCGGCCGACGCCTTCCGGAGCCACGCCGACGAGATCGCCGACTGGATCGTGCGGGAGGCCGGATCGTCACGGGCGAAGGCCGCCCTGGAGGTGGCGGTCGCCGCCGCGGAATGCGAGGAGGCCGCCGCCCTGCCCGCGGCGCCCACCGGTGAGCTGCTGCCCTCGACGCAGCCGCGGCTGAGCATGGCGCGCCGGATCCCGGTCGGGGTGGTCGGCGTGATCTCGCCGTTCAACTTCCCGCTGATCCTGTCCATCCGCTCGATCGCCCCGGCGCTCGCGCTCGGCAACGCCGTCCTCCTCAAGCCCGATCCGCGCACCCCGGTGTCCGGCGGGGTGGTGCTCGCCCGCGTCTTCGAGGAGGCCGGGCTGCCCGCGGGGCTGCTGCACTGCCTGCCGGGCGGCGCGGACGTCGGAGCGGCGATCGTCCGCGACCCGGCGGTGCGGGTCGTGTCGTTCACCGGCTCCACCGCCGCGGGCCGCGCGGTCGGGGCGCTGGCCTCCGAGCAGCTGACCCGGGCCCATCTGGAGCTGGGCGGCAACAGCGCCCTGATCGTGCTGGACGACGCGGACATGGAGGCCGCCGCGTCCTGCGGGGCCTGGGGGAACTTCCTCCACCAGGGGCAGATCTGCATGGCGGTCGGCCGTCATCTGGTGCACGAGTCGCGGTACGAGGAGTACCTCGGCCTGCTCGCCAAGAAGGCCGAGCAGCTCACCGTCGGCGACCCCTTCCGCGAGCCGGTCGCCCTCGGCCCGCTCATCGACGACCGGCAGCTCGGCCATGTCGTGGACGTCGTCGAGCGCAGTGTGGCCGCGGGCGCCCGGGTGGTCACCGGCGGCACCCACCGGGGGCGGTTCTACCGGCCCACGGTGCTGGCCGACTGCGGCCCCTCCGTGCCCGCCTGGGACGAGGAGGTGTTCGGCCCGGTCGCGTGCGTACGTCCGTACCGGGACGACGACGAGGCCGCGGCGCTCGCCGCCGACTCCCCGTACGGGCTGAGCCTGGGCATCCTCACCGCCGACACCGCGCGCGGGCTCGCGCTGGCCGAGCGGATTCCCAGCGGAATGGTCCACATCAACGACCAGACGGTCAACGACGATCCGAACGCGCCCTTCGGCGGCCTTGCCGCGTCCGGTTTCGGCCGGGTGGGCGGCGCCCGGGCCAATCTCGACGCCTTCACCGAGACGCAGTGGCTGACCCTGCGCGGCGATACCGCGCGCTACCCGTTCTGAGCCCTTCCGAGCTGTTCCGAGCCGTTCCGAGCCGTTCCGAGCCGTTCCGAGCCGTTCCGAGCCACGGAGATTCCACGATGCCCGAAACCCTCGCCGCCGTGGTGAACAAGCCCGGCGCCCCCTTCTCCCTGGAGCGGATCACCCTGGACGAGCCCCGGCCGGACGAGGTCGTGGTCCGGCTGGCCGCCGCCGGGGTCTGCCACACCGATCTGACCGTGCGCGACGGCCATCTGCCCTTCCCTCTCCCCGGCGTCCTCGGCCACGAGGGCGCGGGCGTCGTGGAGCGGGTCGGATCATGGGTCGGCCGGGTGCGGCCGGGCGACCATGTCGTCCTGACCTTCACCTCGTGCGGTACGTGCGGCACCTGCCGCGACGGCCACCCCGCCTACTGCGCCTCCTGGCTGCCGCTCAACCTCCTCGGGGGCACCCGCGGCGACGGCACCGCGACCCTGCGTTCCGCTTCCGGGGCCGGAGGGCTGGGCGGCCACTTCTTCGGCCAGTCGTCCTTCGCGACGCACGCGCTGGTGGACGAGCGCAGCGTGGTCCGGGTCCCGGCGGACATCCCCCTCACCACCCTCGCCCCCTTCGGCTGCGGCATCCAGACCGGGGTCGGCGCCGTCCTGAACGTCCTGCGGCCCCGGCCCGGCAGCACGATCGCGGTCTTCGGCACCGGCGCGGTCGGGCTCGCCGCCCTGATGGCCGCCGTACTCGGCCCGGTCCGGCAGGTGATCGCCGTCGACCGGCTCGCCCCGCGGCTGGCGCTGGCCCGGAAGCTGGGCGCCACGGCCGTGATCGACGCCTCGGAGGAGGACACCGCGGCCGCCCTGGTCGAGCTGACGGACGGCCTCGGCGTCGACTGCGCCCTGGAGACCACGGGCCACCCCGGCGTCCTGCGCACCGCCATCGACGCGCTCGCACCCCGGGGCGAGGTCGCGGTCATCGGGGCACCGCCCATGGGCACCGAGGTCGCGGTCGACGTCAACAGCATGCTTCCGGGCCGCCGCATCACCGGCGTCACGCTCGGCGACAGCGAACCGGAGCAGCTGATACCGCTGATGGTCGCCCTCCACCAGCAGGGTCGGCTGCCCGTGGACCAGCTGATCCGGACCTATCCGTTCGCCCGGATCGAGGAGGCTGCGGCGGACATGACGGCGGGCACCACGATCAAGCCGGTGCTGACCTTCGAGGACGCGTGAACGGCGGTGAACTAGTCGGCCACACCGGCGAGGTCGCGGATGCGGCGAGCCTGGGCGGCGCGCTCGGCGGCGCGCTGCTCGTCGTACGTACGGTCCGCCGCGCCCCGCAGCAGCGCCTTGGTCTCGACCACCGCGTCGCGGGGGGCGGCGAGCAGGGCCGCGGCCAGGTCCTGGACCGCGCCGTCCAGCTCGGCGGCGGGCACCACGAGGTTGGCGAGACCGGTGCGCTCGGCCTCCTCGGCGTGGACGGAGCGCCCGGTCGCGCAGATCTCCAGCGCCCGGGCGTACCCCACGAGCCCGACCAGCGGATGGGTGCCGGTCAGGTCGGGCACCAGCCCGAGGCTGGTCTCGCGCATCGCGAACTGCGCGTCCTCCGCGCACACCCGCAGGTCACAGGCGAGGGCGAGCTGAAAGCCCGCGCCGATCGCATGGCCCTGCACCGCGGCGATGGACACGATGTCGTTGCGCCGCCACCAGGTGAACGCGTCCTGGTAGGCGGCGATGATCCCGTCCAGCTCGACGTCCGGGCGGCGGGCCATCTCCGGGAAGGACGGCTCGCCGTCGAAACCCTCGGGGGTGAACGCCTGCCGGTCGAGCCCCGCCGAGAAGGACACGCCCTCGGCGCGCAGCACCACCACCCGCACGCTGCCGGGCAGCAGCGACCCCGCCTCGGCCAGCGCCCGCCACAACGCGGGCGACTGGGCGTTGCGCTTGGCCGGATTGGTCAGGGTCACCGTGGCGACCGCGTCATCGACGGTGAGCGATACGCCGTCCTTGTCGAGCAGGGTCACAGGAAGCCTCCGGTCGGCCGCAGTCAGTACAAGTGACTGCACAGTAACCACCCGGTCGAACGGACGATCAACCGGGTGGCACTGTCCACACCTGCTTCCGGTGACGAACCGCGGACGCGAGACGCGCGATCAGGCCGATGCGGCCTTCTTGCCTCGCGTCGCGCCACCGCGACCACGTAGGGACACTCCTGATTCGCTGAGCATCCGGTGGACGAATCCGTAGGAACGGCCGGTCTCCTCGGCCAGCGCCCGGATGCTCGCACCGGAGTCGTACTTCTTCTTCAGGTCTGCCGCGAGCTTTTCGCGCGCGGCGCCGGTCACCCG
Source organism: Streptomyces sp. BRA346 (assembly GCF_052851135.1). Lineage (NCBI taxonomy): Bacteria > Bacillati > Actinomycetota > Actinomycetes > Kitasatosporales > Streptomycetaceae > Streptomyces > Streptomyces sp. BRA346. Next base: position 451,443 of record NZ_JAIWIH010000006.1, on the reverse strand, counting down.
GCTGCCCTTCTTCAGAGTCTCGGCCACCCGTGCCTCCTCATGGGAAGTGCGCTCTGGACTCTCATGATCACCCCTAGGCGGCTTCCTGGCCACCCATTCGGCAAGACCTGTGGAGGAAGGATTCCGAGAAATGGCGCCATACGAGCCTTCGGATTCCAGAATTCCGGCGGCTTACGCCCTGCCAGTCTTTCTTGATCCGCGAAGAAAGGGCAGGTCAGGACCTATGTGCCAGAGGTTGGACGGAGAGCGACCGGCGCGCGGCACGTGCCGTGCGCCGGTCGTGGGCGGCGCGCCGCGATACCAGCCGTTCTCACTCAGATGACGGATCACGCCTAGGCCGAATGATCTACGAGGCCATGGTTGGGGGAATCAGGCCGGAGCCCGACGCCCGGAGGTCAGGCCAGCGCGACCAGATCCGCGTAGTCCTCGCCCCACAGGTCCTCGATCCCGTCCGGCAGCAGAATGATCCGCTCCGGCTGGAGGGCGTCCACCGCGCCCTCGTCGTGGGTCACCAGCACCACAGCGCCGGTGAAGGTGCGCAGCGCGCCGAGGATCTCCTCGCGGCTGGCCGGGTCGAGGTTGTTGGTGGGCTCGTCGAGCAGCAGGACGTTGGCCGAGGAGACGACCAGGGTGGCCAGCGCGAGCCGGGTCTTCTCACCGCCGGAGAGCACCCCGGCGGGCTTGTCCACGTCGTCGCCGGAGAACAGGAACGAGCCGAGCGTCTTGCGGATGTCGACCAGGTCGAGGTCGGGCGCGGCCGAGCGCATGTTCTCCAGGACGGTGCGGTCCGGGTCGAGCGTCTCGTGCTCCTGCGCGTAGTAGCCGAGCTTCAGCCCGTGGCCGGGCGTCACCTCGCCGGTGTCCGGCCTCTCGACCCCGGCCAGCAGCCGCAGCAGGGTGGTCTTGCCCGCGCCGTTGAGGCCCAGGATGACGACCCGGGAGCCCTTGTCGACGGCCAGGTCGACATCGGTGAAGATCTCCAGGGACCCGTACGACTTCGACAGGCCCGCGGCGGTCAGCGGGGTCTTGCCGCACGGGGCCGGGTCCGGGAAGCGCAGCTTGGCGACCTTGTCGGACTGGCGCACCTCCTCCAGCCCGGAGAGCAGCTTCTCGGCGCGCCGGGCCATGTTCTGCGCGGCGACCGTCTTGGTGGCCTTGGCGCGCATCTTGTCGGCCTGCGAGTTCAGCGCGGCGGCCTTCTTCTCGGCGTTGGCGCGCTCGCGCTTGCGGCGCTTCTCGTCGGACTCGCGCTGGGCCTGGTAGAGCTTCCAGCCCATGTTGTAGATGTCGATCTGCGAGCGGTTGGCGTCCAGGTAGAAGACCTTGTTGACGACCGTCTCCATGAGGTCGACGTCGTGGGAGATGACGATGAAGCCGCCGCTGTAGGTCTTCAGGTAGTCCCGCAGCCAGATGATGGAGTCGGCATCGAGGTGGTTCGTCGGCTCGTCCAGCAGCAGGATGTCGGAGTCCGAGAACAGGATCCGGGCCAGCTCGACGCGGCGCCGCTGACCGCCGGAGAGGGTGTGCAGCGGCTGGCCGAGCACCCGGTCCGGCAGGCCCAGGCTGGCCGCGATGGTCGCGGCCTCCGCCTCGGCCGCGTAGCCGCCCTTGGTCAGGAACTCCGTCTCCAGGCGCTCGTACTTCTTCATCGCGCGCTCGCGGGTGGCGCCCTTGCCGTTGGCCATGCGGTCCTCGTTCTCGCGCATCTTGCGCAGCACGGAGTCGAGGTCGCGGGCGGAGAGGATGCGGTCGCGCGCGAGGACGTCGAGGTCGCCGGTGCGCGGGTCCTGCGGCAGATAGCCGACCTGGCCGGAGCGCGTGATGCTGCCGCCGGCCGGGATGCCCTCGCCCGCCAGGCACTTGGTGAGGGTGGTCTTCCCGGCGCCGTTGCGGCCGACGAGGCCGATGCGGTCGCCCTTGGCGATGCGGAAGGAGGCGGACTCGATCAGAACACGGGCGCCGGCACGCAGCTCGACGCCGGATGCGGTGATCACGGGAATTACTCCTGGGCAGAATGGGCGGCGGACGGGACAGACCAGCGGGCGGGGCCGACGCCGTCTAATGCACGAGGAGAATTGCCATGCGGCTAGTTTAGCGGTGCGGGCAACCGGTTTTTCCCTGGGGTCCGGAAGCTCCCCGTCTCCCTGGGCCCCGTCCGCGGGGCCTCTCAGACGCCGCCCGTGTGGACCTGGAAGGCCGCCCGGCGCACCGCCTTGGCGAGGGCCGGGTCGGGGTGGGCGGCGGCCAGCGCCACCAGCACCTGCACCGTCCGGGGGTGGCCGACGGCCCGCACCTCCGCCAGCAGCGCGGGCACCGTGCCCTGCACCGCAGACTCCAGGTGGCGCACCAGCAGCGGGCTCTCGCCGTGGTCGGAGATGGCCGCGGCGGTGTCCACCCACAGCCAGGTGGCCTCCTCGCGGGTGAGCACGTCCAGCGCGTCCTCGGGGTCGGCGCCCTCGTGCTCGGCGAGCCACAGCAGCGCGTACGGCCGCAGGCACGATTCGTCCACGACGGCCCGCACCGCGGGCTCGGCGGGTGCCCCGGCGACCCGCAGCGCCTCGAACGCGAGCCCGCGCAGCAGCGCGTCGTCGCCGCGCGCGGCGTCCAGTAGCTCGGTGATGGCGCTGCCGATCGGGCGGGCGGCGAGCCAGGCCCGGTACTCGGCGCGGGCCGGGCCGGGGGTGAGGCCCGCGCAGCCGCGCAGCATGTCGGCGGCGGGGTGCTCGATGTTCCCGGCGGGGCTCTGGGCGGCCACGCAGATCTGCTCCAGCTTGACCCACACCGCCCAGCTGCCGAGCGCGGTGAGGACGGCGTCGCCTTCGAGGACGGTGAGCGCCCCGACCGAGGCGAGCGCGTCCAGGGCCCAGCCGAGCAGGCCCTCCAGCGCGTCGTCGTCCTCCTCGGCGCCCTCCGCCCGCTCCCCGTGCGCGGTCCCGGGGTCGGCCGGGTCCGGGCGCGCGGCGGGGTCGGCGGGGGCATCGCCGTCGACCGGTGCGGCCACCCCGTACGGCACCTCGCAGCGCTCGGTGCGCAGCTCCGCGACCCGCTTGCGCAGCATGTCCAGCAGCGTGGAGATCTGCACCGGGCCCGCGGACAGCTGGAGCAGGGGGAGCAGCTGCGGTACGGCCTCGACCACCTCGGCGACGGCCGCGGGCTCGGCGGTCTCCGGCGCGGGGGTGGCCAGCGACCAGGCGTCGAGCAGCGCGACCCAGCCGCGCAGCACCGCGCTGTCGTCGCGGTCCCAGGCCTGGAGCCGCCAGCCGGGGCGGGCGGTGCCGCCGTGCAGGTCGACGAGCCCGACGAGCCGGGCCCGGTCCCAGTCGGCGCGCACCTCCTCGGGGCTGCGCCCGAGCGCCGCGGCGGCGCGGGCGGTCGCCTCGTCGGAGAGGGCGCCGAGCGAGTCGTCCTCGCCCGCGGCCCAGCGCGCCACCTCCACGGCCCCGACAAGCCCCGCACGGGCCTGCCGGGCCAATTCCGGCCGGGGCGGCGTGCCCTCCGGCGGGCGTGGCGCCGGCCGGGAGCGGTTCGGCGCGGGCCGCGGCGCGGTGGCCATCGGCCGCTGGCGGACGAGTCGGAGCCGGGAGTCGCGCGGAGTACGGGACGTCACAGAAGCAGTCTCGCCGTTGACGGCCCGAAAGCCCAATCGGCACCCGTCCGGCGGTCGCCGCGGCCGGATTCCGATGGGTAGCCGGGCCCGCCGGAGGCCCTAGGTGTGCTGTCCGGGGAGGTTGGTGACGCGGCTGACTGGGGTGTGGCCTGGCACGGCACCTCGCGGCCCCGCGCTCGTCGCTCCCCCAGCTACCGCTGGGCGGTGCCCCCCGCGCTCTCCTCACGCGACTTGCGAGCTACCGCTCCCCCACCTACCGCTGGGAGGTGCCCCCTGACGCCGCTCGCTGATCCGGCCTGATCGACAAGACACCCCCTAGATGAGAGGCGTGAGGAACCGGCGCAGCGCCTCCTCGTACCCCCGGGGGTCGGCGTTCCACATCGCGGCGTGCGGCGCGTGTCGCACCGGATGAAGGGTGACCAGCTCGGGCCGGGCGGCGGCGAGTTCACGGGAGGCGCCCCAGGGCGCGAGGGTGTCGCCGGGGCCGTGCACGATGAGCGTGGGCACCGGCAGGCTCTCGGGGTCGGCCGCCTCCGCGAGCTTGCTGTCGTGGAGCCCGGTGCGCCCTTCCGCGGCCCGTACGGCGAGCGGGAGCAGGGCGGCGGGGGTGCGGCGCGCCGCGGCGAGGGCGCGCAGGGTGGCCCGCCAGTCGAGCACCGGGGAGTCCAGGACGATGCCGCTGAGCCGGTGCCGCAGTGCGGAGTTGGCGGCCGCGTGCAGGGCCATGGAGGCGCCGGTGGACCAGCCGTGCAGGACGACGCTCTCCGCCCCGTAGCGGACCGCGTAGCGGATGGCGGCGTCGAGGTCGCGCCACTCCGTGTCGCCGAGGTGGCTGATGCCGTCGGGCGGGCGCGGGGCGCCGGGGTCGCCGCGGTACGCGAGGTCGAGCACCGGGATCCGCATCCGGTGCAGCATCGGCATGACGACCATGGGGTGTTCCCGGGTGGTGCCGAGGCCATGGGTGGTGATGACCCAGGTGGTGCGCTCGCCGGGCAGGAACCAGGCGGGCAGCGGACCGAGTTCGCCGGGAATGTCGACATCGGCGTGCTCGAGGCCGAGCGCGTCCCTGGGGTTGCCGAGGTGCACCTGCGGGGTGAGCCGCACCCGGGTGCCCGTGCCGAGGGTGCCGTGCGTCACCCGCTCCAGGCGGCGTACGACGCAGTCGGCGGGGTGCGGAACGTCGTCGTCCACCGGGCCGACGACGGCGTGGCAGGCCCGGCCGACGAGACCGTAGGTGCCGGGGCGCAGCGAGGCGAGCGAACGGGTGAGGGTGATCCGCCCGTCGTCGTCCATGGCGTGCACCGTGAGTGGCGGCTCGTTCGGCAGCGGCCGGTCGGGGGCCGGTTTGAGCGCAGCGTCGGTGACGTACCGGCCCGCCGCCACCGCGGCCGCGCCGACACCGAGCAGAGTGGTGGCGGCAGCGACCGCCGTTGTCCGCACACGCATCCCTCCCAGTGTGGGCGGGCGGCCGCGCGGCGGCCAGCGGAAGGGGCTATTTCGGGACGCCCGGAGCGCCGCCCTCCGTACCGCCGTCCCGTGACTGGCCGTAACCGCTGAGCTTGGCCGCTGCGCGGTCCAGCTCGGCGGGCGGGATGAGGGTGGGGGTGCGCCCGGGGACCGCGGCCGCGGCCAGCCAGACCTGACACATCCATTCGAGCTGGGCGGTGCGGTCGTAGGCCTGGTCCAGCGTCGCGCCGTATACGAGGGTGCCGTGGTTGCGCAGCAGACAGCCGGAGCGGTCGCGCAGCGCGGACAGCATGTTTTCGGCCAATTCATCGGTGCCGTAGAGCGCGTAGCCGGCGACCCGGACCGGCCCGCCGAGGGCGGCGGTCATGTAGTGGATCGCGGGGAGCTCGTCGACCAGCGTGGAGACGGCGGTGGCGTGAACGGCATGGGTGTGGACGATGGCCGCGGCATCGTCCGTGTGACGGTAGACGGCGAGGTGCATGGGCAGCTCACTGGTGGGCGCGAGCGTGCCCAGCACCTGTCGGCCGTCGAGGTCCACGCCGACCACGTCACGCGGGCCGAGCCGGTCGTAGGGGACGCCGCTCGGGGTCACCAGGACGGTGTCGCCGACGCGGGCCGACACATTGCCCGAGGTGCCGACGACGAGCCCGTCGGCGGTGGTTCTGCGGGCCGTCCGCACCACCTGCGTCCACGCCTGCCGCAGGGGCTGGGTCAGCCTCGGCTGTGGCCGTCGTGCCGATCGCGGCTCCGTCACGGGCCTCACCTCCGGGCGCGATCCTTCCATACGGGCGCCGGAGCGGAGCGGTTACACCGCCTCGATGTACGGACACCAAATCCCGTATGGCGAAAGGGAGTACGGTCGAAAACCAGCCGTTCTCACACCCGTGTGCCCGTGTCACCGTGAAGCCCGCCTCAGTTCATCTTCCGTTCACCCAGTTTCCTTACGTTCACCGTGCACTGACAGCCCTCCGAACTGATTGACCGGGTGTATGGAACACATCACGCTTCTCATCGGGATCGTGATCGTCACGGCCTTGGTGTTCGACTTCACGAACGGCTTCCACGACACGGCCAACGCCATGGCCACCACCATCTCCACCGGAGCGCTCGGTCCCCGGGTCGCGGTGGCGATGTCGGCAGTCCTCAACCTCGTCGGCGCCTTCCTGTCCGTGGAGGTCGCCAAGACCATCTCCGGCGGAATCATCGACGAGGGCTCCGGCATCCAGCCCGAAGTAATCTTCGCGGGGCTCGTCGGCGCGATCCTCTGGAACCTGGTGACCTGGCTGGCCGGTCTCCCGTCCAGTTCCTCGCACGCCCTCTTCGGCGGCCTCATCGGCGCCACCGTGGTCTCCGTCGGCATGGACGGGGTCAACGGCGACGCGATCGTCATGAAGGTCCTCATCCCGGCCGTGGCCGCGCCGGTCGTGGCGGGCATCGCCACGGTGGCCGCCACCCGGCTCACGTACCGGCTGGCCCACAACCGGGCCGCGGAGGACACCGCGAAGGGCTACCGCGCCGGGCAGATCGCCTCGGCCGCTCTGGTCTCCCTGGCGCACGGCACCAACGACGCCCAGAAGACGATGGGCGTCATCACCCTCGCGCTGGTCACCGGCGGCGTCATCGCGCCGGACGCCGACCCGCCCATGTGGGTGATCGTCTCCGCCGGTCTCGCGATCGCGCTCGGCACCTACCTGGGTGGCTGGCGCATCATCCGGACCATGGGCAAGGGCATCACGGACATCCAGCCGCCGCAGGGCTTCGCCGCCCAGACCGGCGCCGCGACCGTCATCCTGGCCTCGTCCCACATCGGCTTCGCGCTGTCCACCACGCAGGTCTGCTCGGGTGCCGTCATGGGTGCGGGCGTCGGCCGCAAGGGCGGTGTGGTGCGCTGGTCGACCGCGGGCCGCATGGTCGCCGCGTGGGCGCTGACCCTGCCGGCCGCCGGTCTGGTGGCCGCCGCCGCGGCACTGCTGGCCGACCAGGGCAACGGGGGCATCGCCGCGGTCGCCGTCCTCGCGGTGGTGGGCTGCGGTGTCATCTGGGTGCTGTCGCGCCGCAAGCCGGTGGACGCCACCAACGTCAACGAGCCGGGTGCGGATTCCGCCGAGCCGGTCGGTGTCGTCACCGCCGCCGTGCGGTCGGTGGCCCCGCCGCCCGCCGGAAAGAACACGTCGGCCTCTTCTGACGGCACCGGCGGCACGGATGCCGCAGACGCCTCGAAGAACACCTCGGACTCGACGTCCACCGGGGACGCCTCGTCCGAATCCGCCCCGACCCCCGCCACCGCGGGATCCCGTTCCACCAGCTGACAGGGAGCACACGCAATGCACATCGACTGGGCGGCCCTCGGCCAGGTCTTCGGCGTCAGCCTCGCGGTGACGGTCGGCGTCGTAGGGGTCTTCACCCTGGGCATCATCGGCACCTCCCGTACGGCGCAGCCGCAGCCCCAGGCCGCCGCGGGCGGCGCGTCCCCGGTTGCGCGCACCGGCGCGTACGCCTGTTTCGCGCTGTGCGCCGCGGTGGTGGCGTACGGCATCTATCTGATCGTGGCCTGAAACCAACGGAGGCCACGCAAGCCGCGGGGCGGTGGGCGCTGTTCGGCGCCCACCGCCCCGCGGTCGTTCCCACGGGGGCCCTGTGGATCTCGGCACACTCTGGCATCGCAGGTCAAATGCGAGTTGACGGCCATTCGCGCCCCATGGTGGACTTCCCGAGCCAAACGGCGGCAGGAGAGGAAGCCGGTGAGAATCCGGCGCGGTCCCGCCACTGTCACCGGGGAGCGCTCTCCCCTCACCGCAAGGGGTCACGGCCGTCCGTACGCCAGGAGGGCTGGAAGACCGGGAGAGCCGCGGATCCGGGAGCCAGGAGACTCTCACCGCCGGTCACGTCGAGCCAGGGCGCGGACCCTGAGTGAGGACATACCGCCATGCCCGGCACTGCCACGCCGTCAGCTCCCCCTGTTCGTGTGCCCCGCCGCAGAGGCATGACGGCGGTCTGAAGGATGCGTGCCGACCACGCCTCGTACGCGTGCGGCGCCGCACTCGGCTTCCTCGGCGACCTCGCCGTAGGCGATCCGCGCCGCGGCCATCCGGTGGCCGCGTTCGGACGCGCCGCCGCGGCCGTCGAGCGACGGCTGTGGCGCGATCACCGCGGTTCCGGGGCCCTGCACACCGCGCTGTGCGCGGGCGGCGCGGCCGCCGGTGCCGCGCTGCTGGCGCGTACCGTACGCGGCTTCACGGGCCGCCGCCGTACGACGGCCGATGCCGCGCTGACCGCCGCCGCCACCTGGGCCGTGCTGGGCGGCACCTCGCTGGTGCGGGAGGCCCGGGCCATCGGTGACGCGCTGGCCGCCGGGGACGTCGACGCCGCGCGGGAGCGGCTGCCGCATCTGTGCGGACGCGATCCGCAGGCGCTGGACGCGCAGCAGATCGCGCGGGCGATCGTCGAGTCGGTGGCCGAGAACACCTCGGACGCGGTGGTGGGCGCGCTGGTGTGGGGGGCCGTGGCCGGGGTGCCGGGGCTCGTCGGCTTCCGCGCCGTCAACACCCTGGACGCCATGGTGGGCCACAAGTCGGCCCGCTACCGCCGGTTCGGCTGGGCCGCGGCCCGGCTGGACGACGTCGCGGGCTGGCCCGGCGCCCGGCTCACCGCCGCCCTGGCCGCCCTCGCCGGGCCCGATCCGCGCGGCGCGTGGCGCGCCTGGCGCGAGGACGGCGGACGCCACCCGAGCCCCAACGCGGGCCCGGTGGAGGCGGCGTTCGCGGGCGCGCTGGGGGTCCGGCTGGGCGGGACGCTGGCGTACGCGGGCCGGGTCGAGCACCGCCCGGTGCTGAACCCGGGCGGCCGCCCCGTGGCGGCGGCCGACATTCCGCGGGCGATCCGCCTCTCGCGGCGGGTGTCGGCGCTCGCCCTGCTCGCCACCGTCGTGGCTCGCTCCGGAGCCGGTCGGGGCTCCGGAGCCGATCAGGAAGGGGTGAACCGATGACCCTGGGGGGCGGACTGCTCGTCGCGGGAACGACTTCGGACGCCGGGAAGAGCGTCGTCACCGCGGGCATATGCCGCTGGCTGGCGCGCAAAGGGCTCCGGGTCGCCCCGTTCAAGGCGCAGAACATGTCGCTCAACTCCTTCGTCACCCGGGAGGGCGCCGAGATCGGGCGCGCCCAGGCGATGCAGGCCGCGGCCGCGCGCGTCGAACCGAGCGCCCTGATGAACCCTGTCCTGCTGAAGCCGGGCAGCGACCGCAGCAGCCAGGTGGTGCTGCTCGGCAAGCCGGTGGGCGAGATGAGCGCGCGCGGCTACCACTCCGAGCGGCGGCGTGAAGGGCTGCTGGAGACCGTCACCGACTGCCTGAGCGAGCTGCGGCGCACCCATGACGCGGTGATCTGCGAGGGCGCGGGCAGCCCGGCCGAGATCAATCTGCGCCGCACCGACATCGTCAACCTCGGTCTCGCCCGGGCCGCGGGGCTGCCGGTCGTCGTGGTCGGCGACATCGACCGCGGCGGCGTCTTCGCGTCGTTCTTCGGTACGACCGCGCTGCTGTCCCGCGAGGACCAGCGGCACATCGCCGCCTATGTGGTGAACAAGTTCCGCGGTGATGTGAGCCTGCTGGAACCCGGTCTGGTCATGCTGCGCGACCTCACCGGACGGCCGACCGTGGGTGTGCTGCCGTACGCGCACGGCCTCGGCATCGACGAGGAGGACGGCCTGCGCGTCTCGCTGCGCGGCACGGTGCGCGAGAGCGTCGTCGCACCGCCGTACGGCGCGGACGTGCTGCGGGTCGCGGTGGCCGCCGTACCGCTGATGTCCAACTTCACCGACGTGGACGCGCTGGCCGCCGAGCCGGGCGTGGTCGTGCGCTTCGTGGACCGGCCGGAGGAGCTGGCCGACGCCGATCTGGTGGTGCTGCCGGGCACCCGGGGCACCGTGAAGGCGCTGGAGTGGCTGCGGACACGCGGTCTCGCCGACGCGATCGCGCGGCGGGCCGCGGAGGGGCGGCCGGTGCTCGGGATCTGCGGCGGCTTCCAGGCGCTGGGCCACGCGATCGAGGACGAGGTCGAGTCGAAGGCCGGGACGGTCGAGGGCCTCGGGCTGCTGCCCGTACGGGTCCGCTTCGCGGCCGAGAAGACCCTGGCCCGGCCGGTGGGCGAGGCACTGGGCGAGCCGGTGGCGGGCTACGAGATCCACCACGGGGTCGCCGAACTGCTCCACGGGGGCGACGAACCCTTCCTGGACGGCTGCCGGGTGGGCCCGGTGTGGGGCACCCACTGGCACGGCTCGCTGGAGAGCGACGGCTTCCGCCGTGCCTTCCTGCGGCGGGTCGCGGAGGCGGCGGGCCGGGCGTTCGTGCCCGCGCCGGACACCCGCTTCGGGGCGCTGCGCGAGGAGCAGCTCGACCGGCTGGGCGATCTGATCGAGGAGCACGCGGACACGGACGCGCTGCTGAGGCTCATCGAGGACGGCGTACCGGACGGGCTGCCCTTCGTGCCGCCCGGGGCGCCGGGAGGAACGGATTGAGCACGACGAGACGCGAGCCCGCACGCACCGACCGCGCACGCACCGTAGGAGGTTCCGAAGCATGACCACCGCTGCCTACCCGTTCACCGCGGTCGTCGGAATGGACGACATGCGGCTCGCCCTGCTCCTCAACGCCGTCTCGCCCGCCGTGGGCGGGGTGCTGGTGCGCGGCGAGAAGGGCACGGCCAAGTCGACGGCCGTGCGCGCGCTGTCCACGCTGCTGCCGCCGGTCGACGTCGTGCCCGGGTGCCGCTTCTCGTGCGATCCCGCCGCGCCCGACCCGGGCTGCCCGGACGGGCCGCACGAGACCGCCCCCGGGGACGCGCGCCCCGCGCGGATGGTGGAGCTTCCGGTCGGCGCGTCCGAGGACCGCCTCGTCGGGTCGCTGGACATCGAGCGGGCGCTGTCGGACGGGGTCAAGGCGTTCGAGCCGGGGCTGCTCGCGGACGCCCACCGCGGGGTGCTGTACGTCGACGAGGTCAACCTGCTGCACGACCACCTGATCGACCTGCTGCTCGACGCGGCCGCCATGGGCGCCTCCTATGTGGAGCGCGAGGGCGTCTCCGTACGGCACGCCGCGCGCTTCCTGCTGGTGGGCACCATGAACCCGGAGGAGGGCGAGCTGCGGCCGCAGCTGCTGGACCGCTTCGGGCTCACCGTCGAGGTCACGGCGTCGCGGGACACCGAGGAGCGGGTCGAGGTGGTGCGCCGAAGGCTGGCGTACGACGAGGACCCGGCCGGGTTCGCCGCGCGCTGGGCGCGCGAGGAGGGCGAGCTGCGGGACCGCATAGCGGCGGCGCGCGCCCTGCTGCCCGCCGTCCGGCTGGGCGACCGCGCGCTGCGGCAGATCGCCGCGGTGTGCGCGGCGTTCGAGGTGGACGGGATGCGCGCGGACATCGTGACGGCGCGTACGGCGACGGCGCTGGCCGCCTGGGCGGGCCGGACGGACGTACGGACCGAGGACGTACGGCAGGCCGCGCTCCTGTCGCTCCCCCACCGGCGTCGGCGGGCGCCGTTCGACGCGCCGGGGCTGGACGAGGACAAGCTGGACGAGGTGCTGCGGCAGTTCGAGGACGAGGAGCCGGAGTCCGAGCCCGAACCCTCTGATGCTGATGAGGGGCCCGATGACGACCCCGACGGGCCAGGCGGGGGCGGAGGGTCCGACGGCGGGGACGGCCCCGACGGGCCCGGCGGTGGCCGCCCGCAGGAGGGCGAGCAGGAGCAGGCGCCGCCGCCCGGCGGGCCCGAACCGTCCATCCCCGAGCAGCGGTCGCCCGAACCCGAGTCGTCCGCCGACGCCGCGCCCGCGGAGTCGGAGTCCCAGGCAGACGACGGCGGGGCCGGTGGCGGCGGTGGCGAGCGGGCGGCCGTGGGCGCCGCGGAGCCGTTCCGCACCCGGCGCCTCGACGTGCCGGGGCTGGGCGAGGGCGCGGCCGGGCGGCGGTCGCGGGCCCGCACCGCGCACGGCCGCACCGCCGGTGCGCGCCGCCCCCAGGGGACGCTGACCTCGCTGCACCTGGCGGCGACCGTACGGGCCGCCGCCCCGCACCAGCACATCCGCGGGCGGCGCGGCCCGGGGCTGCTGGTGCGCCGGGACGATCTGCGGGAGGCGGTGCGCGAGGGCCGGGAGGGCAACCTCGTGCTGTTCGTCGTGGACGCGTCGGGGTCGATGGCCGCCCGCAAGCGCATGGGCGCGATCAAGGGCGCGGTGCTGTCGCTGCTGCTGGACGCCTATCAGCGGCGGGACAAGGTCGGCCTGGTCACCTTCCGGGGTTCGGACGCGGCGCTGGCGCTGCCGCCCACCTCGTCGGTGGACGCGGCCGCCGCCCGGCTGGAACAGCTGCCGACCGGTGGCCGCACCCCGCTCGCGGCGGGGCTGTTGAAGGCCCGCGAGGTGCTGCGGGTGGAGCGGCTGCGGGACCCCTCGCGCCGTCCGCTGCTGGTCGTGGTGACCGACGGGCGGGCCACCGAGTCGAAGAAGGCCGCGGTGTCCGACGGGTCCACGCCGGTGGAGCGGGCCGGGCGCGCGGCGCGGCTGCTCGCGGGCGACGGGGTCGCCTCGGTGGTGGTCGACTGCGAGTCGGGTCCGGTGCGGCTCGGCTTGGCGGGCACGCTCGCGCGCGATCTGCGGGGCACCCCGGTCACCCTGGACGAACTGCGCGCGGACAGCGTGACGGCGCTGGTCCGCGATGTACGGACGGTACAGAACTCACGGAGGGCAGCCTGATGCCGCAAGGACAACCGACCGTCGTCCCCGACGACGGGCTGACCACCCGCCAGCGCCGCAACCGGCCGCTCGTGCTCGTGCACACGGGCGTGGGGAAGGGCAAGTCGACGGCCGCGTTCGGTCTGGCGCTGCGGGCGTGGAACCAGAACTGGCCGGTCGGTGTATTCCAGTTCGTAAAGAGCGCGAAATGGAAGGTCGGCGAGGAGCGTGCGCTGCGCGTCCTCGGCGACTCGGGCGAAGGGGGGACCGTCGCATGGCACAAGATGGGCGAGGGCTGGTCGTGGGTCCAGCGCGACATGGCTTCCAGCGAGGAGGCCGCACGCGAGGGCTGGGAACAGGTCAAGCGCGATCTCGCGGCGGAGACATACCGGCTCTATGTGCTGGACGAGTTCGCGTATCCCATGCACTGGGGCTGGGTGGATCCTGAGGAGGTGGTGTCGGTCCTGCGCGACCGGCCGGGTACGCAGCACGTCGTCATCACCGGGCGGAACGCACCGGCGCCGCTGGTGGACTTCGCCGACCTCGTCACCGACATGTCCAAGGTCAAGCACCCGATGGACGCCGGTCAGAAGGGCCAGCGAGGCATCGAGTGGTGAGAGTTCCCCGACTGGTCGTCGCCGCGCCCGCCTCCGGCAGCGGCAAGACGACCGTCACCGCGGGGCTGATGGCGGCCTTCGCCCAGCGCGGTCTGGACGTGTCCCCGCACAAGGTGGGCCCGGACTACATCGATCCTGGCTATCACGCGCTGGCCGTCTCCTCCGCCGGTGGCGGCCGCGCGCCTGGTGGCGGGGCCGGGCGGCCGGGGCGGAACCTGGACGCCTATCTGTGCGGTCCGGACCGGATCGCGCCGCTGTTCCTGCACGGGGCGGAGGGCTGCGATCTGGCCCTGGTCGAGGGCGTGATGGGGCTGTTCGACGGGGCGGCCGGGCAGGGCGAGCTGGCGTCGACGGCGCAGGTGGCCAAGGTGCTGCGGGCGCCGGTTGTGCTGGTGGTCGACGCGTCCTCGCAGTCGCGTTCGGTGGCGGCCCTGGTGCACGGCTTCGCCTCCTGGGACCCGGAGGTGCGGGTCGCGGGGGTGATCCTCAACAAGGTGGCGTCCGACCGGCACGAGGCGATGCTGAGGGAGGCGCTGGAGGGCGCCGGGGTGCCGGTGTTCGGCGCGCTGCGCCGGATGCGCGAGGTCGGGACGCCGAGCCGTCATCTCGGTCTGGTGCCGGTGGCCGAGCGGCGCGCGGAGGCCACGGATGCGGTCGCGGCGCTGGCCGCGTGGGTGCGGGAGGGGTGCGATCTCGACGGGCTGATGGCGCTGGCGGGCAGCGCGCCTCCCCTGTCGGGACCGGTGTGGGATCCGGTGGCGGAGCTGGGGCCTGCCGCGGAGGCCGCCGCGGAGGGCCCCCTGCCGGAGGACCGGCGGCCGGTCGTCGCCGTGGCGGGCGGGGCCGCCTTCACCTTCTCCTACGCGGAGCACACCGAGCTGCTCACCGCCGCCGGCGCGCGGGTCGTGCCGTTCGACCCGCTGCGGGACGAGCGCCTCCCCGACGGGACCGGCGGGCTGGTGATCGGTGGCGGCTTCCCGGAGGTGTACGCACCGGAGCTGTCCGCGAACGAGCCGCTGCGCGCCGAGGTCGCCAAGCTGGCGGCGACCGGTGCGCCCCTCGCCGCCGAGTGCGCCGGGCTGCTGTATCTGGCGCGCTCGCTGGACGGGCTCCCGATGTGCGGAGTGGTGGACGCCGAGGCACATATGTCGGATCGGCTGACGCTGGGCTACCGTGAGGCCGTGGCCATTTCCGATACGTCCCTCGCCGCCGCGGGGACCCGGGTGCGGGGCCATGAGTTCCACCGCACCACCGTCGAGCCGGGGGCCGGGCAGACGCCCGCCTGGGGGCTCGTCCATCCGCAGCGCCGCACCGAAGGGTTCGCACCGGGAAACGTGCATGCCTCGTATCTCCATGTGCACTGGGCGGCGGTGCCCGGTGTGGCGGCCCGGTTCGTGGCCGGATGTGTGCCCGCCGCCGGGTGACGGGGGCGGTGACCTGACGTGCGCCCTCCCCAACGGCCGGATCTGGTGGTCGGCGTCGGCGCGCGGCGAGGGGTCTCCGTGGACGAGGTGACCGGGCTGGTGGGAGCGGCCCTCGCCGGGGCGGGCCTCACGCCCGGCGGCGTCGCCGAGTTGGCGACGGTCGAGGCCAAGGCCGATGAGCCCGGGCTGCTGGCCGCGGCCGAGCGGCTCGGGGTGCCGCTGCGCGGGTACGGGGCGGAGACCCTGGCCGCCGTCGACGTGCCGAACCCGTCCATGGCGGCCCTCACCGCCGTGGGGACGCCCGGTGTGGCCGAGGCGGCCGCGCTGCTGGCCGCCGGGCCGGGAGGCGAACTGCTCGTCGCCAAGCGGGTGTCGGAGCCGGGTGGGGGCGGACCGTCGCGGGCCACCTGCGCGATCGCCCGCCGTGGCCCGCGGGACGGCCACCCGCAGGACGGCCCGCCTCAAGACGGCCGCTCGCGAAGCGGCCCCTGCGAAAACGGCCGAAGACCTGCCGTGGCGTGTCCCGACGGCGCTCAGTAACGTCTCGGGGCGAGACTGCGCTTTGCACCGTGAGACCCGTTTCACCCTGCACCAAGGAGACTTCGTGACGACCCCGCCCGCGCTGCTCATCGCAGGCATCGGCACCCGAGACGAAAGGCGCGCCGGCGCCTTCCACGATTTCGTACGGGAGTTGGGCGCGCAGCACCCGGATCTGCCCGTGGCGGGCGGCCTCACCGGGCCGGGCGCGCCCCCGCTGTCCGATGCGGTGACCCGCCTCGTCGGCGAGGGCGTGACGCGTTTCGCCGTCGTGCCCCTCAGCCTGATCCCGGTGGAGCATCCGAGAGACGGGGTCGCCGCCGCGCTCGCCCAGGAGGCGGAGCGGCACGCGGACGCCTCGTTCGTCTTCGGCCGTCCGCTGGGCCCGGACCACCGGCTGCTGCGGGTGCTGGAGCGGCGGCTGGACGAGGCGCTGGGCGGCGGTCGGCGCTCCCCCTCGGACCGGGCGCGGACGACGGTGCTGCTGGTGGGCGACGGGTCGCCGCTGCCGGAGGGCAACGCCGAGGTGCACCGGGCCGCCCGGCTGCTGTGGGAGGGGCGCGGTTTCGCGGGCGTCGAGACGGCGTTCGCCTCGCTCGCCGCGCCGGACGTGCCCTCGGGTCTGGACCGCTGTGTGCGGCTCGGGGCGCAGCGGATCGTGGTGCTGCCGTATTTCCTCTTCGGCGGCGACGCGCTGGAGCGGGTGCGGCAGCAGGCGGAGGGCTGGCAGCTCGCGTATCCGGAGGCCGACGTGGTGTACGCCGATGTCATCGGCTCGACCGTGGAGTTGGCGGAGCTGGTCATGGAGCGCTACGAGGAGATGGCCGGGGTGCCCGAGCGGGCGCGGCTCGAAGCGGAGGCGGCCCATGCCCACTCCCACCCGGACATCCACGCCGATGTCCGCTGAGATACCAGCCGCTGAGATACCGGCCGCTGAGACGCCCGCCGGTGGTGCGGTCCCCGGGTTCGACCTGCGGCATCACGGGGACGCGGAGGTGCGCGGCGCCGATGCCGGGCTGACGGACCTCGCGGTCAACGTCCGGGCCGGTACGCCGCCGCGTTGGCTCAAGGACCGCATCGCCGCGTCCCTCGACGGGCTGGCCGCCTACCCCGACGGGCGGGCGGCGCGCGCCGCGGTGGCCGCGTGCCATGGCGTGCCCGAGGGCCGGGTGCTGCTGACGGCCGGGGCCGCGGAGGCGTTCGTGCTGATCGCCCGCGCCCTTCCGGCCCGGCGCCCGGTGGTGGTGCATCCGCAGTTCACCGAGCCGGAGGCCGCGTTGCGGGACGCCGGGCACACGGTGGAGCGGGTGTTGCTCGACGAGCGGGACGGCTTCCGGCTGGACCCGGCGGCGGTGCCGGACGACGCCGATCTGGTGGTGGTCGGCAATCCCACCAACCCCACCTCCGTGCTGCACCCGGCCGCCGCGCTCGCCGAACTGGCGCGGCCCGGACGGACGCTGGTGGTGGACGAGGCGTTCATGGACGCCGTGCCGGGCGAGCCCGCGTCGCTGTCCTCCCGAATGGATGTGCCGGGGCTGGTCGTGCTGCGCAGCCTCACCAAGACCTGGGGGCTGGCGGGCCTGCGCATCGGGTACGTGCTGGCGGACCCCGCGATCGTCGCCGGGCTGGAGCGGGTGCAGCCGCTGTGGCCGGTGTCCACCCCCGCCCTGGCCGCGGCCGAGGCGTGCTGTGCGCCCGACGCGCTGGCCGAGGCGGCGCGGGCCGCCGAGCGGTCCGCCGCCGACCGCGCCTATCTGGCCGAGCGGCTGGGCGAGTTCGCCGGGGCCGGGCTGCGGGTGTGCGGTCCGGCGGCCGGTCCGTTCCTGCTGATCCGGCTGCCGGACGCGGCGGCGATACGCACCCGCCTCCGCGAACTCGGCTTCGCGGTGCGCCGCGGCGACACGTTCCCGGGCCTGGGCCCGGACTGGCTGCGGCTGGCCGTCCGCGACCGCGATACGACGGACCGCTTCGTGATCGCCCTGGCCAAGGCCCTCCAGGACGGCTGAACCCCACAGGACACCGCCGTCTGGGGGCCTGCCCGGGCGGGGTAAGCCGCACCGGGCAGGCAAGGGGGTGTCTTGTCGGTCAGGCCGGATCAGCNAGCGGTAGCTGGGGAGCGACGAGCGCGGGGCCGCGAGGTGCCGCCCGCCGCGGCAGCGGCTGATGTCACAGCGGCGTCGGGAGCCCGGCATGATCGGCAAGACACCCCCTGAGGCCGGTGCCGGAGGTCGGGGTGGGTCGACCGCCGGCACCGGCTGCTAGGTGGGGTCGTGCTTACGCATCACCGCGCGTTCCGGTGGCCCGCCGGCGGCGGGCCATGAACACCGCGCCGCCACCCGCGGCGAGCAGCACGGCGCCGCCTGCCACCAGGTACGGGGTGGCCGAGCTGCCGCCGGTCTCGGCGAGGTGCTCCGGCTTGGGCTCCGGCTTGGTCTGGTTCACGACCTCCGGCTCCTCCTCCTTGGCCGGGGCGACGGGCGCCTCACAGGTGGCGTGGGCCAGGGTGACCTGGCCCTCGACCTCGGAGACGTTGAGCTTGAGCGGGTTCACCGAGACCTTCAGCGACAGCGCCGTGGCCGCCGCGGTGCGCGAGGTGGTGGAGGTGCGCGACAGATCCAGGGTCACCTGACCGAGCGAGGGCACGTCCACCTTGGTGGAGGCGCCCGCGGTCAGGGTGACCTTCTTGCCGAGCACGCTGACGGTGCCGAGCACGTTGGAGTCGGCGGTCGGCTTCTTCCCGGCCGCGCACACGGCCTTCGAGGTGACCTGCTCCACGGTGAGGAGCGGCACCGCGAGCAGCCCCGGCACGTTCACCTTGGCGTTGACGAGGTTGGAGTAGCCCTCGGAGCGGGACTTCTCCGTGACGGCGCGGGCGGTGGCCACGTCGGCGCGCAGCACGCTGAAGGGGCGGTCGCCGTTGACGCCGGCCACGGTCGCGCTGAGCGCGGTCTTGCTGGCGGTCTGCGGCGCCTTCACCTCGTTCAGCGAGGTCACCAGCGGTGCGGTGACGGTCTTGTTGAGGAGCGAGACGCTCAGGTCGGTACGGAGCACGGCCGCGCCGGCCTTGCCGGTGGCGGTGGTGTCGCCGGTCCGGGCGTGCGCCGTGCCCGCGGGCAGGACGCCCAGGACGGAGACGGCGGTGGCGGCGGAGACGGCCGCCACACGGCGGGCGGGCATGCCGAAGAAGGTATTGCGTGAAAAGGACACGTGAGTAGACCCCCACAGGAGACATGGAGCCGCCGGCGCCTGCCGCGGGGGACTCCACGGGCGCCGACGGCCTCGACCACGCCATATTTGCGCACCGAGGGTAAACAGGCAGACACATGAAGTCCGTTCATCCCAAAGGGTGTTGTTCGCCGAAGCGTTCGATGGCCACGTATCCCCGGACCCCGCCACGTATCCCCGAGCCCCCAGGTCCCCCGGGTCCCGCTCAGAACACCCGGCCCCGCAGCACCACCCACCGCGGCGCCGTCAGCACCCGTACGTCGGCGCGCGGGTCGGCCTCGTACACCACGAGGTCGGCGGGGGCGCCTTCGGTGATCCCCGGCCGTCCCAGCCAGGCCCGGGCGCCCCAGGTGGCCGCCGACAGCGCGTCCCGTACCGGGATGCCCGCCTTGACCAGCTCGGCGACCTCCTGGCCGACCAGCCCGTGCGCGAGCGAACCGCCCGCGTCGGTGCCGGTGTAGACGGGGATGCCCGCGTCCCAGGCGGCGCGCACCGTGTCGTAGCGCCGCGCGTGCAGCCGTCGCATGTGGTCGGCCCAGCGGGGGAACTTGGCCTCGCCGCCCTCCGCGAGGCGCGGGAAGGTGGCGATGTTGACCAGGGTCGGGACGATGGCGACGCCCCGCTCGGCGAACAGCGGAATGGCCTCCTCGGTCAGCCCGGTCGCGTGCTCGATGCAGTCGATCCCGGCCTCGACCAGCGGGGCGAGGGTCTCCTCGGCGAAGCAGTGCGCCGTGACCCGCGCCCCGAGCCGGTGGGCCTCGGCGATGGCCGCCTCGACCGCCCCGCGCGGCCAGCAGGCGGACAGGTCGCCGGTCTCCCGGTCGATCCAGTCGCCGACGAGCTTGACCCAGCCGTCGCCGCGGCGCGCCTCGGCCGCCACGTAGGCGACCAGGTCCTCCGGTTCGACCTCGTGCGCGTAGTTGCGGATGTAGCGCTTGGTGCGGGCGATGTGGCGACCGGCCCGGATGATGCGGGGCAGGTCCTCGCGGTCGTCGACCCAGCGGGTGTCGGACGGCGATCCGGCGTCGCGCAGCAGCAGCGCCCCGGCGTCGCGTTCGGTGAGTGCCTGCTTCTCGCTCGTCGCGTCGTCCACCGCGCCGTGGGCGTCCAGGCCGACGTGGCAGTGGGCGTCGACGAGCCCCGGCAGCACCCAGCCGTCCAGCCGTCGGACGTCCCGGGCCCCGGCCGGCCGGTCGAAGGTGATCTTTCCGTCGACCACCCACAGCTCGTCCCGGACGCCACCGGCGTCCCCGTCCTCCGGGCCGACCAGGATCCGCCCCTTGATGCGCAGCACCGTGCTCTCCCTCATGTCACGCACTGTACGAGACGGCGGCCGGCCGCTGACCGGCCAATTCCGGGTAAGCGGAAGGGCTCCACTCGTACAACACGGGGAGCGCTGCTACGCTCACGCAACCCACCGGACGAGGGACAGCAGGGACAGTGAGGAGGCCCGCGTGAGCGCTCCTACCGACGGCCCGGCCGCCGCGGCCACCACACCGGCGTCCGGCTTACCGGCGGACGGCTTATCCGCGGCCGACCCGCAGGCGGAGTTCCGGGAGTTCTTCGAGCGGCACCATGCCGAGCTGGCCCGCCTCGCCCACTTGCTGCTGGGCAGCTCCGACGGGGCGGACGACCTGGCGGCCGACGCGCTGGTCGCGGTCTGGCACCGGTGGGACCGGGTGCGGGTCGCCGAGCATCCGGCCGCGTACGCCCGGGGCGTGGTCGCCAACCTGGCCCGGTCCCGGATCCGCAGTCTGGTGCGCGAGCGGCGGCGGGTGGCGCTCTTCTCGTCCGAGCGCTCGGACCGGGTGGACGATCCGGATGTGTCCGCGGTGGTGGACGTGCAGGCCGCGCTGGTGAGGCTGCCGTTCCGGAAGCGGGCGTGCGTGGTGCTGCGGCACGCGTTCGACCTCTCGGAGCGGGACACGGCCCGTACGCTCGGCATCTCGGTGGGCACGGTCAAGAGCCAGACCTCCCGCGGCATCGCCGAGCTGGAGCGGCTGCTCGGCCCGCCCGACGACGACACCGAGCGGCCCGCGGCGGGCACAGAGGCGCAGGCCCCGCCGTCGGCGCCGGCCGCGCAGGAGACGGTGCGGGGGCTCCGCCCCGGCCGTGTGGGTCATGCCGGGCACCCAGGAGGGAACGGTTGATGATCGACCATCGCGACGACCGGCGCGATGTCGCCGCCGCGCTGCGCGAGGCCGCCGAGGCGCACCAGCCGGACCGGGCCCGGATGCTGGCCCGGGTCACGGCGGGCATGGCGGCGGGCGAGCGGCGGAGCGTCCGCCGGACCCCCGCCCGGCAGTGGACCCGCGTGGTGGGCCCGGCCGCGGGGCTGGCCGCGGCGGTCGCGGCCGCCGGGATCGCGGTGGTGACCACCGACACCGCCGACGGGCCGCAGACGGTACGGACGTCGAGCGAACCGGCCGGGCCACCTGCGGGCGAGGGCGGAGGTGCGGAGCGACGGCCGGGCGGCGGCGCGGGGGACGGGGCTGGGCGGCACACCCCGAGCGCATATCCCACCTCGGTCGGTCCAAACCATCTCGCCGATCCCGCGGTGCGCTCGCGGGGGGCGATCAACCCCAACTCCAACCCGTACTGGGCGCAGAGTGACGTCACGCTCACCAACAGCAAGCCCCTGACGTCGCTGACGGTGGAGCTGCGGGTCGCCGAGAACGGCGGGGTGCGCACCACGGGATCCTGGAGCACCCTGCCCGCGGACGACCTGGCCGTCTCGGTGCGCCCCGAGGGCGGGGTGCTGGTCTACCGCTGGACGCTCCGGAAGGGGGCCACGGTGCCGACCGGGCGCCATGTCTTCGCGGGGCAGTACAACCACGCCGAGGGCAGCCGGAACGCCGGACGGGACCGCTACTCCGCCTCCGGCAACGGCCCCTCCGGCGCATTCGCCGTACGCGGCGACTTCCGGTGAGTTCGGCGGTAGGTTCCGTACAAGCAGTCGCGAGTTCAGCGCGAGAAGTGATGCGCCGAGCCCGGTGGAATGAATTCCGGAAGACCGGAAGACAAATTCGGGGCGCTTTTCATGCACATCTTCCCATCTCGTCTTCCCGCTCTTCCGGTCTCTAAACGCACTTTTTTTAGTGGTCCAGGACACGGTAATTCGGCGCCATCACGCCCTCGTTACGCACATGTGACACACTCCACACGACGACCGTTTCGCCCCGCTAACTCCCCCACAAAATAGCGCTTTTCAACGATCTGCCGCGCGTGCGCGCGCACTCGCGTGTTACCACATCGACCCCCGTCTACGTAACCCCTCTCCTCGATGCATTTTTAGATCCTGCTGGGTAAATTGAATTTGCATGACCGCCGCACAAGCAGACCGAGTAGGCGCCCGTAGCGAATTTGATTTGCCAGAGGGGCTGACCCTCGACACACCACGCGTCGAGGACGGAGCCGCGATCTGGCGAATCGCCCGCGACTCCAAGACTCTGGACCTCAACTCCTCCTACAGCTACCTGTTGTGGTGCCGCGACTTCGCCGCCACCTCCGTGGTGGCGCGCGACGCCGAGGGCGGACCGGTCGGCTTCATCACCGGCTACATCCGCCCCGACCGGCCCGAGACCCTGGTGGTCTGGCAGGTCGCCGTCGACCAGGCGTGGCGCGGTCGCGGACTGGCCGCCACCCTGCTGGACGGGCTGACGGCGCGCGTCGCCGCGACGGGTATCCGGGGCATCGAGACCACGATCACCCCGGACAACACCGCGTCGAACCGGCTGTTCACGTCCTTCGCCGAGCGGCACGGCGCGCCCGTCGAGCACGAGGTGCTCTTCGACGGCGGCCTGTTCCCGGACGGAGGGCACGAGCCCGAGGTGCTCTACCGCATCGGCCCGCTCGCGGACCGCGGCTGAGCCCGGGGCAACGGCACCCGAGGTCATCCCCGATTTCTGCCCCCGATCCCCCGTACAGCGACCCCCTGAACACCCCGAGGGCGCACGCCCTCACCCCCCTCACCCCTCGCACTCATCTCCCAGGAGAATGCTGTGACCATCACCCCGCCCGCCCTGAGCGTCTTCGAGGCCCTGGAGTCGGAGGTGCGCAGCTACTGCCGCGGTTGGCCCGCCGTCTTCGACCGCGCGCAGGGCAGCCACATGTACGACGAGGACGGCCACACCTACCTCGACTTCTTCGCCGGAGCCGGGTCACTCAACTACGGCCACAACAACCCGGTCCTGAAACGGGCGCTGATCGACTACATCGAGCGTGACGGCGTCACGCACGGTCTCGACATGTCCACCACGGCCAAGCGCGCGTTCCTGGAGTCGTTCCAGAACAACATCCTGCGCCCGCGTGACCTGCCGTACAAGGTCATGTTCCCGGGCCCGACGGGCACCAACGCGGTCGAGGCCGCGCTGAAGCTCGCCCGTAAGGTCAAGGGCCGCGAGGCGATCGTCTCGTTCACCAACGCCTTCCACGGCATGTCGCTGGGCTCGCTCGCCGTCACCGGCAACGCGTTCAAGCGAGCCGGCGCCGGTATCCCGCTGGTGCACGGCACCCCGATGCCGTTCGACAACTACTTCGACGGCACGGTCGAGGACTTCCTGTGGTTCGAGCGGCTGCTCGAGGACCAGGGCTCCGGCCTCAACAAGCCCGCCGCCGTGATCGTCGAGACCGTGCAGGGCGAGGGCGGCATCAACGTCGCGCGCGCCGAGTGGCTGCGCGCCCTGGCCGACCTGTGCGAACGCCAGGACATGCTGCTGATCGTCGACGACATCCAGATGGGCTGCGGCCGCACCGGTGCCTTCTTCTCCTTCGAGGAGGCGGGCATCACCCCGGACATCGTCACGGTCTCCAAGTCGATCAGCGGTTACGGCCTGCCGCTGGCGCTCACCCTCTTCAAGCCGGAGCTGGACGTCTGGGAGCCTGGTGAGCACAACGGCACGTTCCGTGGCAACAACCCCGCGTTCGTGACCGCCGCCGCGACCCTGGACACCTACTGGGCCGACGGCCAGATGGAGAAGCAGACCCTGGCCCGCGGCGAGCAGGTCGAGCAGGGGCTCCGCGCCATCTGCGAGGAGGGCTCCGGCATCTCCTACCGCGGCCGCGGCCTGGTCTGGGGCATGGAGTTCGAGGACAAGCCGCGCGCCTCGGCCGTCTGCAAGCGCGCCTTCGAGCTCGGCCTGCTGGTCGAGACCTCCGGCCCGGAGAGCGAGGTCGTCAAGCTGCTGCCGGCGCTGACGATGACGCCCGACGAGCTGGACGAGGGTCTGCGGATCCTCGCCCGCGCGGTCCGCGAAACCGCCTGAACACCCTCAGTAACGCAACTGCAGAAAGGCAGCGACTCACCGTGATCGTCCGTTCCTTCAAGGACATCGAGGGCACCGAGAGGCATGTAAAGGCCAAATCGGGTACCTGGGAGAGCAAGCGCATCGTGCTCGCGCGGGAGAAGGTCGGCTTCTCGCTCCACGAGACCACGCTCTACGCGGGCACCGAGACGTCCATGTGGTACGCCAACCACATCGAGGCGGTCCTCTGCGTCGAGGGCGAAGCCGAGCTCACCAACGACGAGAACGGTGAGAAGCACATCATCACGCCCGGCACGATGTATCTGCTGGACGGCCACGAGAAGCACACCATGCGCATCAAAAAGGACTTCCGTTGCGTTTGTGTCTTCAACCCCCCGATCACCGGACGGGAGGACCATGATGAGAACGGGGTATACCCGCTGATCACCGAGGACGAGGAGGCCTGATCTGATGACCACGGTCACTGACCTGTACCCGACCCGCGGCCCCATCGAGGTGGCCACGCCCCGCGTGGACCCCGTCGTATGGTCCGAGCCGGGGGCCGAGGGTCCGATGCAGCCGTCCGAGCTGAGCGATTTCGATCGTGATGGCTTTCTGGCGATCGATCAGCTCATCACTCCGGACGAGGTCGCGGTCTACCGCGCCGAGCTGGACCGGCTGATCGTCGACCCGGACGTGCGCGCCGACGAGCGCTCGATCATCGAGCCGAAGTCGCAGGACGTACGGTCGGTGTTCGAGGTGCACAAGATCAGCGAGGTCTTCGCCAACCTGGTGCGCGACCCGCGTGTGGTGGGTCGCGCACGGCAGATCCTCGGCTCGGACGTCTACGTCCACCAGAGCCGGATCAACGTCAAGCCGGGTTTCGGGGCCTCGGGCTTCTACTGGCACTCGGACTTCGAGACCTGGCACGCCGAGGACGGGCTGCCGAACATGCGGACCGTGTCGGTTTCGATCGCGCTCACCGAGAACTACGACACCAACGGCGGCCTCATGATCATGCCGGGGTCGCACCGTACGTTCCTCGGCTGCGCGGGCGAGACGCCGAAGGACAACTACAAGAAGTCCCTGCAGATGCAGGACGCGGGCACGCCGTCCGACGAGGCGCTGAGCGGCTTCGCCGACAAGCACGGCATCAAGCTGTTCACCGGCAAGGCGGGTTCGGCGACCTGGTTCGACTGCAACTGCATGCACGGCTCGGGCGACAACATCACGCCCTACTCGCGCAGCAACGTCTTCATCGTGTTCAACAGCGTGGAGAACACGGCGGTGGAGCCGTTCGCGGCGCCGGTGCGGCGTCCGGAGTTCATCGGGGCGCGGGACTTCACCCCGGTGCGGTGAACCACCGGTCCTCTTGACCGTGGATGGCCAGGGGGAGGGCGGCACACGCCCTCCCCCTGGCCATCCGCGTTTGTCCGCTGGAAGGGCCCGCTACGCGAGGGCCTCCAGCAGGCGGTCCACGTCGGCGGGGGTGTTGTACAGGTGGAAGGCGGCGCGCAGGTTCCCGGCCCGCGCCGAGACGTGCACACCGGCCTTGGCCAGCCGGGGCGCCGCCTCACCGAGCCCCGGTACGGAGACGATCGCCGAGCCCGGGGCGGGCACGCAGGAGTGCCCCAGGCCGGTGATCCCGGCGCGGAAGCGGTCGGCGAGCGCGCGGTCGTGGGCG
The DNA here is from genome assembly GCF_052851135.1 of Streptomyces sp. BRA346. Lineage (NCBI taxonomy): Bacteria > Bacillati > Actinomycetota > Actinomycetes > Kitasatosporales > Streptomycetaceae > Streptomyces > Streptomyces sp. BRA346. The sequence continues at coordinate 425,919 of NZ_JAIWIH010000006.1, read as the reverse complement.
CGTACGGCCTCGGTGCCCACCTCGTGGAGCAGGGCGAGCGAGTGCCGGGCCGCGGCGTACGGGAGCAGGGCCGGGCTCTCGTCGTAGCGCCGGGCCGAACGGGCCAGCTCGGCCACCGGCCCGTAGCAGCTGTCCCACGGATTCTCCCCCGCCACCCAGCCCGCGAAGACCGGAGTGAGGCCGCCCAGGTCCTCGGGCACGGTGAGGAAGGCGGTGCCGTGCGGGGACAGCAGCCATTTGTAGCCGACGGCCACGGTGAAGTCGGCGGCCCCGGCGCTCACCGGCAGCCAGCCGACGGCCTGGCTGAAGTCGATCAGGGTGCGCGCCCCGTGCGCCCGGGCGGCGTCCCGGATCGCGTCGAGGTCGGCGATCCGTCCGTCCGCCGACTGGACGGCGCTGACCGCGATCAGCGCGGTTTCCGGACGTACCGCCTCCGCCAGCTCCCCCAGCGGTGCGGTGCGCAGCTTGAGGTCACGGCGTACGGCGAACGGGTTGACCAGGGAGCTGAAGTCGCCCTCGGCGGTGAGGACTTCGGCGCCGGACGGCAGCGAGGTGGCGATCAGTCCGGCGTACACGACGACCGAGCCGCCCGTCGCGACCCGCCGCACCGGTACGCCGACCAGCCGGGCGTAGGCGGCGCGGGTCTCCTCGACCGCCTCGAAGGCCACATCGGTGGAGCGGCCCCCGGCGGCCGCGTCGTCGAGGGCCGCCTTCATGGCGGCGACGGAGCGTGCGGGGATCAGACCGCTGGAGGCGGTGGTGAGATACGTCGTCTGTGGCGCGAACTCGGCGCCCGCCAGGCTCTCCATGTCCAACCACTATGGGCCGGGCCCGCCCCGGCGTCCATCGCACATCTCTGTAGCGTTCCCGCCACGGATGCTTACGTATCCCCTCCGACCTGCGTCGATGACCGCTACCGGAACCCTGAACGCCCGGAACGCGAGACGGCCGCCGGGCGGGCGGGTCAGGTCCGCGCGCCCGACGGCCGTGCCGTCACCGGAGGTCAGCCCTGCTGTTCCCGGATGCCGTTCACCCGGCGGGGCAGCCCGAGCGGGTTGTCGTCGCGCAGCTCCGGCGGGAGCAGCGCGGGCGGGGTGTCCTGGTAGCTGACCGGCCGCAGCCAGCGCTCGATGGCGGTGCCGCCGACCGAGGTGGAGGTGGAGGTGGTCGCCGGGTACGGGCCGCCGTGGTGCTGCGCGGGGGCGACGGCGACGCCGGTCGGCCAGCCGTTGACCAGGACCCGGCCCGCGAGCGGGGTCAGCTCGGCGATCAGCTCCCCGGCCCGGCCCTCGGTGCCCTCGGCCTCGGCGGCGGAGATCTGGACGGTGGCGGTCAGGTTGCCCTGGAGGCGGCCGAGGACGGCGGAGATCTCGGCGTCGTTCTCGTACCGGGCGACGACGGTCACCGGGCCGAAGCACTCCTCCAGCAGCACATCGTGCGGCCCCTCCTCGGCGAGGCGCCGGGCCGGGACGGTGAGGAAGCCGGGGCTGACGCTGTGCTCGCCGCCGGAACCGGGGGTCACCGGGGCCTCGACGTCCGCCAGCTCGGCGCGCTCCTTGACCCCGGCCACGAAGTTGTCCCGCATGCGGTGGTCGAGCAGCACCCCGGCGTCGGTGTTGCTGACGGCCTCGGTGAGCGACTTGACCAGCGCGTCCCCGGCCGCGCCCGCGGGCGCCAGCACGAAGCCGGGCTTGGTGCAGAACTGGCCCACACCCAGCGTCATCGAGCCGCTGAGCCCGGAGCCGATCTGCTCGCCGCGCTCGGCGGCGGCGGCCTCGGTGACCACGACCGGATTGAGGCTGCCCAGTTCGCCGTGGAAGGGGATCGGCACCGGCCGGGCAGCCGCGGCGTCGTACAGGGCGCGGCCGCCGCGGATCGAGCCGGTGAAGCCCGCGGCGGCGACCAGCGGGTGCTTGATGAGTTCGAGGCCCGCGTCGAAGCCGTGCACCACGGAGATCACGTCGGCGGGCAGCCCGACCTGCTCGGCGGCCCGGCGCAGCGCGGAGGCGGCCACCTCGGAGGTCGCGGGGTGGTCGGGGTGGGCCTTGACGACGACCGGGCAGCCCGCGGCGAGGGCGCTGGCGGTGTCGCCGCCGGGCACGGAGAAGGCCAGCGGGAAGTTGCTGGCGGCGTAGACGGCGACGACGCCGAGCGGCAGCTTGTAGCGGCGCAGATCGGGCCACGGCGGGGTCTGGGCGGCGTCGGCGTGGTCGACGTGGACGTCGAGGAAGGCGCCCTCGTCCACGATCGTCGCGAACGAGCGGAGCTGGTAGCTGGTACGGGCCAGCTCGCCGGTGAGCCGGGCCGGGCCGAGCGCGGTCTCGGCGTCGGCGGCCTCGACCAGCGTGTCACGGGCCTCGTCGAGCAGATCGGCGGCGGTGCGCAGGAAGGCGGCGCGCACCGTACGGTCGGCCAGGGCGCCGCGTGCGGCGTCGGCCGCCCGCACGACCTTGTCGACCTCCTCCGCCGTGGCTTCGACCGCTACCTGCTCGCGCTGCTTCCCGGTTCGGGGGTCGACGCTCCACACTGGTGCTGACACCGCGGATTCCTCCTGCTGTGTTACCGCTGCTTGCGTCTCGCACATCGACGGGTGTTCGATATGCTGAACGCTGTCCCGGTTGATGAATTCCATCGGGACTCTATGGCTGGTCGAACAGAGGGGTCAAGGCGATGACAGCTGCCGAGACGGGCGGGGCCCAGGTCAAGTCGGCGGTCCGCACGGTCGAACTGCTGGAGTTCTTCGCCGGCCGGCCCGGGATGCACAGCCTGGCCTCCGTGCAGGAGGCCGTGGGCTACCCCAAGTCGAGCCTATACATGCTGCTGCGCACCCTGGTCGAGCTGGGCTGGGTGGAGACGGACGCGACCGGCACCCGGTACGGCATCGGAGTGCGGGCGCTGCTCGTCGGCACGTCCTACATCGACGGCGACGAGGTCGTGGCCGCGGCCCGGCCCACCCTGGACCGGCTCTCGGACGACACCACCGAGACCATCCACCTCGCCCGGCTCGACGGCACCAACGTGGTCTACCTCGCCACCCGCCAGTCGCAGCACTATCTGCGCCCCTTCACCCGCGTCGGCCGCCGCCTCCCGGCCCACTCCACCTCGCTGGGCAAGGCGCTGCTGGCCACGTACACCGACGAGCAGGTGCGCAAGCTGCTGCCGGAGACGCTGAGCCCGCTCACCGAGCACACGATCACCGACCGCGAGAAGCTGATCGAGGAGCTGCGCCTCATCCGCGAGCAGGGGTACGCGGTGGACCGCGAGGAGAACACCCTGGGGCTGCGCTGCTTCGGCATCGCCATCCCCTACCGCACCCCGTCGCGGGACGCCATCAGCTGCTCGGTGCCGGTGGCCCGGCTGACCGGGGCCCATGAGCAGATGATCAAGGACGCGCTGTTCGACGCCCGCGACCGCCTCACGCTCGCCACCCGCCGCCTCTGATCCGAAGACCGCGGGTCGCGGGGAGGACGGCGGCCTCCGCCGCACGGCGGAGGCGGATCGTCGGACAGGGCGAGGTACGGGAGCCGGACGCTCCGCAAGGCTGGTGTACATGACACAGCCCCACGCCACCACCGCTCCCCGCCGGGCGCTGCGCGCCGTCGCCATCCTCGCCTGCCTCCGCTCCATCGCCCTCAAGGTCGCCTGGATCGAGGGGGGTCACGTCGGGATCCCCGAGGGCAGCGATCTGCGCGACCCCGCGGAACGTCCCGTCATGCTCGCCTTCAACGGGCTCTCCGTCCTCATGGACGCCGCCGTCGTCGTCCTCGCCCTCCTCCTCACCCGCCCCCGGGGCAGGCGGGTCCCGGCCTGGCTGCCGGCGCTGCCCGTGTGGTGCGCCTGCGGGCTGCTGGCGCCGATCATGACCGGCTTCCCGGCCCAGCTGATCGTCACCGCGCTCGGCCACGGCACCGGGGCGGGCACGGCCGCCGACGACAGCCGGTTCCTCGCCGACTGGGTCTTCGGCCTCGTCTACGGCGGGTTCATCGTCCAGGGCCTCACCCTCGGCGCCCTCTTCGTGCTGTACGCCCGTGACCGCTGGGGCCATCTGTGGCACGGCCGGATCGCCGATCTGCCGACCGCCTCTCCGACCGGGAGGCCGACGTGCTGCGGCTGATGGCCGCCGGGCTGTCGAACGCCGAGATCGCCGCCCGGCTCACGGTCGGACCGGCGACCGTCAAGACGCATGTCGCCGCGGTCCTCGGCAAGCCCGGCGTCCGGGACCGCACCCAGGCGGTGATCGCGGCGTACGAGTGCGGTTTCGTCACTCCGGGCTGAATCAGGGCTGACATCCGCCTCCCGGGGTGGTCTCCTGTGACCGGCCAAAGCCATGGCCAAATGCCATGAGAGGAGACCGCCATGGAGTACGCACGACTGGGCACCTCGGGGATCAAGGTGTCGCGGATCTGCCTGGGCATGATGAGCTACGGCGACCCCGCGTACCGGGCGTGGCAGCTGGACATCGACGCGTCCCGGCCGATCGTGCGGCGGGCGGTGGAGAGCGGGGTGACGTTCTTCGACACCGCCGACATGTACGCGGTCGGCCGCAGCGAGGAGATCACCGGCGAGCTGCTGGCCGAGTGCTTCCCGCACCGCGACGACTATGTGCTGGCCACCAAGGTCTACAACCCGATGGGTCCGGGCCCCAACGACCGTGGCCTGTCCCGCAAGCACATCCTGGCCGGGATCGACGCCTCGCTGCGGCGGCTGGGCACCGACCACGTGGACCTGTACCAGATCCACCGCTACGACCACGAGACGCCCATCGAGGAGACGATGGAGGCGCTGCACGACGTGGTGCGCGCCGGGAAGGCCCGCTACATCGGCGCGTCCTCGATGTACGCCTGGCAGTTCGCGAAGGCCCAGCACACGGCCGACGCCCACGGCTGGACGCGGTTCGTCTCCATGCAGAACCACTACAACCTGCTGTACCGGGAGGAGGAGCGGGAGATGAACCCGCTCTGCCTCGACCAGGGCGTCGGCGTCATCCCGTGGAGCCCCCTCGCCCGGGGCCTGCTGGCCGGTACCCGCGACCGCGACCGCACCGGCCCCACCACCCGCGCCGCCAACGACCCCCTGGTCGAGCGGTGGTACGCGGACGCCGACTTCGACATCGTCGACGCGGTGCGCGGGGTCGCCGGTGAGCGCGGCGTCTCCCCCGCCCAGGTAGCCCTGGCCTGGCTGCTGAGCCGCCCCGCCGTGACCGCGCCGATCGTCGGCGCCACGAAGCTGTCCCACCTGGAGGACGCGGTGGCGGCGGTGGACCTGACCCTCACGGAGGACGAGACGGCCCGCCTGGAGTCCCCCTACCGCCCCCGCGCCATCCAGGGCCACCAGTAACCCCCGACCAGCGCGCCCGCCGGACCGGCACGCGCCCGGCGGGACCGGCCCAACCGGTCGGCGGTGGCGGTCTGCTGGCCCCACGCCCCCGCGCGCCTGCCGGATCGGCCTGCCCCCGCCGCCCGGGGGCGGGCCGCAGGCCCGGCGGGGCACCCACCGGACCGGCTCAGCTGGTCGGCCACGGCGGTCTGCTGACCCCGGCGCCTGCCGGATCGGCCTGCCCCCGCCGCCCGGGGTGGGCCGCAGGCCCGGCGGGGCCCGGGGGCGGAGCCCCTGGTTCGGGAAGGGGCGGGGTGGGGAAAAACCCGGCGGCAGGGGGTCAGTTCATGGTCGAGCCGACCTCCGTCGCGCCTGCGACGACGAGGAAGCTGGTCACGGGGAGCGAGCCGTCCTGGCGTCGGGACGCGTACGCCGTGCCCGGGTCGGTGGTCACGAAGGGCGGGGTGATCGAGGCGTCCGGCTTCCAGTTGTTGCCGCGGGAGACCGCCAGGTCGCCGATGTCGGCCTGGCCGCGGCCGTTGGCGACGGCGAGGTTCTGCTGGAGCAGGACGCGGGAGTCGGGGAAGGCGTAGCCCTGGCCCTCGTTGGCGTAGGCGGTGGTGCGCAGCAGCCGGAGGGCGCCGGTGTTGCCGCCCGCGGCGAAGCCGTTCTTGGAGTTCTTCCAGGCGGCGGACGCCCGGACGACATGGGCGGGGGCGGGGGCGGAGTCGGTGTCGGCGCCGAGCTGGAATCCGCTGCCGTCGCCCTCGAAGTCGGGGATGTCCCAGCGGTTGATGCCGTTGCCCCAGGCCCAGGAGTGGTCGATGGAGACGGGGCTCGCCCACATCCACAGGTCGAGGCCGTCGTCGCTGTTGTCGAAGAGGCGGGAACCGCTGATCACGTTGCCGGAGCCGGAGCCATGGGTGATCGCGATGCCGTCGGCTCTCTTGCCGCCGGTGGCGTCGTCGTGGTTGCCGTAGGAGTCCAGGTTCCGGATGAGGTTGCCGTCGGTGTTGTCGCCGCGGAGGGTGAACCCGGTGTCGCCGTTGCCGTGCGTGGTGAGGTTGTTGAAGACGCCGCGCGAGCAGGAGGTGCAGACGAGGCCGCCGCCGGGGGCGTTGCGCAGTTCGAGGCCGGAGACGGTCCAGTAGTCGGCGCTGAGGGAGAGCAGGGAGGCGCCGTCGCGGAGCCGGGAGCCGTCGATCCTGACCTTCTCGCCGTGGTACGGCCGCAGATGGACGCGTTCCCCGGCGGTGCCGCTGACGGAGCTGCGCAGGGTCCGGGTCGGGTAGTACGTACCGCCGCGCACCTCGATGGTGGTGCCGGGCTTCGCCGCGGCGAAGGCCCTCTCCAGCGTGCGGTACGGAGAGGCGAGCGTGCCCGTCTGGCTGTCGCTGCCGCCGGGCGCCACGTAGACGGTGGTGGGGACGGCGCTCGCGCCGTCGGGGGAGGCGGTCAGGTACACCCCGGCCACGGCCGATGCCACGATCACCGCGCTGCCGAGCGGCAGCGTGCGGTCCTTGCGACGGCGGTGCCGGCCGCGGCTTCGCCTCACTCTCATGGCAACTCCTGTTCTGCGTCGAGAGAGCGGGCCGTGGGATCCTGGACGACCCGCTCCATGGCGTAGTTGCCGCCGATCCAGACTAGGTTGCCGCCGTATCGAGGATTCTCAGATTACGGAATCGCGATCGTCCAGCGATAGAGCATGGCGACTCTTGATCATTCTGCGACCGACATTGCCCGGCAGTCCAATTGGAGTTGACCATAGCGTCGGATGGCCGAAGGGGAGGCCAGGCGGGGCCAGTTACGCCCGGCCTCCCCTGCTCAGGGGGCCGACCGGACGTCAGAGGCGGCCCGCGCCCGCGTCCTTGCCCACGACGCCCGGCACCGCACCCGGCGCGTCGACGCGCGTGCGCAAGCTGGGGGTCCAGCCCGCGTCGCCGCCCAGCTGCTCGTCGGGGACGCCCGCGTTGTGGAGGGCGAGGAGGTCGGCCGCCTTGCCACCGAGGTGGTTGTTCTTCGCGGTCAGCGACGTGCCCTTCCACTTCTTGATGATCGTCGCGGGGTCGACGGATGCGGGCACCGTGAAGGCGTTGGCTTCGGCGTAGAGCTGGGACTCGACGCCGACGCCCCAGCTGTACGCGTAGCCGCTGCGGGGCGCCACGAAGTGGTTGTTGTACGCGTCGACCTTGCCGAACCGCACCCGCGGCGCGCGCTCCACGATGTTCTTGAAGAGGTTGTGATGGAGCGTGACGCGCAGCTTGCCGCGGTCCGTGGCGCCCGCGCTGTCGCTGTTGCCGATCATCAGCGTCTTGTCGTGGTCGGCGAACACGTTCCAGGAGGCGGTGACGAGGTCGGCGCCGCGCACCACGTCCAGTTCCCCGTCGTGCTGCTGGTAGAGGCGGCCGAAATAGCTGGGCTGGGCGCTGTCGGGGCGGCGGCCGTCGGTGAACGTGTTGTGGTCGACCCAGACGTGGGTGGAGCCGTACACCACCAGGTTGTCGTACTCGGAGTTCCAGTTGCCGTCGTCGCCGTCGGTGGGGTCCCAGGCGGGGAAGCAGTCGAAGGCGTCCTCGAAGGTGACGTTGCGGACGATGACGTTGTCCACGCCCCGGATCTGGAGGCCGGCCCCCAGCAGCCTGGCGTTCCGGCCGACGCCGAGGATGGTGGTGTTGGAGCCCACCTTCAGTTCGACGCGCTCGTACTGCCGGGCGGCGGACGCGGCGCGGGCGTCCTCCTGGGGGCCGGACGGCGCGGCCTTGCCCCAGGTGGCGGGGTCGTACGCCGCCAGGTACGCGTCCAGGGAGTAGCCGTCGGTCGCGTAGTCGGCGCAGGAGAGCGGCTTTCCGGCGTCGTCGGTGTTGGCGTCGATCGTTCCCTTGACGCGGATCAGCCTCGGGGTCGCGTCGCCGTCGCCGAGGGCCTTCACCAGCTCGGCCCGGTTGGTGACCGTGAAGGTGTGCGCCGTGTCGGCCTTGGCGCCGCCGGTCGTGCCGCCGTCGGCGGCGGCCCAGCCGTCACCGGCCGGGAGGGCGCCCCGGGCGCCTCCGGTCTCCTGGGCGGCGGCCGACGGGCCCTGGGCCACGCCGAGGGCGAGTACGGCGCAGCCGAGCACGGCGGCCACGCGGGCATGACGTCTGAACATGACGGCTCCTGAGAACAGAAGAAGGGGGGCGGTGAGCGGGGACTACCAGGTGATCCAGCTGTCCGGGATCGCGGCGTTCAGCCGCCGCAGGTCGCGCGGCCGCAGCACCCGCCGGGCCGCCAGCTCGCGCGCGACGAGCCGGGCCACCTCGATCGCGCCGTGCGGCTGGAAGTGGGTGTTGTCCCGGCGCCCGGCCGGGTAGTTGGGCGACTCCCCCGGCTCCAGCCAGTTGAAGTAGCCCTGGGTGGCCTCGGGCCCGAGGCGCTGCCACAGCGCGATGCTGGACGCCTGGACGTCCAGGAGCGGCACCCGCTCGGCGCGGGCGAGGCGGCGTACGGCGTCGGGGTACGCGCCGTGCGTGGGCCGGGCGGTGCCCGCCGCGTCGAACGTGCGGCGCTCCACGGAGGTCAGCAGCACGGGGCGCGCGCCGCGCTCGCGCGCGCCGTCGAGGTAGAGCCGCAGATACTGCGGATACGTGGTCCCCGGATCGGTGCCGCGCACCGGGTCCTCGATCTTCTCGTCGTTGTGGCCGAACTGGACGAGGAGGAGGTCGCCGGGGCGGAGGGCGGCCAGGATGGGGGCGAGCCGCCCCTCGTCGTAGAAGCTCTTGGAACTGCGGCCGTTGACGGCGTGGTTGGCGACCGTGAAGCGGTCGTCGGCCAGGAAGAACGGCAGGGCCATGCCCCAGCCGGTCTCGGGCGCGGCGGTGGGCTGCTTGGCCGCGGCGGTGGAGTCGCCCACGAGGTGGACGGTGGTGCGGCGGCGGGCTGTCGCGGCGGTTGCCGTGCCGGGGGCGGCGAGGGCGAGGGGCAGCGCGGCGAGGGACGCGACCGCGTGTCTTCGGGTCAGGGACATGGCGGAGCGAAAGCCTTCCGTAAGGGGCGTACGGGGCGGCCACCGGTGCGGTGCGGCCGCCCCGTACGCCGGATCGGGAGCCCTACTGGTTCTTCTTCCATTCGGCCTGGGCCTTGTTCAGCTCGTCCGCGACCTTGTCGCAGAAGGCCTTGGCGGTCATCTGGCCGAGCAGCACCTTCTGGAAGCTCGGCTCGTTTTCGGCCTTGCTGATGTTGTTCCAGTCCGGGAGGTAGTACGGCAGCTGGACGACCTTCGTCTGCGGGTCGTTCAGCGACTCCAGCGCGGCCTTGGTCGGCGGGGCCTTGGCTATCCAGGCGTCGTCGGCGGCGCCGACGTTGGCCGGGATCGCGCCGACGTCCTCGTTCCAGAGGCTGTTCATCTCCGGCGAGGCCGCGAACTCCATGAACTTCCAGGCGGCGGCCTTGTTCTTGCTCGCCTTGAAGAGGCCGAGGCCGTCGACCGGGTTGGAGACGATCGTGCGGGCCGCCCCCTTCTTGGACGGCGGCAGCGGTATGCCCGCGATCTTGTCCTTGCCGAGCTGCTTCACGTGGTCGACGTAACTGCCGAGGTTGTGCTGGAGCATGCCGATGTCGCCCTGGTCGAACTGGGCGACCATCTTGGCGAAGTCGTTGTTCAGGTCGGCGGAGGGGGTGACCTTCTTGAAGAGGGCGACGTACTTCTCCAGCGCCTCGACGTTCTTCGGGTCGTTGAGCGTCGTCTTGTCGCCGTCCCAGAAGGAGGAGATCCCCGACTGGGCGTACATCATGTCCAGCGCCTGGGCGATCGAGCCCGCGCCGCCGCGCAGGGTGAAGCCGAACGCGTTCTTGCCCTTGTCGGTCAGCTCGTCCGCGGCCTTGTAGAACGCGTCCCAGGTCGTGGGGGCGGGCAGCTGCGCCGACGTGAACAGGTCGGTGCGGTACCAGAGGGTGCCCTGGTTGGCCGAGGTCGGGACGGAGAACAGCTCCTTCTCGTCACCGCCCGCCGCGCGGACGCTGTCCACCATGTTCTTGATCAGCTTGCCCTTGAGGGGGCTGTCCTCGATCCGGTCGGTGACCGGGTCCAGGGCGCCCTGGGCGGCGAGGTTCGCCAGGTACGCGGTGCCGACGCCGCCGACGTCGGGGAGGCTGTCGCCGCCGCTCTGGATGGCGGTGTCGTACTTCGACTGCACGTTCGTGATCGGGATCGGAACGTACGTGACCTTGATGTCGGGGTTCTTGGCCTCGAACTTGGCGATGATCTTCTTCCAGACCTTCGTCCGGGGACCGCCGTTGTTGTCCCAGAACGTGATGGTGCCCTTGCCCGACCCCTCCTCCCCCGTCGACGACCCGTCGTCGCCGCAGGCGGTGGCGGTGAACGCGAGGCTCAGGACGGCGGCGACGGCCGCGGCGGTGCGGGTGGCTCTTGCTCTGCTCATGAAGCGCATCTCCTGGTGTGGTGGTGAGGTGCCCAGCCGTCCGTCCCGGCGAGGTAGTCGGCGACCTCGTGGCCCGCGGCGTCGGCCTCGTTCATCTGCGGCCGCGTCGCGGCGGGGTCCTCCGGCCCCGCCGCGCCCGGTCCGGTGTTGCGGTACTCGGTGAAGCGGGCCTCCTGCCACGGGAATCCGCTCATGTCCGTCCAGGGGGCGGACTTGACCGCGGCGGGGAGGTACGTGTCGCGGATGAGCACCTGCGCGACCGCGTCCGGCTCCCCGCCGGGGTGCCACGGGCGCCCGAGGTGGAAGGTCTGATCGGGCGCGTCGCTGACGATGCGGCTGCGGGTGATCAGGAAGCCGTAGGGGTTGTCCTTCCAGGTGCTCGCGGCGGTGATGTAGCCGTTGTTGGTGTCGCTGCCGCGGGTGAGTGCCGTGATGGTGGAGCGCTCGATGACGGCCTGGACGGTACGGAAGTCGCCGGTGCCGTCGGCGGCGACGTGCAGTGTTCTTGTTGCGCTTGCTGCTGCGCTTGCTGCTGCGCTTGCGCTGGGCGCGCCACCGAGCACCACGAGCAGGCTGGCGCCCACCGGCCCCAGCGCGGTCGCGGCCGTGCCGCGTGGCCGCCGGGGGCCCGTTCCCCAGGGGCGCGGCCCCGCGGGGAACGGAGGTGAGCTCGTGCGAACCGGTGAAGCGGGCGCGCCCGAACCGCGGGCCGGTGGCCGCCGGGGTAAGCGCCATCGTGGCCGGGGTGCGTGGCCCATCGCGGGCCGGGTTGTGCCCACCCGTTCCGCCCAGGGGGCACCTCCCAGCGGTAGCTGGGGGAGGAACGCCTGCCCACAACCCGGGCAACATGCTGCGGCCCGGGCGGGGGCCAGGGGCGCAGCCCCGGCGGGGGCCGGGGCGGAGCTTCCGGGGTCGGGGAGGGGCGGGGTGGGGGACATCTCCATCACTCCTGGCCGGGCGTCGCGTGGAAGTTTCGGAAGTCGCCGTGACCCGCGGCGCCCCCGCCCGGTGGGGCCGTGGCGAATACGGCCAGGAGGGCGCCCACCCAGCGCCACGGCGTGGCGGCGAAGACCGGGCCCGAGGGGCGGAAGCCGTCGCCCGTATCGGCGGAGAAGCGGCAGCGGGCCCCCGCGGTGACCTCGATGCGGAGGCGGGCCCGGGCGGCGGGGGCCGGGCGGGGGTGTTCCGCGTCGCGTTCGCGCTCGGTGGTGACGCCGGCGAAGCGGTGGACCAGGCGGACGCCGTCCGCCGCCCGCTCCAGGCCGATCCAGCCGAACGCGTCGCCCAGCACCGCCAGCCCCGCCTTGGCACCCACGGCCTCGCTGTGCAGCGCCAGGTCGACGGTCGCGGTGAAGGACTCGGCGGGGAGGCGTTGCACCAAGACGTTCGGCAACCCCCGCAGGTCGTCCGCCGCGTCATGGCGGTGGCAGGTGAGCCAGAGGCCGGGGCCGTCGTGGGCGGTCGTCCAAACCGCCGCCGGGTTGGCGGTCCAGGACCACTGGGGGCCGTACCGGCCGTCGGGGAAGGTGTCGTCCACGGCCGGGGCACACGGCTCGGCGGCGGGCCCCTTCGGCTTGCGGTACCAGGCCACCGGCTCACCGCCGTCACCGACCACCGGCCAGCCCGCGTCGTCCCAGTCCACCGGCTGGAGGTGCACCACGCGCCCGTATGCACCCCGCTGCTGGAAGTGCAGGAACCAGTCCTCACCGGACGGGGTGGAGACCCAGGCGCCCTGGTGCGGGCCGTTGACGTCGGTGCGGCCCTGGGCGAGGATCGTCCGTTCCTCGTACGGGCCGAAGAAGTCCCGCGAGCGGAAGGCGCCCTGCCAGCCGGTTTCGACGCCGCCGGCCGGGGCGAGGATCCAGAACCAGCCGTCGCGCCGGTGGAGCTTGGGGCCTTCGAGGGTGAACCACCCGGGGATGGCGTCCCCGTCCACGATGACGCGGCCCTCGTCGAGGAGTTCCCGCCCGTCGGGGCTCATGCGGTGGCCGGTGAGCCGGTTGTTGACGCCGGAGCGGGACTTGGCCCAGGCGTGGACGAGGTAGGCGTTGCCGTGTTCGTCCCACAGCGGGCAGGGGTCGATGAGGCCCTTGCCGGGCTTGATCAGGTGCGGCGGGCTCCACGGCCCCTGCGGATCGCGGGCGTTGATCTGGTGGACACCCGTGTCAGGGTCGCCCCAGAAGATCCAGAAGCGGCCGTCGTGGTGGCGGATGCTGGGCGCCCAGACGCCGCAGTCGTGGCGCGGGAGGGCGAAGGCGTCGGCGGGTTCGAGCCGGGCCACCGCATGGCCCAGGATGCGCCAGTTGACGAGGTCCCGGGAGTGCAGGATGGGCAGTCCGGGGGCGCGTCCGAAGCTGGAGGCGGTGAGGTAGTAGTCGTCGCCGACGCGGACGACGTCGGGGTCGGACCAGTCGGCGTTGAGGATGGGATTGCGGTACGTACCGTCGCCGAGGTCAGCCCGCCACAGCGGCCCGCTCATACGGCGGCCCCCTTGTCCGACAGCTGCCCCGCGATCCGCGCCGCCTCGTCCCGCTCCAGGCAGCCGTCCGCGACCGCGGTGACGATGCGCCGGGTCACGGTGTCGGCCGGGGCGATGGTCAGCGGCTGTTCGCGGGTGGCGAGGGCCGAGCCGACGCCGGGGTGGTCACCGGTGCGGACGTGCCAGGGGGCGGACCGGGTGTCGCCGGTGGCCCCGGCGAAGACCAGCGTCCAGTCCTCGGCGGCCAGCGCCACCCAGTCCGCGGGCCGCCCGTGCACGGCGGCCTCACCCTCGTCGCCGCCCGCGCTGAAGACCCGCGGCGGCTGCGGACGGCGCGGCGCGCTCCAGAAGAAGCCGCCGCCGGACGCCGAAACGTCCTGCCCGGTGACATTGGTGAGGGCCGTGGTGAAGTCCAGCGCCCAGCACCCCGCCGACAGCGGCCGCACGGCGACCGTGCGCCGTTCCAGCAGCAGTTGCCGTCCGCCCGCGGTCCAGGACAGCTCCTCCACGAATCCGTCCGGGTCGCGCAGCAGCCAGCCCAGGTGGCGCTGGCTGCCGTAGGTGGTGACGGGGCTCGGACCGCCCCCGAAGTTCCGCCCCGAGACGTCCGGTACGGCCATGGACACGCCCAGCTGGGCGGCGGGCTGGCCCCCGGTCCGCAGGTCGGTGACGGTGATGCCGCCGAGGGTCCGTACCGGGTGCAGATACGGGCGGGGGGCGAGCGTCCCGGCGAGCTGCGGCCGGTGGACGTACGTACCGACGGGCCGGTTCTCGTGGCGCAGCACGGTGCAGGGGGGACGGTTGGTGAAGGTGGGGTTCATGGGTGCGGGACCTCCGCGGGGGGTGCGGCCCAGGGGGCGCGCAGTTCGGAGTACAGAGCGAGGCGCTCGGCCCCGGCGGTGACCAGCTGGTCGATGCCGGTGACGACGCGCCGCTTCGCGCCCGCCGACGCGCCCGCCGCACCGGGTTCGGTGCGCCAGGCGTCGGGGGGCAGCGGGACCGGTGCGGGGGCGGTGCGGACCGCCTCGATGACGCGCATGAACGCGCCGGTGCGGTCCGGTGGGACGAGCAGTTCGGTGCCGTCGCGCACGTGGGCGGCCAGGTCCTCCAGCAGGTCGGTGCGCGCGTAGTGGGTGGTCTCGGGGGGCGCTCCCGCGCGCTCGACCCGGACCCGGTCCTGCTTGTACCAGAAGGTGATGCGGCCCCGGTCGCCGTGGACGACGACGTACGGCTCGCCGGGCTCCTCCGCGCACAGGGTGACGGCGGCGGTGATCGTGGTGCCCCAGCAGGTCCGGATGCGCACGCAGGAGGTGTCGTCGGCCTCGATGTCGTTGGCCCGGTACAGCTCCAGTTCCAGGGCGGTGACGTCCTCGGCGCGGTCGGCGCCGTCGATGCGCAGGGCGGTGGCCACGGCGTGGGCGAGGGGGTTGGTGAGGACGCCGTCGATGACGTCGCGGCCGCCCAGGGTGCGGTGCCCGGCCCAGGGGGCGCGGGTGTAGTACGCCTCGTCGCGCGACCACGCCCCGGCGGCGCCTATGCCCCGTACGGACCCGATGGCGCCGTCGGCGATGAGCTTCCGGATGGCGGGCAGGGCGTGGGAGCCGAGGGACTGGAAGCCGATCTGGCAGGCGGCCTCGTGGTCCGCGAGCCCGTCCCTGAGCCGGGTGAACTCGGCGTACGAGGGCGTGGGCGGCTTCTCCAGCAGCAGGTGCGCACCCTGCGCGGCGGCGGTGAGGGCGAGGTCGGCATGGGTGTGGATCGGGGTGCAGATGACGGCGATCCGAGCGCCGGTACGGGCCACCAGGTCGCCGAGGTCGCCGGACTGCTCGGGCTCGGACCCGGACCCGGGCTCGCCGAATCCGCCGCCCAGCTCTCCGGCGTCGAGCGGCCGGAGTTCGCACACCCCGGCGAGCCGCACCAGCCCCTTCCCCACCAGCCGCCGGATGTTCTCCAGGTGCCAGCGGCCGTGTCCCCGCGCGCCCGCGAGGACGACGGGCAGGGGCGTGTATCCCTGCGTCGTGCGCATGGTCGGACCTCCTTGTCCGCGAAACAGTGGCCGGGTCGGTCGGTCAGCCCTTGACGGCGCCGGCGCTGAAGCCGGTGATCAGCCACTTCTGGATGAAGGCGAAGACGATGACGACCGGCACCGCCGCGATCACCCCGCCCGCCGCCAGCGCCCCCAGGTCGACGCTGTCGGCGCCGATGAGGGTGTTGAGGCCGACCGGGATGGTCTGCATGTCCTGCGAGCTGAGGAACATCAGCGCGAACAGGAAGTGGTTCCAGCTGTGCACGAAGGCGAAGGAGCCGACCGCGATCAGCCCCGGACGCAGCAGCGGCAGCACCACCGCGCCGAAGGCCCGCAGCCGCCCGCAGCCGTCGACCCAGGCCTGTTCCTCCAGGGAGACCGGCACGTTCTTGATGAAGCCGCTGATGAGGATGATGGACAGGGGCAGTTGGAAGACGGTCTCCGCGATGATCACGCTCCCCAGCGAGTTGATCATCTGGAGGTTCTTGAAGATCTCGAAGAGCGGTACGAGCATCAGCGCGCCCGGGATGAACTGCGAGGCGAGCAGGGCCAGCATGAAGCCCTTCTTGACGCGGAAGTCGAAGCGGGCGAGCGCGTAGCCGCCCGCGAGCGCGACCACGGTCGTCATCAGCAGCGACGCGACGCCGACGATCATGCTGTTCTGGAAGAAGGTCCCGAAGGCGCGCTCGTTCCAGACCTTCGCGAAGTGCTCCCCGGTGACCGGCCACGGCACCAGCGAGGTGGAACCCGCGGGGCGGAGCGCGAAGAGCAGCATCCAGTAGAAGGGGACGAGGGTGAACAGCAGGTACAGGCCCAGCGGCGCGTAGATCTGCCAGCGCGGTACGCCGTCGTCGACCGAGCGTCCGCGCCGCTTGCCGGGGGCGGCGGGCGGGACGGGGGCTGCGGGGGCGGACAGGGCCGGGCCGCGGTCCTGCTCCGCGAGTGCGGCTCTCACTTGGTGTCGCCTCCGAACTTGCTCAGGCGCAGATAGAGGATCGAGCAGAAGAGGAGGATCACGAAGGCGACGGTGGTCAGCGCGGAGGCGTAGCCGAAGTCGTGGCCGTTGATCCCGGTGTTGGCGACGTACAGCGGCAGCGTGGTGGTCTGCCCGGCCGGACCGCCGCCGGTGAGGGTGTAGAGCAGGTCGACGTTGTTGAACTCCCACACCCCGCGCAGCAGCGTCGACAGCACGATGGCGTCCTTCAGGTGCGGCAGCGTGATGTGGAAGAACTGCCGGGCCCGCCCGGCGCCGTCGACCGAGGCCGCCTCGTACAGGTCCTTGGGGATGGACTGGAGGTCGGCGAGGATGAGGATGGCGAAGAAGGGGACGCCGCGCCAGAGTTCGGCGAGGACGGCGGCCCAGAAGACCGTGCCGGTGTCGGAGAGCACGGAGGTGCCGTACGTGCCGATCCCGGCGTCCGCGAGATAGCGGCTGATGCCGGTCGACGGGTTGTAGAGCAGCATCCAGATGGTGGTGGTCAGCACCCCGGAGACGGCCCAGGGCGAGAAGACCAGGGCGCGGGCGATGCCGCGTCCGATGAAGGTCTGGTTGACCAGCAGGGCGAGCGCGACGCCGAGCACGAGCTGGAGCAGCACCTCGGTGACGACCCACTTGCCGCTGAAGGTCAGCGCGTCCCAGAACTGCGGGTCGTCGGTGAAGATGCGGGTGAAGTTCTCGAAGCCCGCGTAGCCGTTCCGCCAGGGCTTGGTGACGTTGTAGTTCTGAAGGCTGTAGTAGAGGACGCTGAGCATCGGATAGGCGATGAAGCCCAGCATCAGCAGCCCGGCGGGGGCGATCAGCAGGTACGGGAGGCGGCGTGGTGCCGCTCCCGTACGTTTCGCCACGGCGTTGGCCATGACTGCTTCTCCGTTCTCACGGTAAGCGCTTACTCGAAGGAGGAAGCGCTTTCCGTACGTCGTTCGGGATACCGGTCAAAAAATTTTTCGCTCAGCCCGCGTACGGTTCCGGCACCGCGCCCTCCCGGGCCAGGAAGCGGAAGTCGCAGCCGGTGTCGGCCTGGGTCATCTGCTCCTGGTAGAGCGCCCCGTAGCCGCGCTCGTAGCGGGGCGGCGGGGCCGTCCAGTCGGCCCGGCGCCGCTCCAGCTCGGCGTCGTCCACCTCCAGCCGCAGCACCCGCGCCGCCACGTCGAGCGTGATCAGGTCGCCGTCGCGGACGAGGGCGAGCGGTCCGCCGACGTACGACTCGGGCGCGATGTGCAGCGCGCAGGCGCCGTAACTGGTGCCGCTCATCCGGGCGTCGGAGATCCGCACCATGTCCCGAACCCCCTTCTTCAGCAGGTGGTCGGGGATGGGCAGCATCCCGTACTCGGGCATGCCGGGCCCGCCGAGCGGACCGGCGTTGCGCAGCACCAGCACGGTGTCCTCGGTGATGCCGAGGCCGGGGTCGTCGATGGTGGCCTGCATCGTCTTGTAGTCGTCGAAGACGACGGCGGGCCCGGTGTGCTTCAGCAGGTGCTGATCGGCGGCGATGTGCTTGATGACCGCGCCGTCCGGGCACAGGTTGCCGCGCAGTACCGCCACCCCGCCCTCCCCGGCGAGGGGGTTGTCGCGCGGCCGGATGACGTCCGGGTTGTGCACGAGGGCGCCGTCGAGCTGTTCGCGCAGGGTGGCGTGGGCGGCGGTGGGGCGGTCCAGGTGCAGCGTGTCCGTCAGCCGGGAGAGAAAGCCCGGCAGTCCCCCGGCGAAGTGGAAGTCCTCCATCAGGTACCGGCCGCCGGGCCGCAGGTTGGCGAGGACGGGCACCGTACGGGCGGTCCGGTCGAAGTCGTCCAGGGTGAGCCGCACCCCCGAGCGCCCGGCCATGGCGATCAGGTGGATGACGGCGTTGGTGGAGCCGCCGAGCGCGAGCACGGTGGTGACGGCGTCCTCGTACGCGTCCCGGGTGAGGATCTCCGAGAGCCGCAGGTCCTGCCACACCAGCTCGACGATGCGCATCCCGGAGGCCGCGGCCATCCGCTCGTGCCCGGAGTCGACGGCCGGGATGGACGAGGCGCCCGGCAGGGTCACGCCCAGCGCCTCGGCGGCGGCCGTCAGCGTGGAGGCGGTGCCCATGGTCATGCAGTGGCCGGGCGAGCGGGCGATGCCGCGCTCCAGTTCGGCGATCTCGCAGTCGCCGATGAGCCCGGCCCGCTTGTCGTCCCAGTACTTCCACATGTCGGTGCCCGAGCCCAGCACCTCGTTGCGCCAGTGCCCCGGCAGCATCGGCCCCGCGGGCACGAAGACGGTCGGCAGATCGGCGGTGGCGGCGCCCATGAGCAGCGCCGGGGTGGACTTGTCGCAGCCGCCCAGCAGCACGGCGCCGTCCACCGGGTACGAGCGGAGCAGTTCCTCGGCCTCCATGGACAGCAGATTCCGGTACAGCATCGGCGTCGGCTTCTGGAAGGTCTCGGAGAGGGTGGAGACCGGGAATTCGAGGGGGAAGCCGCCCGCCTGCCAGACCCCGCGCTTGACCGCCTGGGCGCGGTCGCGCAGGTGGACGTGGCAGGGGTTGATGTCGCTCCAGGTGTTGAGGATCGCGATGACGGGCTTGCCGAGGTGTTCCTCGGGCAGATAGCCGAGCTGGCGGGTGCGGGCCCGGTGGCTGAAGGTGCGTAACCCCTCGGTGCCGTACCACTGGTGGCTGCGCAGCTCCTCCGGTCTTCTGCGCGGGCGGCTCATAGCGCCCACCCCTGTATGAGGGCCGCGACCTCCGCGCGCTGCGGCTCCGGCAGCAGTCGGCTGGGCGGGCGGACGTCGCGGCGGCACAGGTCGAGCGCGGCGAGTGCCTCCTTCACCACGGTCACGTTGTTGGCCGACTGCCGGGCGGCCCGCAGATCCTCGAACGGCCGGATCTGCTCCCACACCTTCATCGCGGCCGCGTAGTCCCCGGCGCGCAGCGCGCCCAGCATGTCGAGCGAGACCTTCGGGGCGACGTTCACCAGTCCGGAGGTGAAGCCGGTGGCGCCGACGGCCCAGTACGAGGGCGCGTACAGCTCGGCGAGCCCGGCCACCCAGACGAACCGGTCGAGGCCCGCGTCCCGCGCGAAGGCCGCGAAGCGGGCCGCGTCGGGGACCGCGTACTTCACGCCGATCACGTTCGGGCACGCCTCGCCGAGGCCCGCGAGCGCCGCGCCCTCGATCAACGGGTTGCGCAGATACGGCACCACGCCCAGCTCCGGAACCGCCTCCGCGATCTCGCGGTGGTAGTCGACCCAGCCGTCCTGCGACACGTACGGGTGCACCGGCTGGTGCACCATCACCATCTGCGCCCCGGCCTCCCGGGCGTGCCGCGCGGCGTCCACCGCGGTCGCCACGTCCTGCCCGACGCCCACCAGCACGGCGGCCCGGCCGCCCGCCTCCTCGACGCTCAGCTCGGTGCACAGCCGGCGCTCCTCGAGGGTGAGGGCGTAGAACTCCCCCGTGTTGCCGTTGGGGGTGACGGCCCGTACGCCGCCGTCGAGAAGCCGGCGCAGCAGGGCGCGGTAGGTGGTCCGGTCGACGGCGCCCGTGGCGTCGTACGGGGTCACCGGGATCGCCACGACGTCCGCGAGCGCGGTTCTCAGCGGTGTGAAGTCCATACGGGCCTCTCTGGTTCGTGTTCGGGCTAGTTCGTGTTCGCGTTGGTCTGCGCGGTGCTGTCCGCGGTGGTGTCCGGGTCGGTGTCCGGATCGGTGTCCGGGTCGGTGTCCGGGTCGGGAAAGGCCCGCTGGACGAAGGAGGAGATGTGGTGGTGCAGCGCGCGGGCGGCCCCGTCGGCGTCCCCGTCGTGCGCGCGGGCCAGGATCTCGCGGTGCTCCCGCGCCTCCCGCTCCCACGACGGCACCGCCTGCCAGGCGACGGCGGACACCAGCGCCGCCTGGTCGCGCAGCTCGTCGAGCATCCGGGTCAGCAGCGGGTTGCCGCAGGGGAGGTAGAGCGAGCGGTGGAAGTCCCGGTTGGCCAGCGACCGGTCGGCGGGGTCGGCCGCCGCGTCCGACCGCTCCAGCGCGGCCCCCGCCGCCGCCAGGCTCGCCCGCGCGGTGACGGTCCGCCGCAGCGCCTCGGGCTCCAGCAGCAGCCGTACGTCGTATACGGCCCGCGCCATCGCGGTGTCGACGGTCCGGACGGTCGCGCCCTTGTACTCGCTCATCACCACGAGGCCCCGGCCCGCCAGGGTCTTCAGCGCCTCCCGCACCGGCGTCTTCGACACCCCGAACTGCGCGGCCAGCTCGGTCTCGACCAGCGGCTGCCCCGGCCGCAGCCGTCCCGTGAGGATGGCGTGCTTGACCGCTTCCAGCACGTACTGGGTACGGGAGGGAATCGGGCTGGGGGCGATGTCCATGGGGGGCTCTCAGATCTCACGTATCGCGTCTCATATATGACGTACGAAGTACGACGCGATGAAGTTAGGGCGGCCCCACGGATTCGTCAACGGTCCTGACGAAACTTCAACTTTCGATGCCGGTAACGTCGTCGGGGTGCTAATGGGCTCCCCGACGACGCGGCTGATCCTCCTCCGCGGCAACTCCGCCTCCGGCAAGTCCTCCGTCGCGCGCGAGCTGCGCGCCCGCTACGGGCGGGGGCTCGCGCTGGTCGGCCAGGACACGCTGCGGCGGGAGGTGCTGCGGGAGCGGGACGTCCCGGACGGCGCGAACATCGGCCTCATCGACACGGTCGCGCGTTACGCCCTCGACCACGGCTACCACGTGGTGGTCGAGGGCATCCTGTACGCGGCCCACTACGGCGCGATGCTCGACGCCCTGCGCGAGGACCACCGGGGCCGCACCCATGCGTACTACCTCGACGTGCCGTTCGCCGAGACGGTGCGCCGCCACGCCACGAAGCCGCAGGCGGCCGAGTACGGCGAGGCGGAGCTGCGCGCCTGGTACCGCCCGCTGGACCTGCTGCCGGGCGGCGCCGAAACCGTGATCCCTGCGACGAGCGGGCTCGATGAGACGGTGGAGCGGGTGCTGCGCGAATCCGGGCTGATACGACGAGGTCCCCGCGAGCGCGGCTGAGACGCGCGCTCGCGGGGACCTGAGCATTCGGGACCCGGTGTCAGGGACCCGGGTGGATGAAGCCCCACCAGCCGTCGGGGGCGGGCTGGCAGTACCCGCCGTTCGACGGGGCGTGCGTGATGTACTCGATGACGCCCGCGTTGCACTCCGCCTCCGTCGGGTACCACGACAGGCACCGGAACTGAGGCCCGGCGTGCGGCGGCGGCGCTTGGGGCGGGCAGGACTTCGGCGTGACGCCGGTCTGGGACACCGCCGCCTGGGCCGGGCCCGACGCCGCCGTGGCGGTCGGGGCCGAGATGATCGCTCCGCCCAGCCCGGCCGCGAGCACCGCGGCGGTGGCGACGAGACGTTGGATGCGCATGCGTGCTCCCTCGCTTCTGTGCGTCGGACGAACTTCCGTCCGTCCGCACCGCCCATGGCACCGGGCGGGCGTGGTAGCCGCGTGGTACGCGCGTGGCACCCGCGCCGGGCTACGACAGCGTGTCCGCGACCACGGAGGCCGCCTCCGCGATCAGCTTGTCGTCGTGCACGTCGTCCTTCTCGCCGCGGTTGGTCAGGACCGCCATGACGATGGGCGCGGCGTCCGGGCGCCACACCACGGCGATGTCGTTGCGGGCGCCGTAGAAGAAGCCGCTTCCGGTCTTGTCGCCGACCACCCAGCCCCCCGGCACCCCGGCCCTGATGAGGGCGTCCCCCGTGGTGTTGGTCTTCAGCCACGTCGTGAGCTGGGCGCGTTCGGGCTTGCGCAGGACGTCGCCGAGGGCGAAGGCGCGCAGGTCCTTGGCGAGCGCGCGCGGCGTGGTGGTGTCCCGCGTGTCACCCGGAACCCACTTGCTCAGCTCGGGCTCGATGCGCTCCATCCGGGTGACGTCGTCCCCGACCCTCCTGACCTCGCGTTCGAGCGCCTTGGGCCCGCCGATCGCGTCGAACAGCAGGTTGGCGGCGGTGTTGTCGCTGTAGCGGACGGCGGCGTCGCACAGCTCGCGCAGGGTCATTCCGGTGTCGACGTGCTTCTCGGTGATGGGCGAGTTGTCGACCAGGTCGTCACGGGAGTACGTGATCCGCTTGCTCATTCCGCTCAGGGAGTACTTGCGCAGCACGGCTCCGGCGGCGAGCGCCTTGAACGTGGAGTGGAAGCCGAAGCGCTCACCGTCCCGGTAGGCCACCTGGCGTCCGGTGCCGGTGTCGACGGCGTAGAGGCCGAGCCGTGCGTCGTACTCGCGCTCCAGGGCCTTGAGTTCGCCGGTGTACGGCTTGGCGTCCGCGATCGACGTCGCCGTGGCGGCGGGCGCGGAGTTGTCCTGGCCGCAGGCCACGACCGGAACGAGAAGCAGCGCGGCGAGCGCACCGAGGGCGGTGCGGCGGGCACGGGTGTAGCGCATGGGTTCGATCTCCAAGAATCATCGCTGGCCGGTGAGTTGGGAACACCTTCGCCATCGGCCACTCATGCGGTCCAATACGCTCACGCGCCACTTCATGCGGATTCGGCATGACGCAGACCTGGCATAGGGTTGCGAGCTGTGGATCTCGTGGGGGCATGCCGTGCGTTCGTCAGCGTGAGCGAGCACGGCAGTTTCACCGTCGGCGCGTCCGCTGCCCGGATGTCCCAGTCGGTGGCCAGCCGTCGCGTCGCCGCCCTGGAGGAACGCTTCGGTGAGCCGCTGTTCGAGCGGACGTCGCGGCGGGCCGTGCTCACTCCGTTCGGCCGCGACATGCTGCCGACGGCCCGGCAGCTCGTCCAGGCGGCTGATGTGCTGCTGCACGAGGCCGAAGCCGTCAAGCGCAAGCCGTGGCGGCTCGCCGTGCCCGGCATCTGCACCACGGCCGGTCTCGCGCGGCTCGTCGCCGAGGCGCGGGGGCTCGGCGTCACCCTGGACCTCCGCGTCGCGGCACCGGCACGGCGGCGGGAGCTCCTCCACGCCGAGCAGGTACGGGCGGCCCTGCTCGCCGTGCCGCCGGACGATGCGGCGTGGCGCGTACCGCTCGGGCTCGCCGGGGCCGTGGATCCCGGCGTGAAGCGCGTCTACCTGGAGACGCTGCGCGTCGGACGCGCCTCCTCCGGCCCGGCCCGGCGCGTCTGGATCCAGCCGGAGGACGACGTACCGCACATTCGCGACCCGCTGACCCGGCTGCGCGACGCGGTCGGCCTGCGGCCCGCCCAGCTCGTCGCCGCGCTCGACCTGACCACGGCCGTGGCGGAGGTCTTCGGTACGCACGACGTCCTGCTGTGCTCCCCCGCGCAGGCCGCCGAACTCGGCCTGAACTGGCGGCCCGTCGGCGAACTGCCCCTCGGCCGGGGGTACGCCCTCGCCACCGCGGAAGGCAGCCCCCAGCACATCGAAGCGCGCCTGGGCGGGGCCATGGCCCGTTGCCTGGGTGCCGGAAGCTCCGGAACGGAATCTGGTTGGTGAACACCGAAGCCCTGCTCCACGACCTGCGGCGGCAGCTGCACGACGGCGGCCTGCGCGGCTGCTTCCTCGTACGGGACCTGCACACGGGAGACGAACTGGGCATCGACCCCGACACCCAGCTCCCGTCGGCCTCCCTGGTCAAGGTCCCGCTGGCACTGGCGACGGTGGAACGCATCCGGCGGGGCGAGCTGGACGGCGCGACGATGCTCGACGTACACCCCGGCCGGATCACCACACCCGGCCCCACCGGGCTGAGCCGCTTCCGCCACCCGGCGCGGGTCGCGGTCGACGACCTGCTGTACCTGAGCACCTGCCTGAGCGACGGAACGGCCGCCGACGCGCTGTTCGCCCTCACCCCGCCCGCTCTGGTCGCCGACCTGCTCAACGAGTTCGGTCTGCGGGACATCACCGTCCGCCACACCATGGACGAGCTGTCCGACACCCCCGTGGAACGCTTCGACGCCGCCCAGGTCGATCTGGCCCACGCCCTCGCCATCGGCGCCGGAACGGGCGGCCGCGGCCACCGGGTCCCGCAACTCGACACCACCCGCGCCAACACGGGCAGCGCGCGGTCGTACGTCGACCTGCTCCAGGCGCTGTGGACCCCGTCGAAGATCCACCCCGAGGTGGCGGAGCGGGTACGGACGCTCATGGCCCACAACGTCCTCCGTCACCGCCTCACGCCGGACTTCAGCTCGGACGCCACGAAATGGTCGTCCAAGACCGGCACCCTGCTGAACCTCCGCCACGAGGTGGGCGTGGTCGAGCACGCCGACGGCCAGACCTTCGCCGTGGCGGCCCTGACGGAATCCGAGGTCCCGGCCGCGGTCCAGCCGGGCGCGGAGGCGTTGATGTCCCAGGTGGCCCGGACGCTACGGGACCATGTGCGTCAGCTCTGACGGGGTGCGCTTCATGGGGGTGCCACTAACGGTTTCACGGGCGGGTGCGGCAGCGTGGCCGGGTTGTGCCCACCCGTCCCTCCCCCAGCTACCGCTGGGAGGTGCCCCCCTCCGCGGAACGATTGCCCACAACCTGGCCTCTCCGACGCCCAAGGGCGGGTGCCCACCCAGCCCTTCCGGACGCGCCCCAGCTCCTCCGCCGTTTGAGGCCCCTCCGGGCGCACCCCAACCCCTCCGGGCGGAGCCCCAGCCCCTCCGGGCGCGTCTCGGCCCCTCCGGGCACAACCAGCCCCTCCGGCGTTTGAGGAGCGGGGGCCGGGGCAGAGCCCCCAACCGGTCTCCGGGGCGGAGATGCCCCACCACCCAGCCCCTCCGGCGATTGAGGAGCGGGGGCCGGGGCAGAGCCCCGGTTCGGGAAGGGGCGGGGTGGGGAAAGGCCCCCGCCCTAGATCACGCGAAACAGATCCGCCGCCGCATGCACATCCCCAAGGTCGTCGACAGAGCGAAGGTTGTCGCACAACGCCTCCAGCACCGACCCCGCCTCCGCAGCCCGCGCCGTACCCACCGCCACACCAAAAACCCGGAACCCCAGCACCCGCTTGGCATCGTTCCACCCCCGCATCCACTCCTCCGTGACCCCGCACTCGTCATCGGTGATCATCACGATGTCCCCCCGCCTGCGCGCGGCATCGTTGAACTCCTCCTCCAGCACCTCACGCGCCACCGACAACGGCGCCTCATAGCTGGTCCCGCCGCCAAGAAACGTCTCCGCGAAATCGAGCACCCCATCGACACCGGCAGGCTGCCCGGCCGGAAAGCGAAAGACCCGCACCTTATCCGCCGCGGAAAACAAGATCCCCACGAAATCGCGCCCCGCCGCACGGGCCTGATCCAGCAACGCCAAGGCGCACCCCTTGGCCCACGCCTCCCGCGTAACCCCACCGGGCCCGGCCTCGTACATGGAGTGCGAGGTGTCCACGCACGCGATGATGGCGCCCTGCCCGGTGGCCTGCTCCCCCTCGCTGTCGTACAGCATCAGCTCCCCGGCGGCGTAGCGCGCGGCGAACACCGCGCGCAGCTCGGGCAGTCCGAGGTTGGCCAGCTCGGAGGGGATGACCCGGGAGAGGTCGTCGCCGAGCGTGACGCCGACCAGTTCCCCGGTGGCGTTCTCCACCTTGCGGGCGCGCTCGCCCCCGGCCATCTGCCGGAAGCGGCCGATCAGTTCGGCCCACCGGGCGAGACGGCCGGTGCGGAGCCGTTCGGCGAGCCGGGCACGCTGGTCGAACGGCATTCGTTCCAGCTCGCCGGGGCCGACGCCCCACGCCCGCATCAGCGCGCCCTCCTCCCGTACGGCCTCGGCCGCCTTCGCGGCCGCGTTCCGCGCGGCAGCGCGGATGCCGGGGGCGGCTGCGGCGAGCGCCTGCGCGGCACCGTCGGCGGCCTGCCGCGCCGCGGCCTCGGCGGCTTCGGCGGCGTCGATGGCCCGTCGTACGGCGTCGGCGGCCGCGTCGGGCACGTCGCCGCCCTCGTCGGCGGCCCCCTGAAGCGCCTCGCCCACGGCCGTGGCCGCACCCTCGGCGTCCCTCCGCGCCTTCCCCGCCCGCTCACCCCGCTCCTGGACCTCCCGCAAACGCTCCAGCATCCCGCGCAGCGCGGCGGCCTGGGCGAGTACGGCCATGGCGGCGGCGTACGGATCACCGGCCGTCTCCCGGTGCAGCTCGGCGAACTGCCGTGACTCCACCAGCGCGGTGATGACCTGGCGGTTGACCAGCCGGGAGGTATCCATCTCCGCCGGCTCCCGCACCCGCGGGCCGACCTTGTACGCGGCGAGGAACACATCGGCCAACAGGTCGTTGGCGTACTCGTAGCGCGCCCTCAGCTCCTCCGCCACCTCCCGCAGCCCGGCCGACTGCTCATACGTATCGCGCCACGTGACACGGTCGAACCGGTCCGCGACCACGGCCCCGGTGTGCCGCCGTGGCGCGGCGGCGGACCGGGCCAGCCATGTCCCGCCGAGGTGCGCCAGCTCGTCGAGGCTGCTCACGGCTGGGCCTGCACCATGTTCGCGTCCACGCCGAGCGCCTCGGTGAGGACGCGGGCGCGGACGGCGCGCTGGCGGCCGGTGACCCGATCGATGGCGGCAGTGGAACGCCCGGCTCGCGCCGCGTCCTCGCGCAGCTTCTCCAGCCGCTTCCCCGCCATGGCGAGCTGGTTGTGGGCCTTCTTGATGACCCATTCGCTCAGCGCCTCGCGGGACTGCCCCGCCATGGCGTCGAGCTGGGCCTCCAGCTCCTCGATGGTGTCGGCCAAGTCGAGCGCCTCCTTGGCGTCGGGGTTGACCAGGTGCAGTACCTCGCGCTCGACGGTCGGGCGCTGCGCGGGCGAATCCCACAGCACATGCGTCAGCACCGACAGATCGGCCTCGCCGACCTCCGGACGGCCGTCGAGGTACGCGGACGCCTGGAGCAGCCCCACCGCCTGCCGCCAACGGCGGTCGGAGGTGACGAGCTCCTTACGCCGCAGGGCGGCCCGCAGCGTACATACCGCGTCCACGATCGCGTCGGGTACGTCCACGGCCGGGACGTCCTCGGCCACGGCGTGCTGCAACGCCGCCAGCTCGACCGTGGTCCGCGGCGGCGCCACCGGACGGCCGACGGCGGACCGCACGAGCGCGGCGAAGTTGGACGGATCCGCCAGATACCCGACCTCGATCCGCACCAGCAGCCGGTCGTAGATCGCGGCCGAATCCTCCCCACCGGGCAGCTCGTTGCTCGCCGTGATGGCCCCGATCAGCGGACAACGGATCGGCTCGCCGCCGCTCTCGGGGTGGTAGATCCGCTCGTTGAGATAGCCCAGTGTCTCGTTGAGCGCGGCCGTGGAGCACTTGAAGATCTCGTCGATGAACGCGATGTGCGCGGTCGTGGCGCGCCCGTCGTACACCTGGCGGTACTCGCCCCGGGCGAGCGCGGCCACATCGATGGGGCCGAACATCCGCGTCGGCGCGGTGAACTTCGACAGCAGGATCTCCCAGTACGCCGCCCCCTCGACCCGCCCCGTCAGCTCCCGCGCCATCTCGGACTTCGCCGTCCCGGGCGGCCCGAGCACCAGCGAGTGCTGCCCGGCCAGAAGCGTCACGATCAGCGTCCGCACGACGTCGGCCCGCTCGTAGAAGCGGTCCGACAGCTCATCGCCGATAGCCCGCAGCCGCTTGGCCGTGTCGTGTCCGTCCATATCCAACTCCTCGCCGCGACGCCCGGTTGGGCTGACGGGGACGACGCTACGACGAGGTGGGGGGTGGTGGCGCCTTTCGCACGCGGGCGCGGCCGCGTGAGGTGGGTAGGGTTGTGCCCCCCCGGTTCCGCCACGCTGAGCAAGTGCAGATGCCGCTCACGCCCACGGGCCTGCCCGGGCAGCAGTGCACCAGACAGCCGCCCCCGGCGTTACCTTGCTCTCTACCGTCGGCCCTGACCACACCGGCTCAACCGGTAGGTCCCTCCAACGCCTCCAATAATCCTAGCGGCTCCTCAAGTTCAGGTTGATGGACCTCGGGCCGGGCCTGAGCCAGCTCACGCCGGATCTCCACCGCCTCCCGGATAACCTCCAACGCCTCCTCCCCCCGGCCCCAGACCAGCCAGAGTGATGGCGAGGTTGTTCAGGCTGCCAGCGAGGTTGGGCCGGAAAGCGTCGGGCCGCACCTGCGCCAGCTCGCGATACACCTCCACCGCTTCACCGATCGCCTCCACATTGGCTGGAGGCGCATTCCGACGAGCAGCTGCACAGGACCCGGAGAAATGGTGCGCGCGAATGCCTGGAGCGCGGCGGAGTCGTCGGCGACCGTCCGCACGCCGGAGGCCCTCGGCCTCCCGGACAAAGGCCGGACAGGAATCCGGACAGGCTCTGAACGGGCCGGACAGGGTGGCTTCTGTCCGGGACACCGGACGCCGTTGCCCGGCCCGCCCACGCCCCGCAATGCTCTGTCGCAGCCCGAGCAAGACCGCCGGGCCCTTCGACACCACAACGGGGAAAACTCATGAGGTTTCGCGCACAATTCGCCACCGCCGCGCTCTCCATGGCCCTCGTCGGCGGCCTGACGGCCGCGGCGACGACCACGGCCCAGGCCCGTCCGACGGACTCCACCGCGACCACCGCGGCGGCCGCGAAGTACTACCTGAAGTTCGACAAGAGCACGGTCACCAATTCCCGGCTCTCTCTGATGAAGAGCGTCTCCGGCCCCGACAAGGTCATCAAGAAGTACAAGGCCGGTTCGGGTGTCAACACCAACAGCTGCGCCCGCAACAAGGGCTGGCTGCCCAACGGCGACTACAAGATCCAGTTCCACCAGAAGAACTACCCCGGCAGCAAGATCCACGGCTACGTCATCAAGATCTCCGACAAGAAGTGCCACAACGGCACCAAGCGTGACGACCTGTTCATCCACAGCGAGATGACGCGGAACGGCGGACAGGGCAGGGCCGAGTCCGAGAGGTGG
Organism: Streptomyces sp. BRA346; assembly: GCF_052851135.1. Lineage (NCBI taxonomy): Bacteria > Bacillati > Actinomycetota > Actinomycetes > Kitasatosporales > Streptomycetaceae > Streptomyces > Streptomyces sp. BRA346. The sequence goes on along the minus strand of NZ_JAIWIH010000006.1, from coordinate 396,888 downwards.
ACCAACAGCAACCCGAACGACTACTACTCCAACGGCTGCATCAAGCTGAACCCAGCCAACATCAAGAACCTGTTCGCCAAGGTGGACAGCCTCGGCTGGTCGAAGCTGGCCAAGCTGAAGGTGGTCAGCTGACCGCGTTGCTCCCGACAGCGGTCCGCCGGCTCCGGCCGGCGGACCGCTCCGGCGTTTCACTCGCGTCACCCGCGCCCCGCCCCGAGGCGCGGAGCGGGGTCCGGGGCGGAGCCCCGCGGGGCCCAGGGGCGGAGCCCCCAACCGGGGAAAGGTCACCCCAGGCGCCCCAGCGCCTTCCGCACCTCCCCCACATCCCCCTCCGACGCCAACCCCGCGTGGTACAGCCGAATCTCATCCGCGCCCAACTCCACCGCATGCGCCGCGTCATCCACCAGCGAGGACGGCCGACCCCCCATCCCCGCGACCACCGTGAAGTTCGCGGCGAGCACCGTCCCCTCCCGCCGGTGCGGAACGAACGGCGGGAGCACCGCGGTACGGACCGCCGCGTCGCCCGTACACGGCAACACCACCCCGTCCGCGTGCGCCAGCACATCCGCCGGGTCGACGCCCACGTTGGCGCCCACCGCCCGCCGCGAGGGCACCGCGTGCAGCAGCACCTGAAAACCGGAACCGGGCGCCGCAGCCCGCACCGCCGCCACCGCGTCCCGCTGCAAGCCACTCGCCATGCCGTCCCGCCACGCCGCGAAGACGCCCGCCACATCCGCACCCAACGCGCCAGGCGCACCCCCCGCCCACACCGGCTCCAAGGCGCCCCGCACGGCAGCCCGCAGCTCCTCCGGGGACGCGCCCAGCCCCTCGTACCCCGCGCAACAGCACTCGCAGAAGCACAGCGACATCAGATACTGCGCCTCCTCCCCCAGCCCCACCCCACCGATCTTGTCGTGGGCGTGCAGATGGGCGAGCCCGTACCAACCGCACGACTCAAGCTCGACCCCGGCCACCCCCGGCCGCACGGCCGCCTCGACCGCCAGGTCGACCAGGTACTCCCGTACCTCGGGCCGCCCGATGCACGGCGCCCACGGGTACCGATCCCCGTACACATTCCGCACGGACGTGCCCGGATGGTCGTCCCCCAGCCGGGAGTTATGGGCGAGCACGACCCACGCGTGCACCTCCAGCCCGGCCCCGGCCAACGCCTCCGCCGCCTCCCCGAAGGGATCGGCCCCGGCGACCCACGCCTGCTCGTAGGGCCGGAGCGCACGCCCGGCCCACCGCTCCTCATCCACCGGATACAGCACCGCCGAATGCCGCGCCGTCACGATCCGGTGCTGCGGATGCCGGGGGGTCAGGGCCCGCGTCGAGTGGTACGCGGAGGCCAGGGTGACCTGCTGTACGCCCAGGTCGGCGATGCGCGCCGCCGCGTCCGGGTCGCCCACCACGTCCCACGGGTACACAAAGGCGGAGGACTTCACCTCACACCACCCTCCCCCACCAGCTCCAGGCCCCACTCGATCAGCTCGGTCAGCGCCTTCACATGCTCCGCGCTCGGCTCGCTCAGCGGCGCCCGCACCTCGCCCACGTCCAGCCCGCGCAACCGAACCCCGGCCTTCACCAGGGATACGGCGTATCCCCGCCCCTGGTTGCGCAGTTCGACGAGCGGCCGGAAGAAGCCGTCCAGCAGCCGGTTGACGACATCGTCCTCACCGGCCGTCAACGCCCGGTGGAACGCCAGCGCGACCTCCGGTACGAAGCAGAAGACGGCGGACGAGTAGAGGGTCACCCCGATCGCCCGGTACGCCAGCCCGGTCAGCTCGGCCGTCGGCAGCCCGTTGAAGTACCGGAACCCCTCCTCCGCTCCGGCCTCCCGCACCGCGCTCACGATGCGCTGCATCAGGTCCAGGTCGCCGAGCCCGTCCTTCAGCCCGATGATCCCGGGCACCTGCGCGAGCCGCGCCACGGTCTCGGGCACGAAGACGGCGTTGTCGCGCTGATAGACGATGATGTCCAGCCCCGTCGCCCCCGCCAGCGCGGTGTAGTGCCGGACCAGTCCCTCCTGGTCCGCCACCACCAGATACGGCGGCATGGCGAGCAGCCCGTCGGCCCCCGCCCGCTCCGCGAGCTCGGCGTACTGGATGGCGAGCGCCGTCCCGTAGCCGGCGCCCGCGACGACCGGCACCCGCACCCCGCCCGCGGCCTCGACCGCCGCGGCCTCTTCCACCGCCACGGTGACGCAGTCGTGGAATTCCCCGGGGGTCAGCGCATGGAACTCCCCCGTCCCACAGCACGCGAAAACGGCCCCCGCGCCCGCCTCGATGCCCCGGCGCACATGGGTGCGATACACGTCAAGGTCCAGGGCGCCATCGGGCCCATAGGCGGTCACGGGGAAGAACAGCAGTCCGTCTAGGCGCTCGGCAAGCGATGCCGAGGCTGAGGGGGCTGTGGTCACGGGCTCTCCCTGTCGCGTGCACGTTTCTGACCGACATCTATATTTATGAACGCGCTCACCGTAGGGCAGCCGTCGCGTACCGGTCAAGGGTCGGCGCGCGCATCGATCACCCTTGACGCCCCCACTCGCAATCCCTACGTTGTCCATGCATCTGAACCACATGCACATATACGCCCGGCGTCCGTGTACGTACCGTACGGAGGAGATCCGCCCATGTCCGCGCCCGCTCCCCGCACCATCCTCCTCACCGGCGCCGCCGGCGGCATGGGCACCCTGATGCGCGAGCTGCTGCCGCCGTACGGCTACGAGCTGCGCCTGTTCGACGTCGCCCCCATTCCCGACGCCCCGGACGCGATCATCGCCGACCTCGCCGACAAGGACGCGCTGCGGCGGGCCGTGGAGGGCGTCGACGCGATCATCCACCTGGCGGGCATCTCCCTGGAAGCCCCGTTCGACAAGATCCTCGCCGCCAACATCCAGGGCACGTACAACCTCTACGAGGCGGCCCGCGAGGCGGGCGTCCGCCGGATCGTCTTCGCGTCCAGCAACCACGCGGTGGGCTTCACGCCCCGCCCCGTCGGCGACGACGCCCCGCTGATCCCGATCGACACCCCGCGTCGCCCGGACACCTACTACGGCATCTCCAAGTCCTTCGGCGAGGACCTGGGCTCGTACTACTGGGACAAGTACGGCATCGAGTCCGTCGCCATCCGCATCGGCTCCTGCTTCCCCGAGCCGACGAACGTCCGGATGCTGTCGATCTGGATGAGCCCCGCCGACGGCGCCCGCCTCCTGCACGCCGCCCTCACCGCCGAGGACGTCGGCTACACCGTCGTGTACGGCAGCTCGAACAACACCCGCCTGTGGTGGGACCTCTCCTCCGCCCGGGCACTGGGCTACGACCCCCAGGACGACTCGGAGCCGTACGCCGCGAAGCTCATCGCCGAACACGGCGACCTGGACCCGGCCAACCCCGATCACGCCAACCTCGGCGGCGCGTTCTGCACCAACCCCCCGATCTGGCCCCACTGACCAACGGGTTCAGGTCAGGGCGAGGAGGCTGACGGCTACGGCGGCGGTACCCAGGCCGACGAGTTGGCCGCGGTGGATGCGTTCGGCGAGGACGCCGCGGGCGAGGAGGACCGTACCGGCCGGGTAGAGGGCGGTGATCACGGCGACGACGGCGAGGTCGCCGCTGCGGGAGGCGAGCAGGAAGAGGAGGTTCGCCAGGGAGTCGAGCATGCCCGCGGCGGCCGACATCGCGTACGCGGGCCGCTCGGGGCCCAGTGTGCGGCGCAGCAGTCCGGCCGCGGTCAGGGTGATGACCGAGGAGACCGCCCGGCCGACGAGCAGGGGGGCCACGCCGCTGTCGGACGGCGCCTGGTGCAGGAAGACGAGTTGGAGGGCGATGGCGGCGCCCGCGCCGAAGGCCAGCAGCAGGGCCGTACGGGAGGGGCGCGCCGCGCCCGCGCCGTGGCCGGCGCTGACCAGGACCACCGCCAGCAGGGCGAGCGGCAGGCCCACGAGCCCGGCGGCGCCCAGGCGTTCGCCCTGGAGCAGGCCGACGGCGACGGGCAGCGCGGCGGAGACGAGGGCGGTCAGGGGCGAGAGCACATTCATGGGCCCGATGGCCAGGGTGCGGTAGAGCAGGGCGAACACGGCGGCCGAGGCGACGCCCGACGCGGCGCCCCAGCCGAGGGCGCCGGGACTGAACGAGGCACCGAGCAGCGGCCACAGCAGCAGCTCGATCGCGAGGCTCGCCGGGGCCGCGATCATCACGGTGCGCAGTACGTGGGCCTTACGGGCGCCGAGGCCGCCGAGGAAGTCGGCGCAGCCGTAGGCGAGTGAGCTGCCCAGAGCCAGCAGCAGAGCGATCACAGCACATCCCCCCTGGTGATTGGAACGCCCAGACCGTAAGCCGAACCACCCGGCCAGTGTCAAATAATCAACCACGCGGTGCATTTCATTGGCCTCAGGGAATGCCGGGCCGACCCCGCCGGTTGATCGCGGCATGACTCAGACTCCGGCACCACGCCCGCTGTCCGACGCCGCCGCTTCCGCGCTGCTCGCCGCCCAGCAGTTCGGCACGCTCGCCACCGTCAAGCGCAGCGGCCACCCCCACCTCACCACCATGGTGTACGGCTGGGACCCCGAGGCCCGCATCGTGCGGTTCTCCACCACGGCGGACCGCGTCAAGGTCACGCACCTGCGGCGCAATCCGCGGACGGCGCTGCACGTGCAGGGCGGCGACCCGTGGTCGTTCGCCGTGGCCGAGGGGGACGCCTCGGTCTCCGAGGTGACGACGGTGCCGGGGGACGCGATCGGGCGGGAGCTGCTCGCGATGCTGCCGGAGGCCGCGAAGCCGCAGGACCCGGAGGCCGAGGACGCGTTCCTGGAGCAGCTGGTCGCCGAGCGGCGGGTGGTCATCCGGCTGAAGGTGGATCGGTTGTACGGGACGGCGTTGGACTTCGGAAACGACTAGGGCGTCGTGATCGTGGCGGGCATCGGGCCCTCCGGACGGACCGTGATGCCGAAGACGGTCGACGTCGGGGTGGCCCGGAACGCGGGCACGAAGGCGGGCAGCAGGTGCTTCAGCAGCTCGACCATCTCGCGCATCGCGAACTGCGCCCCCAGGCAGGCCCGGGCGCCGAGGCCGAAGGGGAAGTACGCGCCGTGCCGGGAGGAGCGGTCCGGCACGGCGAACCGCGAGGGGTCGAACCGCTCCGGGTCGGGCCACAGGGCCGGGTCGCGGTGGGTGAGGTAGGGGCAGACGAAGATGTCGGTGCCCGCCTCGACGCGGTACCCGGCGAGGGTATCGTCCTCGGCGGCGTGGCGCGGCAGCAGCCACGCCGACGGGTAGAGCCGCAGGGTTTCGGAGGCGAGGGCCCGGAGGGCGTTTTCGCGCTCGGGTGAGTCCGCCGGGCCCGCGTCGAGGGCCCGGCGACGGGCTTCGGGGTGGCGGTCGAGCAGCAGGTACAGCCAGGCCAGGGTGGTGGCGGTGGTCTCGTGTCCGGCGGTCAGCAGCGTGACCAGCTCGTCGCGGATCAATCGATCGGTGTATTCGGGACGGGTCTCTCCCGCGTCCACCAGGACGCGCAGCAGGCCGGGGCCCTCGGGCCCCGCCTCTCCCCGGCGGGCGGCCGCGATCGCGTGTTCGGCGACGGCGTCGATGCGCGCGAGGTCGGCGGCCACGGTGGCGCGCAGCGCGTCCAGGTCGGTCGACGCGGAGGGCGTCGTGGGGAGGGCGGCGCCCACCGCCTCGACGGCGGCGAGTTCGCGGTTGGTGGTCTCGTCGAGGGGGTGGCCGGTGAGGGAGCGCCAGATGGTGTCGAGGGCGAAGAAGCGCATGTCCTCGCGGACGTCGGTCGGGGCGCCGGTGCGGGCGGCGGCCGCCCAGCGGTCGGCGGTCCGGCGCGCGGCGGCGGCGATGCGCTGCTCGTAGCGGCGGATGCCCCCACCGGTGAACTGGGCCTGGAGCAGGCGGCGTTGCCGCTTCCACGGCTCCCCGGTGGCCGAGAGCACCCCGTCCCCGACGAGCACGCGCGCCCGGTGGGAGCGCTTGACGTAGCGGTCGGGGTGGAGGGCGAGGACGTGCCGTACCGCTCCCGGGTCGGTGACCAGCACCGTGGGGCGCGGGCCGAGCCGTACGGCGCTGACCCCGCCGAGTTCGCGCGCCTGGGTCAGCAGGTCGACCACCGCACCGGAGGAGGTACGCCACCGCTCGACGGCGGCCGGGTCGAGGAGCGGGACGGGGACGCCCTGCGGGGCTGCGGTGGCCAATGCGCTCTCCTGCTCACTCGTCGGACGCCCGGAACAACGACGCTCGGGACAACAACGCTCGTAACAACCCGCCCCGTACGATACGCCGTGTCAGGCGCCGCGCGCCGCCGCGAGGTCCACCACCAACCGCTCCTCGACCGGGACACTGGGGTCGGAGTCTCGGCCCCCGCATCCCTGGGTAGCCGTACCTGACGGCTGAAGTCGGCTATCGCCGGGGCGTGACGGCTCGCCGTACGGGCCACAGGTGCACGACGACCGCCCCCGCCGCGCTGGCGGCGATGGCCAGGGCCATCGGCAGGGCCGCCCCGTTGCCGCCGAGGCCCGTCAGGGGGGCGGCGAGGCCGCCCAGGGCGTACTGGAGCAGGCCCAGCAGCGCGGACGCGGTACCGGCCATCTCGGGGTGGCCGGACATCGACAGCGCCGTGGAGTTCGGCATGATCAGCCCGATGCTGGAGACCAGCGCGAAGAGCGAGACGAGCACGGCGGCCACGCCGAGGTCGGCGAGTACGGACAGCAGCAGCGCGCCACCACCGGCCGCGCACAGCGCGAGTCCGGCGCGGAGCAGCGCGGACGGCGAACGGCCGCGCAGCAGGCGGGCGTTGCCCTGGCCGAGCAGCACGATGCCCAGCGCGTTGACCGCGAAGGCGATGCTGAACTGCTGCGGGTCCAGGCCGTACGTCTTCTGGAGCACGAAGGACGACGCCGAGATGTACGCGAACATCGCGGCGAACGCGAAACCGCCCGCGAGGGCGGGCCGCAGGAAGCCCGGGTCGCGCAGCAGCACACCGAAGCTGCGGACCGTCTGCCCGAGTCCGCCGCGGCGCCGCCGCGCGGACGGCAGGGTCTCCCCCACGACGAGCACGGTGGCCGCGAGCAATACCGCGCCGATGACGGCGAGGACGAGGAAGACCCCGCGCCAGGACGTGAAGCGCAGCAGCTGACCGCCGACGACCGGGGCGAGGATCGGTGCCAGGCCGTTGACCAGCATGAGGAGGGAGAAGAAGCGGGCGGCGGCGGTGCCCTCGTAGAGGTCGCGGACGATGGCCCGGCTGATCACGATCCCCGCCGCGCCCGCTATGCCCTGGACGGCGCGCAGCCCGGTCAGGGCACCCACGTTCGGCGCGACGGCGCACAGCACGGACGCCACGAGGTACCCGGCGAGGCCGACCAGGAGCGGCACCCTCCGCCCCCACCGGTCGCTGAGCGGCCCGGCGATCAGCTGCCCGACGGCGAGGCCGATGAGGCAGCTGGTCAGGCTCAGCTGGACGGCCGCGTCCGGGACGGCGAAGTCCCGCGCGAGGGCGGGCAGCGCGGGCAGGTACATGTCCAGCGACAGCGGACCGAACGCCGACAGCGCCCCCAGGACGATGAGCAGCCGCAGCGCACGCGGGGGTGCGGGCGAGGTGGAAACGGGGGGTGCGGTAGCGACGTCCATGAGCAGTAGGGTAACCATATTGCTGACTGCTCAGCAATTGACGAGTCAGTGACTTATGCGGCACTAGACTGCCCGCAAGATCCATAGGGGAAGGCAGACACGCCATGGGGGCACGGAAGCGCACCGCCGCGGAGGCTGCCCGCGGGCCGCTCGTCCACGAATTCGGCCTGCTGCTGAAGACGGCGACCCACCTGGAACAGCGCATCAACGCCGCCATGCGGGCGGAGTCCGGGATCAGCCATGTGATGTTCGAGGTGCTGATCCGGCTGTGCAAGGACCCCGAGGAACAGGTCTCCCAGCGCGCCCTGGCCCAGGACCTCATCCTGACCAGCGGCGGGGTCACGCGGCTGATCGACCGCATGGAGGAAGCGGGCCTGGTCCGCCGCGTTCCGTCACCCGACGACCGCCGGGTCACGCTGGTGGAGACGACCGCGGAGGGCGAGCGGACGTTCGTGCACGCGGTGGACGTCCACGCCCGTATCATGGAGCGCTATTACGTCGCCCCCGTGACGGCCGACGACCGCAGCCGCCTCGCCGCCTCCCTGGAACGGATCACCACGGCACTCCTGGACGACGCCGCCGGAGAGCACCCCTAGAGCCTGCTGAGGGCCCGCATCGCCTCGCGTTCGACGCGCGAGAGCTCGTGGAGGAGCGAACCCGCCTGCGTGAGGTTCTGCGCGTCGCCGGTTGCGCCCGCTGTCGCGATGAGCGCGGCCACCTGTGTCCAGAAGGTGGCGGCCTCGGCGTACAGGCGGTGGCCGGTGCGCAGGTGGCCGCTGTCGATCAGCTCGGCACACTCGGCGAGGAAGTCCCGGTAGAGATTGCGGAACAGGGCACCGCCGGTCCCGGCCCTCTCCATGAGGTCGGCGGCCCGTGGCAGGTCCTCCCCCGGATTGTCCCTGCGCTGGAGCCACTTCGGCACCTGCTGGGCGGTCTTCTCGATGCCCCGGTGGCCCAGGTTCGCGATGGGCGGGTTCAGGAAGGCGTCGGCGCAGGTCTTGATCGCGGGGATGATCCGGTCCCGCGGTGACATCAGCGGTGACGTCGGGCCGCTGGGCGCCGTGAGGGTGAACGAGCGGTGCTTGGCGGTCATGGGGCCGCGCTCGGCCCTGGCCCTGGCCAGGCCGGAGAGGCTGGTCGAGACGGCTCCGCCCTGCGGGGCGGTGTCCACCAGGTAGGCGTCCCGTTCGTCGTAGCCGTACATCGCCACGACGTGCCCGCCGAAGTGCACCTTGGTGCTGAAGTAGTCCAGGTGGTAGCTGTCGAGCTGAAGGCCGACCGGTCGACCGGCGTCGATGGGTGCCGCCACGTTCTGCCACGCCTTGCGCGGGGACGTGGTCTCCCCGACCAGCAGCTCGAGCCCGAGCGCGGCGGCCAGGTTCCTGGTGAGCTCGAACGGCTTGACCCGGCCTCCCAGGAAGGGAAAGCCCATGGCTTTGCTGTCCCAGTAGATGAAGGACAGCCCGGAGCCGAGCCCGAACAGCATGGGTTCGGACAGGTCGAGTCCCTCATGCCGCAACAGCACGCCCAGCGCGGTCGTCTCGCAGTGCTGCATACCGCGGACGTCGATGTCCTTCACCATGGTCATGCTGGCCATTCTCCTGCCTCGTGGCCGGTGAACAGGTTGATCAGGCTGTGCGGTGCGCCCGCTCCGTAGAACATCTCGTGGACCTGGGTGCCTTCGGTGGCGGCCGCGGCGCTGCGGGGGAACATGGCCTGCTCGTACGCGGTGAGCGCGGCCTCGATGTCGTCCGGGTGCGCGGCGAGGGCCTGGCCCAGTTCGGCGCCGTCGTACATGGCCAGGTTGGCGCCCTCGCCGTTCGGGAGCGAGAGGTGGGCGGCGTCGCCGAGCAGGGTGACGCCCGGCGCCCGGGTCCATCGGTGCTCGACGGGCAGGGCGTGGAGGGGCCGCAGGACCGGTGCGGTGTCACCGTCGGCGATCAGCGCGGTGAGTTCCGGGGCCCAGCCGTCGAACTCCCGCGTGATCCGCGCGGTGGCCGCGGCGGGATCGGTGAAGTCGAGGTTCGCGAACCAGTCCCGCGGCCGGGCGAGCATCACGTAGGTGTGCAGGGTGCCGCCGCGCTCCCGGTGCGCCAGGATCCCCTTGCCCGGCGCGAGGGCGAACAGCGACCCGCCGCCGACCGCTTTCGCACTGGCCGGGTGCCGGGTGTCGGCGTCGAACAGGCAGGTCTCGACGGCCGACATGCCGATGTACTCGGGTGCCGCGGGAGAGAGCAGTGGCCGGACCCGGGACCACGCGCCGTCCGCGCCGACCAGAAGGCCCGTGGTGACGGTGGTGCCGTCGGCGAACGTCACCTCGTGGCGGCCCTCACCGAGGGCACGGGTACCGCTGACCTTGTGGCCCCACCGGACGGTGTCGGCCGGGAGCGAGTCGAGGAGCATCTGCCGCAGCTCGCCGCGCAGCACCTCGGGGTTGCCACCCGTACCGTCGTCGGCATGCTCGAACAGGACGGTCCCGTCCCGGTCGAGAACCCGTATCGCCTGGCGGCTCTCCAGGATGAGGCCGCGTAACGCGTCCATGAGGCCCGCCGCGCGCAGAGCAGGCTGTCCGCTGTCCTCATGGATGTCGAGCATTCCGCCCTGCGCACGCGCCGCCGGAGAGACCTCCGCCTCGTAGACCGTGGCCGGGATGCCGTGGACGTGCAGGACGCGGGCGAAGGTCAGTCCGCCGAGTCCGGCACCGATGATCGTGACGTCTGTGGTCATGGTGGGGAAAGGTTCCAGGCCCCACCGACACGCCACCTACAACGCACCGACAGCCGGGCACCCGCCCAGGTCGGCCCGTCGCCGGTCGAAGGCGTCACTTCTCGGCCGGGCCGGGTTCCCCGCTCATGGATTTCTGGTAGACGTCCGCATACGTGGGAGAGTCCTTGATCAGGTCGTCGCAGAACGCGGCGACGTCGGTGCCAATGAGTTCCAGAACTCCCTTGCCCGCGGCGACGCCCTCCTCGAAGAAGTCGACGATTCCGGGGAGGAGGGTTCCGTCGGACAGGCTGACCGGTCCGACCTTGAACAGGTACTTCTGCATCTCCTTGTAGACGATCTGGTAGTCCGGCGGGAGTGCCTTGACCCGGGCCATGTGCGCCCGCCACTGTTTCTTGCCTTCGATGATGTCTTGGATGCTCACGTCAGCCTCCCAGCCGGCTCAATTTCCGTGCGACGTTCCTGTTCAACTGCTCGCGCCACCGGTCGCGATAAGTCCGGGCCCCTGATCCGCCAGCCAGCGCCGTGCAGAAGCCCTGGACGTCGTCACCGAGCACCTCGTGGATGCTCTGCCCGTCCGCTGCCGACACTTCGAGCAGCCCCAGGGCGGAGTCGAGGATCGGCGTGAGGTTGCGGCCGGTGAAGTCCCCGTAGGGGAAGAGATGGGCGACGATCTGTCCCCACGCCTCCCGGTAGTCGTCGGGCAGGGCCTCGACCCGGGCTTCGAACGCCTTCCAATCCCTGGTGAGATCGCTGCCTGTGACCTTCTCCCAGAAGTTCATCTCCCGCCCTCCTTGAGCCTGTTGATGCGCGATGAGAGGTACTGCCATTTCGCCCAGAACTTCGCGAGTTCCTCGCGTCCGGCATCGTTGAGCGTGTAGAACTTGCGCGGCGGACCGACCCCGGATGGCCGTTTCGTCACCTGGACGAGCCCGTTCCTCTCCAGCCGCAGCAGGATGGTGTACACCGTCCCCTCGATGACGTCGGCGAAGCCGAGCTCGTTCAGCTGACGGGTGATGGCGTACCCGTAGGTTTCCTCGCTGCCGATGATTTCGAGCACGCACCCTTCGAGCGTGCCCTTCAGCATCTCCGTCAGGTCCTCCATCGCGGGTCCTCCTCAGCCCCATCGGTACTGAGTGCTACCGAGTACCGCTATACGGTACCACCGAGTAGCGGAGGTGCGACACGCTCAGGAACTTCCCGTATCCACCGCAAATGGACGGAACTCATCCGACTGCGAGCCGCATCCTCCCCCGTGGAACGTCCGCAACGACCAAGGGGGAACGGATGAACCGCAAGAGCAGGATGATCGGGCGCACGCTCACCGCCGTCGTCGCCGTCGGCGCGTTAGGGGCCATCAGCGCCTCACCGGCGAGCGCCGCCGCGCACTGGGCGAACGGGGCGTACACGGGGCAGCACAACTGGAAGAGTGACCTGTATCTGAGGGGCGGCCTGGAGGCCGGGTCGGGCGAGATCCGCGTCGACTGGACCGGCGGCAAGGTGGGCATCCGCGGATACGCCTTCGACGCCTCGGGGGACAACCGAGGCGTACTGGTGCGGGTCAGCTACGACTACTACAGCGGCGGTGCGTGGCACCACGCATCGAAGAAGACCGCGGCCAAGGCGGCTGGCGCGTACAAGATGACGAACTTCGCCAAGCACTCCACGCTGTCGGTCAAGAACCTGCACGCGCAGTTGTGCCTGTACAACAGCCGGGGCCAGACCTCCTGGTGCGGACCGGTGAGCTAGGCGGCCGCACCGACCCAGCGGCGGTAGGCGTCCACGTCGACGTTGCTGCCGCACACGATGGTCACGACGTGTCGGCCCGCGAAGCGGTCGCGGTCTTCGAGGATCGCCGCGATGCCGAGCGCGGCCGACGGTTCGACGACGAGACCGGCCTGGTCCAGGAGCATCCGCATACCGGCGATGATCGACGCCTCCTGCACCAGAACGGCGTCGTCGGCGACCACGAGCAGGTCGTCCAGGACGGCCGGGATGGGACGCCGACCGGCCACGCCGTCGGCGATGGTGTCGGTCGAGTCGGTGGTGACGACGCGCCGCCCGCGCCATGAGCGCGTCATCGCCGGTGCGCCCAGCGGCTGGACGCAGATCACCTCGACATCGGGGGCCAGCGCCTTCACCACATGGCCCACGCCGGTGGCCAGCGCCCCGCCGCCGAGGGCGATCAGGACGGTGTCGAACGACGGCGCGGTGGCCACCAGCTCCAGGCCGATGGTCGCCGCGCCCTCGCAGGTCTCGATGTCCAGGCTGTCTTCGACCAGCCGGATGGACTCGTACCGCGCGATGGCCGCCGACCGCTCGCGCGCCATCTCGTGGTCGCCGTCCACCAGCTCCAACCGGGCACCCAACGCACGGATGCGATCCAGCTTGGCCACCGTCGCGAAGCGGGATGCCACAACGGTCACGTCGAGCGCCCGGTCGCGACCGGACCACGCCAGGGCTTGACCGAGATTGCCCGCGCTGGCGCATACCACGGCGGCGCGCGAGGCACCGTCGGCGAGCGCGCTCGCGACGACCTCCGTGCCACGGGCCTTGAAGCTGCGGACCGGGTTCGCCGTTTCGAGCTTGATGCTCACCGCGCACCCGAGGCCAGGCTCCAACGCCTCGCAGCGGTACAGCGGAGTGTCGAGAAAAACCGGGTCGATGACCCGGCGGGCCGCCCGGATCCGATCCGTGTCAAGGCGCGTCTCCTGCACGACACAGCAGCCTAGCTAGCGCCACCCGGTCAGCCGACCGCCTTCGTCCACTCCTCGACGCTCGTCACCTCGGCCTGCCGCGGGAACACCTTCTCGGTGAGCACCCGGTGCACCTCCTCGTCCGCGTCGGCGCAGCCGTCGGCCAGCACGGTGAGCCGGTAGTCGAGGTCGGCGGCCTGGCGGCAGGTGGACAGGACGACGCCGCTGGTCGCGACGCCCGCCAGGACGAGATGCGTGAAGCCGCCGGAACGCAGCACCATCTCCAGGTCGCTCCCGGCGAAGGCGCTCACCCGCCGCTTGGTGATCACGACCTCATCGGGCCGGGGCGCGAGGTCCGGGTGGATGGCGGCGCCCGGGTCCTCGGGCGTGAAGGCGCCCTCCGGCAGGGCACCGAACATCTTGTTGCGGCCGGACGCCTCCGGGTGGCCGGACCGGAAGCCGACGACCACGTGCAGCACGGGGATTCCGGCGGTACGGGCCGCCTCCACCGCCCGAGTCAGCCGCGGCAGGTAATCGGGGGTGGCGATGTGGTCCACGATGCTCTTCTGGATGTCCATCACGAGCAGTGCGGTGTTCGACATGGCAGTCAGGTCTTTCGTCAGGAAGCGGAGGAGGACGAGCCGACGCGGCGCAGCGAGCGGTCCGCGACTGTGATCGCCAGAAACAGACCGGCGACGGCGAGCATGAACCAGGCCAGCCCGTGCAGCCCGCCGGTGTCCGCGCGGGCGCCGAAGAAGACGCCGTTGGCGCCCGAGGCAACCATCGCGCCGAGGTAGAGGAAGGTACGCAGCAGACCGGCCGACGACCCCATCCGCTCGGGGTCGGCCTGGTGGTACACCGCGTTCTGCAAGGCCAGGTTGTTCAGTCCCTGCGGTACACCGGCGACGACCGCGATGACGATCAGCAGCCACACCGGGCTGTGCGGGCTGAGCGTCAGCAGCAGGAGGCATACGGCGATCTGCCCGACCGCGCCGACCAGCAGCTTGCCGCGCACCTGGGCCCGCTTACCGGTGGCGGTGGACACCGCGATCCCCGCCAGGAACAACGGCAGTTGCACGAGCCCCGCCTGCGACGCCGACAGCCCCCGCCCCTCCTGGAGCCACTGGGTGTACCCGTACAGCAGGACGTACGACACGACGGCGACGAGGAGCATACGGGCGTACGTGAGCAGCAGCGGTACGTTGCCGCCGAGCACCCGCAGATCGATGAACGGCTCCGCCATCCGCAGCTCCCGCACCGCGAACCCGGCCGCCGCCACCACCATCAGCACCGGCAGATACCAGCGGTCGGCCCCCGGCTCCATCAGGAACAGCAGCAGCGATATGAGCATCCCGGCGAACAGCGCCATGCCGGGAAGGTCCAGCCCGGCCGCCGCTTCGCGCTCCCGGCGCGGGTCGGTCTTCGGCAGGCGGAGGAAGCCGAGGATCAGACCGGCGGCGGCCAGCGGAAGGTTGACGGCGAAGGTCGTACGCCAGCCACCCAGCCCGATCAGCAACCCGCCCAGCGACGGGCCGATGACGGCCACGGTCTGGTTGGCGATGGAGAGCGCGGTCAGCACCCCGGCGGGGCTCTCGTGGCCCGTACGCCGGGCCTCGCTGCGGATGAGGTACATCGACGCCGGATAACCCGCGCAGGTCCCGAACCCCAGCACCACCCGCGCGACGATCAGCGTCGCCAGGTTCGGGGCCAGCACGCCGATCAGCCCCGACAGCCCCGTCAGCGCGGACCCGAGGAGGAAGAGGCGGCGCGGCCCGTACAGGTCGATCAGTCGCCCCACGACCGGCTGACCTATCGCGGTCGCCAGATAGAGCGCCGACACCAGCCAGGCCGTCTGCGACGGCGGAGCGCCGAAGGCCGCGCCGATCGGCACCAACGACACGGAGACGATGGACGAGTTGACCGGGTTGAGGATCGACCCCAGCATCATCGGCGCGAGCAGCCTGCGGTCGAAACCGCCGCGCGCCTGGGGCTTGGTGGTACGTCGTATGAGCCGTGTGATCATGCGTCGCTGAGCCGGTCGAGCAGGGCCAGCGAACGGATAATGACCTGCCGCTCGTCTTCGGTGAAGCCGGATTCGAGGGCCTGGGACAGCCACTCCTCGCCCGCGCGCTGCTTGTCCTCCAGGAACACCTGGCCCGCCTCGCTCACCGAGATCAACTGCCGCCGTCGGTCATCGGGGTCGGGCCGCCGCTCGATGAAACCGCGCTCATCGAGCGCGCCGAGGGTCATCGCCATGGACTGCGGCCGTACACGCTCGGCGGCTGCGAGGGCACTGGCCGAGGAGGGCCCGTCCCTCCTGAGCCTGCTGAGCACGGACGTCTGGGTCGGGGTGAGCCCCTCCGTGTCGTACGACTCCCGGAACCGCCGCCGCAGGCGTCCCACGACGACGCGGATCTCGTGCGCGGCCTGCACGGACGACGCGGACATGCCGCGAGGGGTCTCTGCCATACCCTCACGGTAATTTCTTCAGTCCAGCCTGTCCAGTTTGGACTGAACAGGCTGGACTGTTCAATCAGGCGTTCCTGGCGAACCCTACGAAGGCGTCCCACGCGGCGGCCGGGAACGTCAGCATCGGGCCCTCGGTGACCTTGCTGTCACGGACGTGGATGGTGTTCGGGCACGCGGCGACCTCGACGCACTGGCCGCCCTCGCTGTCGCTGTAGCTGCTCTTATGCCAGTCCATGGCGACCTCGACGCAGTTGCCACCCTCGCTGCCGCTATAGCTGCTCTTGAACCAGTTCAACTCGCTTATGCCCCTGTTCATAGCTCTCCCAGCACCTTCTCGATAAGGCCCAGCGACTCCCGTGGATTGAGAGCCTGGGCCCGGATAATCCCATACCGTGCGGCGATGATGCGGACCTCTTCCCGGTCCGTGAGCAGGACGCTGTGTCCCTGAGTTTCCATGTACGCGATCTGCGCACCCCCCTTGGGGACCATCAGGCTGAAGTTGCCAGCGGCTCCAGCGTGGTCCTCACGGTCCGTCGGCATGACCTGGAGTTCCACATTGCGCTTCTCCCCGAGGAGGAGCAGATGTTCCAACTGTCCGCGCAGAACATGCTTCCCGCCATAGGGGCGCCGCAGAATGGCCTCCTCCATAACGAAGCCCATGATGGGTGCGGGCTTGACGGTGAAGATCGCTTGGCGGTCCAGCCGCGCGGCGACCCGTTGCTCGATCAGCTCCTCGTCCAGCAGAGGGCGACGCATCCCCAGGACGGCTCGCGCGTAGTCCTTCGTCTGCAACAGCCCCATGAACACCTGGTTTTCGTACGAATACAGCTCAGCGGCTTCCTGTTCGATCTCCGCCGCGTCGCGGAAGAACGCCGGATACCGCGCCAGCGCGCACTGCTCCTTCATCGCCTTGAGGAGGCCCCCGGCGGCCAGAACCTCATCGAGCTTGTCGATCAGGTCCGGCTTGGGGATCCGGCGCCCGCATTCCACCGAGGCGATCTGATCCGCGCTGTACCCGACGCGTGCCCCCAGCTCCGCCTGGGTGAGCCCGGCCGCCTCCCTCAACAGCTTCAGCTGCCTGCCGAACCCCCTCAGGAACGCCGACGAGTTGTCCGTACCTGCCATGGGTCACCACCCCTACCTCCGCGCCCGCGCGTGTCCGACAGACACTGTCCGTACAGGCGCGCTTACTGGTGAGACTAGGCACACGACCGCCACCCTCGTTGCCATGACGACCGAAAATACCCCCTCATGGGGTACGCCCCCGGGGCAAATCCCCGCCGTACCCGGAGAGTTCGCCATGCGCTTCACCTCGACACCGCGCGGTGCGCGGCTCGCGCGGCGGCTCGTATCGCACCGGCTGGCCGCCTGGGGGTATCCGTACGATTCCAGCCCCAACGAGATCACCACGCTGATCGCCAGCGAGCTGTGCGCGAATGCGGTGCGTCACGGACGCGTCCCCGGGCGGGACTTCCACGTACGCCTCACCGCACCGCTGGACGCCTCCGGCCCGATCCGTATCGAGGTGTCGGACACCCGTGGCGAGCGGCAGCCCGCGCTCACGACGGCGACGCCGGACGCCGAGACGGGGCGCGGGCTGTTCCTCGTGTCGCAGTTCGCCGAGCGGTGGGCGGTTGGGCCGCGGCCCAACGGTGGGCCGGGGAAGACCGTTTGGGCTGAGATCGCAACAAAATACGGGGCGCCCAGCCCTATGGTGAGCAACCATGGAACAGCGGATGCAAGCCGCCCTGCGAGTGGAGATCAGCGCCGAGGCGGATGATGGGGATCTCGCGATCCACGACCTGTACCGGTGGCTGCGGCAGGACACGGACGTTCGTGCGCATGCCGATCTGAACATGATCCCGAGCCCCTCGCGCGGGAAGCTGGAGATCATCGATCTGGTGGTCAGTCAGGGGCTCGGCGCGCTGAACCTCGGGCTGTCGTACGCCGCGTGGCGTGCCGCACGTCCGGGCGCGCCCGCGGTCATCATCAGCGCCAACGGCCGGTCGATAACGGTGCGCGGGGAGTGTGACGCGGAGACGGTGCGCCACTTCGTGGAGGCGATGGAGACCGCGTCCGCCCCCAGCCCGGCCCCGGCGGCGGACGCGGACAGCGCCTGACGGCTCGGTGCGCACCCGAGCGGCTAGGATCCCACCACGAGTGATCGCATAGTCGTCGAAGCGTGCTGCCCCACGGCGAGCCCGCGTCGGTACGGGGGGACGTTGTGAGTGCGGAGCCCGATTCCACGAGGCCGCGCCGACGCAGGTGGCTGGTGTGGGTCCTGGCCCTGTGCGGGGTGTGGACGCTCGGCGTGATCGCCTGGGCGGCCGTCGCACTGCTCACGCCGGCCGGTGAGGATCCGGAGGAGGCGGTGGAGCGCGAGGCGGGGATGCACCACGAGCAGCATCCCTCCGCGGGGCGCTACTACGTGCCGACGTACGCCAAGGTGGAGAAGGACGGCACAGCGGTGCTCCGGTACCAGGTGGGCAACGGCCAGGACTCCAGCGTCGAGGACTTCCTTCGTACGTACGACATCAGCGCCAAGCCGAAGCGCACCAGCCCGTCCCGGGTGACGTACTCCGACCGCTTCGGCGACGTACGGCGAACGTTCACGGTCACCTACAACCCGTCGCCCGAGACTGGTGGGTACGACTACGCGCGGATCACCGTCAGCGCCGGGGACACCGACGCGAGCTGAAGGCTCGCGTGGGCGGACGTCAAGGAGCGGCTGCCCGCCGTCACCAGGCGCGGACGCGGGAGACCCCGGCGTGACGTGGTGAACGGCGGGCCGCGCCCTATCCGGCCGTCTTGCAGGCGGGGTGGCCCCAGCCGTCGGGGTTCTTCGTGATGGACTCCCCCTTCGCGTACGGCTGGCCGCAGCGGCAGCGCCCGGGGAACTTCGCCTTGATCGATCCGCCACCGCCGCTTGAGCGGGCGGTCTTCGTCCGCCCCTTGGCGCTCGCCTGGCCACGGCCCGCCGAGCGGGAAGCCGTCTGGGGCTCCGGCGGCGGCAGGGCGGAGCCGAGCGAGGTCCCGGCGGCCTGCTGCGTGCGGGCCGTATGGCTGGCGGCCCGGTCCGCGGCCGCGTTGTACGGGTCGCCGTCGACCTGGTGGGCGGGCACATAGACGAAATCGACGGTGCGGCCCGCCAGCAGCTCGTCGATACGCATTACGAGACCCTGGTTGGCCACCGGTGAGCCCGAAGCCGTCTTCCATCCCTTCCGCCGCCACCCCGGCAGCCAGGTGGTGACCGCCTTCATGGCGTACTGCGAGTCCATCCGCACCTGGAGCGGCACGGCCGGGTCGGTGGCCTCCAACAGCTTCTGTAGCGCGGTCAGTTCCGCCACGTTGTTCGTCGCGGCACCGAGCGGCCCGGCCTCCCAGCGCCCCACCTCGCCACTCGCGTCCGCGATGGCCCACGCCCAGGCCGCGGGCCCGGGATTCCCTTTGGACGCGCCGTCACACGCGGCGATGATCTGTTCATCCATGCCTCGATCCTGCCAGGGGTCTGCGGGTGCTCGGGCCGCGGCCGCCCCCCGGCGGCTGCGGCCTCAGCGGTCCCGCACCCCGGCCTGCCGCAGGGCGCGCCGCGCTTGGCGGCGGGCCGCGTCGACGGGGTCGGGGATGACCGACAGGCCGTACAGCACGGTGGCGCCCTCGTGGAGCAGGAGCAGTTCGTCGGCGAGGGCACCGGGGTCCGTGGCGCCCGCGTCCTCGGACAACTCCCGCAGATAGCCCCGCAGCCAGCGCTTCTGGTCGCCGATCACCTGACGGGCCGGATGGCCGGTGTCCGGCAGCTCGGCGGCGGCGTTGACGAAGCCGCAGCCGCGCGGGTTCTCGCGGCGCATCCAGACGCCGAGGGCGTCGAACGTGGCGAGGATGCGGTCCGGCGGGGTCTGCCGGGGCGCTTTGTCGACTTCGGCGGTCAGCCAGGCCCGCCACCGCTCGTCGCGCTCGCGCAGATACGCGGCGACCAGCGCTTCCTTGCTACCGAAGCGCTCGTACAGCGTCTTCTTGGTGACTCCGGCGTGCTTGGCGATCAGATCCACGCCGACCGCGTTGATCCCCTGCCCGTAGAACAGCTCGGCGGCGGCGTCCAGGACGCGGCGGGCGGCGGGGGTGAGTGTCTCCATGGGCCGTGATCCCTCCCGACGTGACTTGACGGGTATACCGATCTGTTTAGTCTAGTGCCTGAGCGACTAAACAGACCGGTATACCCAGTAACCCGGGGAGGCTCTTCATGCCCATCACCGCGATCACGTCCGTCGGTCTCGTCGTGATGTGGAGTTCCGGCTTCATCGGCGCCGAACTCGGCACCCGCGAGGCCCCCGCCGACACGCTGCTGATGTGGCGCTTCCTCGCGGCGGCCGCTCTGCTGGGCGGCGGCTGGGCGCTCTTCCGGCGGCGCCGAATCCCGCCGCGCGCCGTGGCCGAGCAGGCCGTCATCGGCGCGCTGTCGCAGGGCGGATACCTGGGCGGGATCGTGTGGGCGGTCGGGCTCGGCGTACCGTCCGGGACCGCCGCACTGATCGCCGCCCTGCAACCACTGGCCGCCGGCGCCCTGGCCGGGCGGCTGCTCGGCGAGACGGTGTCCGCGCGGACGTGGACGGGGCTCGCGATCGGGCTGGGCGGTGTCGCCCTCGTCGTACAGGGCGACCTGTACGGGACGTCGGCCGTGACGCCCTGGGCGTACGCACTCCCCTTCGCGGCCATGGCGGCTCTGCTGGCGGCGAGCTTCCTGGAGCGGCGGGCGCGGACGCCGCTGTCGCCGATGGACGCGATACCGCTGCACTGCCTGACCAGTGCGGCGCTGTTCGCCGGGGTCGCCCTGGTCGGCGGGCACGCGGCGCCGCCGCCCGGGGGCGGCTTCTGGTTCGCCGTGGCCTGGACCGTCGCGCTCTCCACGGTGGGCGGTTACGGCTTCTACTGGCTGAGCGTGCGGCACAGCGGGGTCACCCGTACCTCCGCGCTGATCTACCTGACGCCGCCGACGACCTCGGTGTGGGCGTACGCGATGTTCGGCGAGGCGCCGGGGGTGCTGGCGCTGGTCGGGATGGCGGTGTGCGTGCTCGGGGTGGCGGCGGCGAACCGGCGCCCCGGGCGGTCGGCGCGACCGGATGCCGCTGCTGCCGCCGCCGAGCGTCCCGTACGCGTCAGCCGGTGAAGCATGTCGGGGGCCTCAGCCCCGCGCCGTCAGGGCGGGTTCGGGGAAGGCGACGCCGCGGGGAAGCCCGGCAGGTCAAGGAACCGTAAAAGGGGGACGTTCGTTACCCCGGACATGACCGCTATGACTCCCGGCTCGAACCTCCCCCTCACCGTCGCGCGCGTGGCGGTGGACGTCACCGCGCCCGTGCGGCTCGACGTGTCGGGCCTGCTGCTCACCACCGACGGCAAGGTGCGCTCCGACGACGACTTCGTGTTCTACAACCAGCCCACCGGCCCCGGCGTGACCCACCGCGCCGGGGCCGGGGGCGGTGGCGACGCGATCACCGTCGACACCGCCGCCGTTCCCCCCGACATCGACAAGATCGTGGTGACCGCGAGCCTGGACGCCCCCGGCGCCACCTTCGCGGGCACCGAGCCGACCGCGACCGTGCGCGGGGCGGACGACGGCGCCGTGATCGCCACGTTCACCCCGCCCCGGCTGGGGACGGAGACCGCGCTCGTGGTCGTGGAGGTGTACCGGCGGGGCGGCGGCTGGAAGGTACGGGCCGTGGGGCAGGGCTATGCGAACGGCTTGGCGGGCATCGCGACGGACTTCGGCGTATCGGTGGAAGAACCCGCCGCCCCGGCCGCGCCTGCCGCGCCTGCCGCTCCCCCGGTCACCCAAGCGCCCCCGCCCACCGGCCCGGCGGCCCAGGTGGCCCCGCCCCCCATGCCCACCACTCCCCCCGCTCCCCCCGCCTCGGGGAAGATCAACCTGGACAAGGGCCGGGTGAGCCTCCAGAAGAACCAGACCGTCTCCCTGGTCAAGGGCGGTCAGCCGGTGCTGTCGTCGGTGAAGATGGGCCTCGGCTGGGAGCCCGCCTTCCGTGGCGCGGACATCGACCTCGACGCCTCCGTGATCGCCTTCGGCGTCGACCGCAAGAAGATCGACGCGTGCTTCTTCGGCAAGCTGATGATCCTCGGCGGCGCCATCCAGCACTCCGGCGACAACCTCACCGGCGAGGGCGGCGGCGACGACGAAACCATCACCGTCCACCTGGGCGGCCTCCCTCCGGAGGTCACGGGCCTCGTCTTCACCGTCAACTCCTTCTCCGGCCAGAAGTTCACGGACGTGGCCAAGGCGTACTGCCGCCTGGTCGACGCCCAGACGAACGAGGAGCTCGTCCGCTTCGACATCACCCACGCCGAGCCGCGGACGGGCGTGATGATGGCGAAGCTGATCAAGCAGTTTTCGGGTGAGTGGGAGATGACGGCGATGGGCGAGTACGTCGACTCGCGCACGGTGCGCGGCATGGCGAAGCCCGCGGGCAAGGCCCTCTGAGGCGCGGGGCGGGTTCTCCCCCCGCCCGCCCCTCCCCTAACCGGGGACAACCCCGGCCCCCGGGCGGCTCCGCGCTGAGCGGGCCGGGGGCGCGCCCCAGGGCGTCGGGCGCACCCGCGCACACGGGGGGGGCCGGGAGCGCCCCGGTATGGCACGCCACATTATTAAGAGAATTGCTAAACTAGCCACGTGGCAGAAGAAGAGGCAGAGCCGGGCCTCGGCGAGGGACCGGCGAAGGCGATCAGCGTGTCCCTCCCGGAGGGCACCGTACGGGCCCTGCGCGACTACGCGGGCAACCGCGGGGTCTCGGCGCTCGTCGCCGTGGCCATCGAGGAGCATCTGCGCAATCAGGCCACGCGCGCATACCTCGCCGAGTTCGAGGATGAGCACGGCCCGTTCACCGGCGCGGAGCGCGAGGCGGCCGCCGACATCTGGGCCGCGGCCGAGCGCCGGGAGTCCCGGTGGCACGAGGCCGTCTGAGCGGTGCCGGCTGCCTGGTCCTGGACAGCCAGGGGCTGTCGCTGTATCTGGAGCAGGACCGGGCCGTGATGAACATGGTGCGATCCGCGCTGGACCGCGGTGCCGACCGAGTGGTCAGCGGCGCCACCCTCATCGAGGCCCAGCACAACGGCATCGAACGCGCCCGCTGGAACTACGTGCTCTCCCAATTGCGCGTGGAGCCCCTCAGCGTGGGCTGGTCCAAAGAGGCCGCGCTCCTGCTCCAGGAGACCGGGTTGCACGGCCACAAATACGCCATCGACGCGATGGTGGCAGTCACCGCGCTGCACCAGCCCGGCCCTGTGGTCATGCTGACCTCGGACACGGACGACATGGAAAAGCTGTGCGGAGGCCGGGTCACCCTCGTCGCCGTCTGACCCCGAAAATGAGGCGCGCCGGGCAATATCTGCGGAGTACGGTCCCGGGCATGAGCGATGACGGGCACTTCGGAGGGCGCGTCGCGGCGACGTACGACGAGTCGGCGGCGGAGATGTTCGAGCCGGGCGTCGTGGACCCGGTGGTGGATGTGCTGGCGGGGCTCGCCGGGGACGGGCGGGCGTTGGAGCTGGGGGTCGGGACGGGGCGTATCGCGCTGCCGCTGGCGGCCCGCGGCGTACCGGTCCACGGGATCGAGCTGTCCCGGGCGATGGTGGCCCGGCTGCGCGACAAGCCGGGCGGGGACGCGATCGGGGTGACGATCGGCGACTTCGCCACGGCGCAGGCCGACGGCACGTTCTCCGTCGCGTACCTCGTCTTCAACACGATCATGAATCTGACGACGCAGGACGCCCAGGTGGCGTGCTTCCGCAACGTCGCGCGGCACCTCGCCCCCGGCGGCTGCTTCGTCATCGAGGTCACGATCCCCGAGCTGCGGAAGCTGCCCCCGGGGCAGCACATCGTGCCGTTCCGCGTCGACGCCGCGCGCTGGGGGTTCGACACGTACGACGTCGCCACCCAGGAGATGAGTTCGCACCACCTGGTACTCGAGGAGGACGGCCGGGCCACGTACACGCCGGTCCCCTTCCGGTACGTATGGCCCGCGGAGCTGGACCTGATGGCCCAACTCGCCGGGATGCGGCTGCGCGACCGGTGGGAGGGGTGGGCGCGGGAGCCGTTCACCAACGACAGCCCCCGGCATGTGTCGGTGTGGGAGAAGGTGTCGGCCGACTGAGCTCAACCGTTCACTTGGGGGCTTTCCACAGCCGTACCGTGCGGGACTTGCCGTCGTGGCCCGCGACGAGGCGGCCGTCCGGGCTGAAGGCCACGCTTTCGCCGCCGTCGTAGAGGAACCGGAGCTGCCGGTGCTCGGCCACGTCCCACAGGGTCACCCAGCCGCTTCGGCCACCCTGGCGACCAGCCCCAGCACCGCGTCGACCGACAACGGCCGTGGCGGCCGACCGTCTGCCCGGCGTCGCGGTGGCACAGAACGGTCAGGCAGGCCTTGACGGCTTGCTCCTACGGATCGCCGGGCGCCGTGTCGGCGAGGAGGCAGGGCAGTGGCCTATGACGCTCACATCTCAAGGACGGCACGGTAGCGCGCTCGACCACGGCGGACGTGGTCGAGCGCCTCGTTGATGCGGGAGACCGGGTATGTCTCCGTGGCGGGGCGGATCCCGTGGCGCGCGGCGAAGTCGAGCATCTGCCGGGTCTCGGCGGGCGTCCCCGTGAGGCCTCCCGCGAGTTTTCTTTCGCCTGTCAGGATGCTGAGCGGGTGCACGGTGAAGCTGCTGTCGGGGACGCCGGCCACGCACAGGGTTCCCTGAGGGCGCAACGCGTTGAGGTACGTGTCCCACGGCAGATCACCCGAGACAGTGGACAGTACGAAGTGGAAGGAGCCGGCCAGGTCCTCGAACCCGTCGTGGGGGGTGACGACCGCGTGGGCGCCGAAACGGCGGGCGTCGTCCGCCTTCTCGGCACTCCTGGAGACGGCGGTGACGTGGCAGCCCCACTTGGCCAGGAACTGGATAGCCAGGTGGCCCAGACCGCCCACACCCACGACGGCGACCCGGTCTGTGGGCCGGACGTCGTGACGCACGATGGCCGAGAAAACGGTCGCACCGGCGCACAGCAGCGGCCCTGCCTCCTCGGAGGTGATGACGTCCGGGAGCGGGTGCACATGCCGCCAGTCGCTGGCGCGGAGTTGAGTGGCGAACCCGCCGCGGTCGCCGCGGAAGACGGTTGCGTCGCCGGCCGGGCACAGGTGCTGGCGGCCGGTCATGCACCACTCGCAGGCGAAGCACGAGCCCGCGTACGCGCCGATTCCCACACGCTGTCCCAGAGCGAGGCGGGAGTGGTCCACGGCGTCACCCAACGCCGTGATCACCCCGACAGCCTCATGCCCCGCTACCACCGGGAACCGTGAGATCCCGTGACTGTTGTCGATCATGCCTATATCGGTGTGGCAGACGCCGCAGTGGGTCACGGAGATGTCCACCTCAAGAGGTCCCAGTGGCTCCGGTTCGTACTGACGCACCTGCACAGGGCCACCCGCCCGCTCCACCGCATACGCGTGCACAGACATGCAAACGATCCCATCCGATCGAAGAAACTAACCAGTTCGTTTTCATTCATACACCACCAGAGGGCGCGATGAAAACTAACTGGTTTGTATGATGAGGCCGTGCCGTACCCCAAGAGTGAAGACACCCGCCGCCGCCTGCTGGACGCCGCAACCACCGACTTCGCGGCCCACGGCATCGCGGGTGCCCGCGTCGACCGCATCGCGGCCGCCGCGGGTATCAACAAAGCTCGGTTGTACGCCTACTTCGGTGACAAGCTCGGCCTCTTCGACGCCGTCTTCCGCGCCCACTCCCAAACCGTCGTCGACTCGGTCCCTTTCACTGCCGACGACCTCGCCCAGTACGCCACGGGGCTCTACGAAGCCGCTCTCTCGCAACCGGAACTGATCAGGCTTGCCGCCTGGGCCCGGCTGGAGGGAGTCACGCCCACGAACACCGCGACCGCAGCACCGGAGACGGGCGCCAAGCTACAGGCCATCACGCAGGCCCAGCGCGACGGGCGAGTCGTGCCATCGCTGCAGGCAGAGGATCTTCTCGCGCTGGTGACGTCCATGGCGCTGACTTGGTCGGATGTGGGCCCTTCCGGCACCGCGCAGGACACCCCCCCACCGGACCACGAGCGCCGAAAGCACGCCCTGGCCGAGACCGTCCGCCGCGCCTTCCACACCCGTGAAGTTTCTCCGTGATCGCGAACACTCTGCTTCTGCACTGCGGCCATGGGTGTGCTGGGCTGGTCGCCGTGAGCGAGCGCGAGCCCAGCAAGACCGACCTGCCCGACGAGTAGCGGGCGCTGGGCGAGCCGGTGCGTCGTGTCGTTACGCCGGGGGGTCTGGCCTGGTGACGCCGCCAGGCAACAGCCCGACGCAGCCACCACCGACGCCGGACGGCAAGCGAACCCACTGCATGGATTACGAAACCAGACTGGAGCACTAGGCGGACACCGGGTCCCCCGCCAGGCCCGCCACCCGGGCCAGGCGCCGGTAGGAATCGAGGAGGGCGTCGCGGTCGTACGTACTCGTCGTCACCAGCACCTCGTCCGCACCGCTGCGCCCGATCAGCTCGTCGAGCGCGGCGGCCACCTCGTCCTCCGTGCCGTACATCTGGCCGCTCAGCCCCTCCTCGTAGAAGCCGCGCTCCTTCTCGGTCATGTCCAGCGCGGCGATCTCCTCCGGCGGGATGAGCGCGGGGAAGCTGCCGCGGGTGCGGGAGTGGGCCATCGCCCAGGCTTCGGGGGTGAGGAGGCGGCGCGCTTCGGCCGTCGTGTCGGCGACGGCCACGTTGCCGGATACGACGACGTACGGCGCGGACGACCACGCGGAGGGCCGGAAGCCCGCCCGGTAGCGGTCGATCGCGCGGAGCATGCGGTCCCGGCCGCGGAGATCGCCGATGACCAGCCCCAATCCGGCCTCGGCCGCCACGTCCGCGCCCGCGCCCGTCGCCAGGACGAAGGCGGGCAGGGTCAGGCCCTCCGCCGGGTGGGCGTGGACCTGGGGGTACGTACGCTGCTCGCCGGTGAACCAGCCCAACAGCTCGACCAGTTGCGCGCCGAAGTCCTGCGCGGCGTCCTTCTCGGCGCCCAGCGCCCGGCGGATGCCGTCGGTGAAGCCGACCGAGCGGCCGAGCCCCATGTCGATGCGGCCCGGGAAGAGGGAGGCCAGCACCCCGAACTGCTCCGCCACCACCAGCGGCCGGTGGTTCGGCAGCATCACGCCGCCGGTGCCCACCCGGATGCGGTCCGTCGCCGACGCGACGGCGGCCGCCAGCACGGTGGGCGCCGATCCGGCGACGCCGGGGACGCTGTGGTGCTCGGAGACCCAGAAGCGGTGGAAACCCAGAGCCTCGGCCTGCCGCGCGAACCGTACGGTGCCGCGCAGCGCCTCGGACCGCTCCCGCCCCTGCCGGGTGCGGGAGCGGTCCAGGATGGAGAAGGGGACGTTACGAAGCCACGAGGTCACCTACGCGTCAACGCACACGCCCGCCCGCCGGATTCCCCGGCTCAGCCCTGGCGGCGCCAGGGGCCGGTGATCGCGAGCATGATGCCCGGGTCCTGGATGTTGGCGTACAGGGTCCCCCCGTCGGGCGAGAAGACCACGCCGGTGAACTCGCTGAACTCCGGCTCCTCCGCCGAGCCGATGTTCAGGTCGTTGCGCGCGATCGGGTACGTACGGCCGTCGTCCGTCGCCCCGAACAGGTGCTGGATGCCCTCGCCGTCCTCGGCGATCACCAGACCGCCGTACGGCGAGACGGTGATGTTGTCCGGGCCGTCGAACGCGCCGTCCTTCGACGGGTCCGGGTTGACGCCCAGCAGCACCTTGAGGGTGAGGGTGCGGCGCTTGGGGTCGTAGAACCAGACCTGGCCGTCGTGCTGGACCGGGCTCTCCTCACGGGCGTACGAGGAGACGATGTACGCGCCCCCGTCGGCCCACCACATGCCCTCCAGCTTGCGCGCCCGGGTGATCTCGCCGTCCTTGAACTGCTTCCGGACGGGGACGGACTTGGCGTCGCGGTCGAGCACCGGCTCCCAGTCCACGCCGTAGACCGTGCCGGTCTTGGTGGCGCGGGAGAGGTCGTCCACGAAGTGGCCGCCGGAGTCGTAGCACTTGGGTGCCTGGAGCACGCCCGCGTCGTCCTTGAGGGTGCGCAGCTGACCGCGGCCGTGCTCGAAGCCGTGCGGCGGGACCCAGCGGTAGAGGAGGCCGTTCGGGCCGGAGGCGTCCTCGGTGAGGTAGAGGTGGCCGCGCTTGGGGTCGACGACGACGGCCTCGTGCGCGTACCGGCCCAGCGCCTTGATCGGCTTGGGGTTGCGGTTCGCCTTGCGGTCGAGCGGGTCGACCTCGAAGACGTAGCCGTGGTCCTTGGTCATGCCGTTCTGACCGGCCTTGTCCTCGGTCTCCTCGCAGGTCAGCCAGGTGCCCCACGGGGTGCGCCCGCCCGCGCAGTTGGTCGAGGTGCCCGCGATGCCCACCCACTCGGAGACGTGGTCGCCGTGCTTGGCGACCTCGACCACGGTGCAGCCGCCGGACGCCGCCGGGTCGTAGACCAGGCCGTCGATCAGCGGAACCGGGTGCGGCCAGTCCGCGCGGGGGCCCTTCAGCTCGTGGTTGTTGACGAGCAGCGTCGCGCCACGCGGGCCCTCGAAGGTGGCGGTGCCGTCGTGGTTGGACGGGGTGGACTCGCCGGACTCCAGCGTCGTCTCACCGGTGCGGGTGATGATCCGGTAGGTGAAGCCCTTGGGCAGGGCGAGGATGCCCTTGGGGTCGGCGACGAGCGGGCCGTAGCCGAGCGCTGCGGCGTCGCCTCCCTGCTCCGCCGCGGTACCGGTGGTCTCCGTCGCCAGGGCACCGGGCGCGGTGCCGAGCACACCGGCGGTGCCGACGAGGGCGAACCCGGCCCCGGTGTACGCGGAGCGCTTCGCGAAGTCTCTTCGAGTGACGGCCATCTTCATCTCCTGAGCGGCAAGGGCCTGGCTGCGGACGCCATGCTGCGCGCTGCTGCGCACTGCGCGCATAGATTTTCGCCCTAGACCGAACAGCAGTTGAACGGAATGAGACATCGACGGACCAAACGGGCCCGTCGACGTCACGCTCTCCGCTATCCGCCCGCCATCCGCCGGTCGTTACGCCCGGGAGCGGGCCTTGAAGGCGGCCTTCCGGGCCTCCTTCGCGGCCTTCTTGTCCGGGTGCAGCCGTCCCATCGCCTCCAGCACGTCGGCCGTCGCCGGGTGGTCCACCTTCCAGGCGGACTCGAAGAACCCGCCGGACTGGTCGACCAGCCCGCGCACCAGGTCCCGCAGCTCCTCGGAGTCGTCCTCCGTGGCGAGCTGCGCGGCCAGGGTGTCCACCGTCAGCCAGAAGACCATGCTCTCCGACGGCTCCGGGACGTCCCTCGCGCCGTGCTCGGCCAGCCACACCCGGGCCAGCCCGCCCAGGTGGCGGTCCTCCAGCACCTCCCGCAGCGCGGGCTCGGCCGCGCCGCCGACCAGCGACAGCGTCTGCTGGCAGGTGAGGCGGCGCAGCGGGGCGCCCTCGTCGTCGCCGCGGGCGGCGGCCAGGAGCTCCCGGGCGGCCCCGTCCGGCGTACGGCGGCCCAGCCACAGTTCGGCCTCGGCGTGGGCGGCGGACTCGGGGTGGCCGGGGAGGGTGTCCAGCAGGACGTCCGCGCCCTTGTCGGCCAGGTCGCCGACGACCGGGGCGTCGACGCCCGCGTCGAGCATGCGGGAGCGGACGGCGTAGACGCCGAGGGGGGTGAGGCGGACCATGCCGTAACGGGAGACGTCTTCCTCCTCGTCCTGCGCCGCCTGCTCCCGCGCCGCCTCGGACTCGTGGAGCCGGACCTCGCCGTCGACCTCCTCGATCAGCGCCTCGTCCACCGGCTGGTAGTCGATCAGGCCGGTCGGGGCGAGCAGCCGGAACTGGTCGTCCAGCCGCACCATCGCCTCCGACACCTCTTCGAGGATGTCGTCGGTGGGCTCGTCCATGTCGTCGGGGACGACCATGGAGGCGACGAGCGCCGGCAGCGGCACCGAGCCGACGGCCGCCTCCTCGTCCATGGCGGTGAGCAGGTAGAGGTTGCCCAGGATCCCGTCCAGGAACTCGGCCTCCTCCTCCGGGTTCCAGTCGATCGAGTCGAGGTCGATCTCGCCGCCCTCGCTGATCTGGTCCACCAGGTCGCCGAGGTCGGGCGCGGCGGCGTCGGCGAGGACGGTCTCGAAGCCGTCGAGCCAGATGTCGAGGACGTCCTGCGGGCTGCCGCCCGTGATCAGCTGGAGCTCCTCGCCGCTGGTGGCGGTGGCGGCGGGCTCGCGCTCGCCGTCGGCCGCGGTGTCGTCGTCCGCCGAGTCCTGTGAGGAATCGTCCGCCGCGGACTCCTGGGCCTCCTGGATCGCGACCAGCCCGGTGTCGACGGCCAGCTGCCACGCCTGGGCGGCGTGCTCGGCCCCGTCCTCGTCCGCAGCGAGGTCCAGCAGCTCCACCGCCGCCCGCAGATCATCCGCCGACAGCACGCCCCCCGACGCCACCGGCTTTCCGGGCTCGGCCCAGCGGGCGAGCCGTACCGCGCGGGCGAGAAGCGGCGCGGCGAGCGCGTCCCGGGCGAGCTCCGCTTCGCTGCGGAGCCGCACGGGCGGCATGGTGGGGCGGTCTTCTGGCATATGCGGAAGTCTCCTCAGCGGATGGCGGTACGGAGGGCACGGGACGCACGGCCCGACCCCCAGCGTAGACGGAACTCGGGGGCAGTTTCGTCCCGATGTGGCCGCCCGCCGCGTTCCCCCAGCCGTTCGTGTGTCTGTTCATCCGCTGGTCCGGGGCCGTACATCTGACCACTCTTGACAACTGTCGTACGGAGACAAGAGATTGACGCGCGTAGAGGCCACCCTGTCCCTCTGTTCACTCCGCACCGGAGGCCACCATCATGTCCCCACGCGCCCGGCGTACGTCCGTCGCCGTCACCGTCACCGCCGTCGCGGCGGGCCTGCTCGTCGGCCCGTCGTCCGCGTTCGCCGCCCCGGCCGCCGACGCGGCCCGCATCCACGACATCCAGGGCAGCACCCGGATATCCCCGCTGGCCGGGAAGCAGGTGACCGACGTCCCCGGCACGGTCACGGCGGTGCGCTCCTTCGGCTCGTCGCGCGGCTTCTGGATCCAGGACCCCAGGCCGGACGACGACCAGGCGACCAGCGAGGCGATCTTCGTCTTCACCGGCTCCACCACCCCGTCCGTCGCCGTCGGGGACGCGGTGCTGGTCAGCGGGACGGTGAGCGAGTACTACCCGGGCGGGGCGTCGGCCGGTCTCCAGTCGCTGACCGAGATCTCCAAGGCGAGCTGGACGGTCCGGTCGCAGTCGGGTGAGCTGCCCGCCGCCTTCCGCCTCAACCCGTCCACCGTTCCCGACCGGTACGCCCCCGACGGCTCCCTGGAGGGCCGGACGCTGCGGCCGCGTTCGTACGCCCTGGACCGGTACGAGTCGCTGGAGGGCATGCGGGTCTCGGTCGCCGACGCGCCCGTGGTCGGCGCGACGAATACGCACAAGGAGCTGTGGGTCACCGCCGAGCCGCGCCACAAGCGCACCGTGCGCGGCGGCGCCCTCTACGACACGTACCGCGACCCGAACGCGGGCCGCCTCAAGGTCGCCTCCCTCCTCCCCTACGCCGAACACCCCTTCCCCGTGGCCGACGTCGGCGACCAGCTCACCGGGACGACGGCCGGGCCGCTGGACTACGACAACTTCGGCGGCTACACGATCGCCGCCAGTGCGCTGGGCACGCTGGACGACCGGGGGCTCACGCGGGAGCGCACCCGCAAGCAGAAGTCCGGCGAGCTGTCGGTCGCCACCTACAACGTCGAGAACCTGTCGCCGAAGACCGCGCAGTCGAAGTTCGACCGCCTCGCGTCCGGTCTGGTCGACAACCTCGCCTCGCCCGACATCGTCGCTCTGGAGGAGGTCCAGGACGACAACGGCGCCACCAACGACGGGGTCGTGAGCGCCGACGCCACCCTGAAGAAGCTGACCGACGCCATAGCGGCCGCGGGTGGCCCCTCTTACGAGTGGCGGCAGATCAACCCGGCCGACGACCAGGACGGCGGCGAGCCGGGCGGCAACATCCGGGTCGCCTTCCTCTACAACCCGAAGCGGGTCTCCTTCACCGACATCCCGGGCGGCGACGCGACGACGCCGGTGAAGGTCGTTCAGGACGGCGGCGGGGCGGCCCTGTCGGCCTCTCCCGGGCGCATCGAACCGGGGGACGAGGTGTGGAAGGCCAGCCGCAAGCCGCTGGTCGGGCAGTTCGCCTTCCGGGGCCGCCCGGTGTTCGTGGTCGCGAACCACTTCAACTCCAAGGGCGGCGACCGGGGCCTCGACGCCCGCGTCCAGCCGCCCGCGCGGTCCTCGGAGACCCAGCGCACGGGCCAGGCCACGACGGTCAACACCTTCGTGAAGTCCCTGCTGGCCGCCGACCCGAAGGCGGCGGTGGTCGTCGCGGGCGACCTCAACGACTACCAGTTCTCCCCGGCGCTGTCCGCCCTCACCAAGGGCGGCGTCCTGACGGACCTGGTGACGAGCCTGCCGCGGGGTGAGCGGTACGGGTACGTCTACAACGGCAACTCGCAGGTGCTGGACCACATCCTGACCAGCCGGGTACTTCGCGGCCCGGACTACGACATCGTCCACATCAACGCGGAGTTCGCCGACCAGTCCAGCGACCACGACCCCCAGGTCGCCCGCCTCCGCCCCTGACCGGTCCCGCAGGGGCTCCGCGGTCATTCCCCACCCCGCCCCTTCCCGAAACCGGGGGACACCCCCGGCCCCCAAACCACCTGCCCCGCGGGCTGGGCCAGCACGCGGAGCGGGGGTGCACTCCGCCCGGGCCCGCCCGGGGACAGGCTCGGGATGTCGGCCGGACCGGGGACCGCCGCCGGGGCGACCCGGGATGTCGGCCAGACCGGCCGAGCGCGCCCCGGCCAGCCGGAGCCGAAGCCCCCCGGGGCGCCCAGCCCGCAGACCGCCAGCCCCGAAGACGCACCCCGGCACGGCCGGGACTGGGGCCGGAGCGGGGCCGCCCCGGGCAGGCTCGGGATGTCTGCCGGGGCGGGAGACCATGCCTCGGGCCGCCTGTGCCGAGGACGGCGAGGGGCGGGTCTTGGTGCGGCCGGGGTCGGGGGTGTCCCCCGTTTCGGGAAGGGGCGGGGCTGGGGACAGGAGCGCCCCTCACGCCGTAGCAGCTCTACATCTACCCAGCAAGAAGAATTAAGTGGACCTACGGCGTACCCGGCACGACACTTCCGTCATGCCCAGATCCCACCTCGCCTGCGCCATGGTCACCCCCTTCACCCGGGACGGTGACCTCGACCTCCCCGGCGCCCAGCACCTCGCGGCCGCCCTCGTCGACGAGGGCGGCTGCGACGGGCTCGTGCTGGGCGGCACCACCGGGGAGTCGCCGACCACGACCGACGCCGAGAAGACGGCGGTCGTCCAGGCCGTGACCGAGGCCGTCGGGGACCGGGCGCGAATCGTGGCGGGGGTGGGCAGCAACGACACGGCGCACGCCGTCGCGCTCGCGCGGGCCGCCGAGAAGGCGGGCGCGCACGGGCTGCTGGTGGTCACCCCGTACTACAGCCGCCCACCGCAGGAAGCCGTCGAGGCGCACTTCCGCATGGTCGCCGACGCGGTCGGCATCCCGGTCACGCTGTACGACATCCCCTTCCGCACCGGCGTCGCGCTCTCGTACGACACCCTGTGCCGCCTCGCGGAACACCCCCGGGTGACCGGAGTGAAGGACTGCGCGTACGACCTGATGAAGTCGGCGCGGACGATGGCCGCCACCGGGCTCGCCTACTACTCCGGCTGCGACGAGCTGAACCTGCCGCTCAGGGCGATCGGCGCGGTCGGCTGCATCAGCACCGTCGCGAACGTGGCACCGCGCGAGGTGCGGGGCGTTCTGGAGGCGTACGACGCGGGCGACCCCGAAGAGGCCGCCCGCCGCCATCTCGCGCTGACCCCGCTCATCGACGCGATGATGTCCCACCTCCCCGGCGCGGTAACCGCCAAGGCGCTCCTGGGCACCCTGGGCCGCCCCGGCGGCACGGTGCGCCCGCCCCTCTTCGGCGCGGACGCAACCGTAACGGCCGACCTGGCCGCCACCTACGCAACGGCGACCTGACCGGCGACGCCGATCAGTCGGGCAACGCCCGAAGGGGGTCCGGGGGCGGAGCCCCCGGTCCGCCGTGATCAGTTGTGGCTGTGCAGCGCCTCGTTGAGGCCGCCCCACGAGCCCGTGCGCGGCAGGACCTCGACCGCGCCGGTCGTGGAGTTGCGGCGGAAGAGGAGGTTCGTGGCGCCGGACAGCTCGAGGGCCTTGGCGATCTTGCCGTCCGGGAGGGTCACCCGGGTGCCCGCCGTCACGTACAGGCCCGCCTCGACGACGCAGTCGTCGCCGAGGGAGATGCCGAGGCCCGCCTCGGCGCCCAGCAGGCAGCGCTCGCCGATGGTGATCGTCTGCTTGCCGCCACCGGACAGCGTGCCCATGATCGACGCGCCGCCGCCGATGTCGGAGCCGTCGCCGACGACGACGCCCGCGCTGATGCGGCCCTCGACCATGGAGGTGCCCAGCGTGCCCGCGTTGAAGTTGACGAAGCCCTCGTGCATGACGGTGGTCCCGGCGGCGAGGTGCGCGCCGAGCCGTACGCGGTCGGCGTCACCGATGCGGACACCGGCCGGAACGACGTAGTCCGTCATCCGCGGGAACTTGTCGACGCTGGTCACCGACAGGTGCAGCCCCTCGGCGCGGGCGGCGAGCCGGGCGCGCTCGACCTGGTCGGCGGCGACGGGGCCGAGCGAGGTCCAGGCGACGTTGGCGAGCAGGCCGAACTGGCCGTCCAGGCTCAGCCCGTGCGGCTTGACCAGCCGGTGGCTGAGCAGGTGCAGCCGCAGGTACACGTCATGCGCATCGAGCGGCTTGTCGTCGATCGAGGCGATGACCGTGCGGACGGCGACGACCTCGACGCCGCGGCGCGGGTCCGGGCCGAGCGCCTTGAGGGCGGTCTCGCCCAGGAGCTGGGCGGTGCGCTCGGCGTCGAGCCGCTCGGTCCCGGCCGGGCCGGGCGCGTCGGCCAGCTCGGGGGCCGGGAACCAGGTGTCCAGAACGGTGCCGTCCTCGGTGAGGGTGGCGAGCCCGGCGGCGACGGCGCCGGTGGTGCGGGTGGTGGTGGCTGCATCGGTCATGGTCAGCACGCTAACCGGAGGCGGGCCCCGGAGGCTAACCGGTCCCAGGGAGCAGACAGGGACATGGCACCTTCAGCGCCTTCAGCCGGTCACGCGGGCGAACGCCGCCCGCGCCTCCTCCCGGTCGAATTCCCGCCCGGTCAGCAGGATCTGCAACAGCATCCCGTCGAACAGGGCGTTCACGGCGCGCGCGACGTCCACATCGCCGGTGCGCCGTTCCAGCAGTTCGGTCATCCGGTCGAGGAACGCGGCGGCGATCGGCCGCACCGAGGCGCGGCGCAGGGCGGCGAGGTACAGCTCGTACTCCAGCTCCACTCGCTTGCGGTCGCCCGTCAGCTGCTCCTCCATCAGGCCCGCCAGCTGGTCCGCGAGCGGCGTCCCGGGCGGCGCGTCGCGCTCCCAGCGCTCCATATCGGCCAGACATGCGGCATTGACCTGGTCGAGCGCGGCGACGAGCAGATCATCCAGGGTGGCGAAATGGTACGTGGTCGAGCCGAGGGGAACGTCCGCTTCGGCGGCCACGGCCCGGTGGCTGAGCGCGGCGATACCCCGCTCCCCCACCACCGCGATCGCGGCGTCGATGATGCGCTGGCGCCGCTCGGGGTCGTAGCGGCGCCCCATCAGTGGGCCCCGCCGAGGTTCAGCACGACGACTCCGGCGATCACCAGCAGCACCCCGGCTACCCGCGCGGCGGTCACCGCCTCGCCGAGGAACACCATCCCGATCGCGGCGATGACGGCGGTCCCTGCCCCGGCCCATATGGCGTACGCGGTGCCGACGGAGACCGTCTTGAGCGTCTGGGCGAGCAGCACGAAGGCGATCCCGTAGCCCAGGGCGGTCCCCAGCGAGGGCCAGAGCTTGCTGAAGCCGTCGCTGTACTTCATCGAGGTGGTGGCCAGGACCTCGGCGAGGATCGCACCGGAGAGGGTCAGGTATCCCATGCGTACGAGTGTACACAACGATGCGTACGGTCGTACACATAAGCGGGCCCGGAACGCACGAAGCGGCCCCCGCGCGTCGTGCGCGGGGGCCGCTTCGCAAGAGACCTCGGTCAGACGTTGAAGCCGAGCGCCCTCAGCTGCTCACGGCCGTCGTCGGTGATCTTGTCGGGACCCCACGGCGGCATCCAGACCCAGTTGATCCGCAGCTCGTTGACGATGCCGTCGGCCGCGGACTTCGCCTGGTCCTCGATGACGTCGGTCAGCGGACAGGCCGCGGAGGTGAGCGTCATGTCGATGGTGGCGATGTTGCTCTCGTCGACGTGAATGCCGTAGACGAGGCCGAGGTTGACCACGTCGATGCCCAACTCGGGGTCGACCACGTCGTAGAGGGCCTCGCGGACCTCTTCCTCGCTCGCGGGCTTGGTGGTCGTTTCCACGTTCTCAGTCATGCGGTCTTCCCTTCAGCGCCGTCGCCCAGGGCCTGAGCGGTGGCGTCCTTCCATGCCATCCAGCTCAGCAGCGCGCACTTGACCCGGGCCGGGTACTTGGAGACACCGGCGAACGCGACCGCGTCCTCCAGCACCTCTTCCATCGCGTCGTCCGGCTCCAGCTGACCCTTGGACTGCATCAGCTCCAGAAACGTCGTCTGGATCCTGCGAGCCTCGCTCAGCTCCTTGCCCACCAGCAGGTCGTTGAGCACGGACGCGCTGGCCTGGCTGATGGAACAGCCCTGGCCCTCGTAGCTCACGTCCTCGATCGTCTCGCCGTCAAGCCGTACCCGGAGGGTGATCTCGTCACCGCAGGTCGGATTGACGTGGTGTACCTCGGCGTCGCCGTCCCTGAGCCCCCGCCCGTGGGGGTGCTTGTAGTGGTCCAGGATGACGTCCTGGTACATCGAATCCAGCTTCACGTGGCATCCCCTAGCCGAAGAAGTTCCGTACGTGCTCCAACCCGTCGACCAAGGCATCCACCTCGGCCGGCGTGGAGTACAGATAGAACGACGCTCGCGTGGTCGCAGGAATTCCGTACCGCAGGCACACCGGACGGGCACAGTGGTGGCCGACCCGGACGGCGATGCCCTGCTCGTCGAGGACCTGGCCCACGTCGTGCGGGTGGATGTCGCCGAGCGTGAAGGAGATCGTCGCGCCGCGCTCCTCGGCCGTGGTGGGGCCGATGATGCGCAGGTCGGGCACCTCCAGGAGCCTGCCGACCGCATAGTGGGTCAGGGCGTGCTCATGGCGGTTGATGTTGTCCATGCCGATCGAGGTCAGGTACTCCACGGCCGCGCCGAGGCCGACGGCCTGGGCGATCGGGGGCGTACCGGCCTCGAACTTGTGCGGCGCGGGGGCGTAGGTGGAGGAGTTCATCGAGACGGTCTCGATCATCTCGCCGCCGCCGAGGAACGGAGGCAGATCCTCCAGCAGCTCCTGGCGGCCCCACAGCACACCGATGCCGGTCGGGCCGCACATCTTGTGGCCGGTGAAGGCCACGAAGTCGGCCTGGAGCGCCTGGACGTCCAGCAGCATGTGCGGCGCGGCCTGGGAGGCGTCGATGACGACGAGGGCGCCGACGTCCTGCGCGCGGCGGACGATCGCCTCGACCGGGTTGACCGTGCCCAGGATGTTGGAGACCAGCACGAAGGAGACGACCTTGGTCTTCTCCGTGATGACCTGCTCGATCTCGGACAGGTCGAGACGGCCGTCCTCGGTGAGGCCGAACCACTTCAGCTTCGCGCCGGTGCGCTGCGAGAGCAGCTGCCACGGAACGATGTTGGAGTGGTGCTCCATCTCCGTGATGACGATCTCGGTGTCCTGGTCCACCCGGTAGGGCTCATCGGCCCAGCCGAGCATGTTGGCGACCAGGTTCAACGACTCCGACGCGTTCTTGGTGAAGATCACCTCGTCGCGGCTGGGAGCGTTGATGAAGGTGGCGACCTTGTCGCGGGCGCCCTCGTACAGCGCCGTGGCCTCCTCCGCGAGCACGTGGACGCCACGGTGCACATTGGCGTTCGAGCGCTCGTAATAGCTGTTCAGCGCGTCCAGGACCTGACGCGGCTTCTGCGAGGTCGCCGCGTTGTCCAGGTAGACGAGCTTCTGGCCGTCGTGGACCGCGCGGTCCAGGATCGGGAAGTCCTTGCGGATCGCCTCGGTGTCGAGGAGGCCCGGCAGCTGTGTCACTCGGAGACGCCTCCCTTCACGTACTCCTCGTAGCCCTCTTCCTCCAGCTTGTCGGCCAGCTCCGGGCCGCCGGACTCGGCGATCCGGCCCGCGGCGAACACGTGGACGTGGTCGGGCTTGATGTAGCGCAGGATGCGCGTGTAGTGGGTGATCAGCAGGGTGCCGACCTGGCCGGACTCGCGGACGCGGTTGACGCCCTCGGAGACGACGCGCAGGGCGTCGACGTCGAGACCGGAGTCGGTCTCGTCGAGGATCGCGATGGCCGGCTTCAGCAGCTCCAGCTGGAGGATCTCGTGGCGCTTCTTCTCGCCGCCGGAGAAGCCCTCGTTGACGTTCCGCTCGGCGAAGGACGGGTCGATGGAGAGCCGCTGCATGGCCTCCTTGACCTCCTTCACCCAGGTGCGCAGCTTCGGCGCCTCGCCGCGGATCGCGGTCGCGGAGGTGCGCAGGAAGTTGGAGACGGAGACGCCGGGCACCTCGACCGGGTACTGCATGGCGAGGAAGACACCGGCGCGGGCCCGCTCGTCGACGGACATCTCCAGTACGTCCTCGCCGTCGAGGGTGACGGTGCCGCCGGTGATCTTGTACTTCGGGTGACCGGCGAGCGAGTACGCCAGGGTGGACTTGCCGGAGCCGTTCGGGCCCATGATGGCGTGCGTCTCGCCCTGCTTCACGGTCAGGTCGACGCCGCGCAGAATCTCGCGGGGGCCGCCCTCGGCCTCGACGGAGACGTGCAGGTCGTGAATCTCAAGCGTTGCCATGGGTGCCTCAGGACTCCTGGGTGACGGAGACGAGCACGTCGTCCCCTTCGATCTTTACGGGGTATACGGGGACGGGGCGCGTCGCGGGAAGGCCGGACGGCTTGCCGGTGCGCAGGTCGAAGCTGGAGCCGTGCAGCCAGCACTCGATCTGGCAGTCCTCCACCTCGCCCTCGGACAGCGAGACGTTCGCGTGCGAGCAGATGTCGTTGACGGCGAACACCTCGCCCTCGGTGCGCACCAGCGCGACCGGCACGCCGTCGAGTTCGACGCGCTTGGGGGCGTCTTCTTCGAGCTCGGTCAGCGCACAGACGCGTACGAAGTTTTCGGTCATCCTACGGACGCCTCCAACTCGGCCTCGATCTTGGCGATCAGGCGCTCCTCCAGCTCGGGCAGCCCGATCTGCTGGACCAGCTCGGCGAAGAAGCCGCGGACGACCAGGCGACGGGCCTCCTCGGCCGGGATGCCGCGGGCCATCAGGTAGAACAGCTGCTCGTCCTCGAAGCGGCCGGTCGCGCTGGCGTGACCGGCACCGACGATCTCGCCGGTCTCGATCTCCAGGTTCGGCACCGAGTCGACGCGGGCGCCGTCGGTGAGGACCAGGTTCCGGTTCAGCTCGTAGGTGTCCGTGCCCTCGGCCGCGGCGCGGATCAGCACATCGCCGATCCAGACCGCGTGCGCGTCCTTGCCCTGGAGCGCGCCCTTGTAGGCCACGTTGCTGCGGCAGTGCGGGGTGTCGTGGTCGATGAAGAGCCGGTGCTCCTGGTGCTGGCCGTTGTCGGTGAAGTACAGGCCGTACAGCTCGGCCTCACCGCCCGGGGCGCCGTAGACGACGCGCGGGTGCAGCCGGACCAGGTCGCCGCCGAAGGTGACGACCACGGACTTGAAGGTGGCGTCCCGGCCGACCAGCGCGGTGTGCTGCCCGGCGTGGACGGCCGAGTCGTCCCAGTCCTGGACCGAGACGACGGTGAGCTTGGCGCCGTCGCCGATGAGGTACTCGACGTTGGCGGCGAGCGTGGCGTCACCGGTGTGGTCGATGACGACGACGGCCTCGGCGAAGGCGCCGACCTCGATCACCTGGTGGCCGAAGGCGGTGCCGCCCTCGCCGTGCACGGCGATCCGCACCGGCTCGTCGAGCACCTTCTCCTTGGGCACGGAGACGACCGAGGCCTTCTCGAAGGAGCTGTACGCCTGGGCCGCCACCCGGTCCACCGGCTTGCCGGCCTTGCCCAGGCGGGCGTCGTCACGGCCCACGGTCTCGACGGTGACGCCCTCGGGGGCGGACACCTCGACCTTGACGCCGCCGTCGGCGACGGCGGTGCCGTCGTGGAGGCCGCGCAGCCGCTCCAGCGGCGTGAACCGCCAGTCCTCCTCGCGCCCGTTGGGCACGGGGAAGTCGGCCACGTCGTACGACGCGGGGGCGGACACCCGCGCGTCGATGGGCTGCTGCCCCACCTGGATGACGCCGTCCGTGGTGGATCCGGCCGGAATGGTTTCAGCCATGGCTGTCGTACTGCTCGCTTTCTGCCTTCTGGGGCTTACACGGGGGTGCCCCGATGGCGGGGCGGGAGGGGCGGCGGCGTCAGCCGACCGCGCCCTCCATCTGCAGCTCGATCAGCCGGTTGAGCTCCAGCGCGTACTCCATGGGCAGCTCGCGCGCGATCGGCTCGACGAAGCCGCGCACGATCATCGCCATGGCCTCGTCCTCGGACAGACCGCGGCTCATGAGGTAGAAGAGCTGGTCATCGCTGACCTTCGAGACGGTCGCCTCGTGCCCCATGGACACGTCGTCCTCGCGGACGTCCACGTACGGGTAGGTGTCCGAGCGCGAGACGGTGTCGACCAGCAGGGCGTCGCACAGCACGTTGGACTTGGAGCCCTCCGCGCCCTCGCCGATCTCGATGAGACCGCGGTAGGAGGTGCGGCCACCGCCCCGGGCCACCGACTTGGAGACGATGTTCGAGGAGGTGCGGGGCGCCATGTGCACCATCTTGGCACCGGCGTCCTGGTGCTGGCCCTCGCCCGCGAAGGCGATGGACAGCGTCTCGCCCTTGGCATGCTCGCCCATCAGGTAGACGGCCGGGTACTTCATGGTCACCTTGGAGCCGAGGTTTCCGTCGACCCACTCCATGGTCGCGCCCTCGTACGCAACGGCGCGCTTGGTGACCAGGTTGTACACGTTGTTCGACCAGTTCTGAATGGTCGTGTAGCGGCAGCGGCCGCCCTTCTTGACGATGATCTCGACGACCGCGGAGTGCAGCGAGTCCGACTTGTAGATCGGCGCGGTGCAGCCCTCGACGTAGTGGACGTAGGCGTCCTCGTCGACGATGATCAGCGTCCGCTCGAACTGGCCCATGTTCTCGGTGTTGATCCGGAAGTACGCCTGGAGCGGGATGTCCACGTGGACGCCCTTGGGCACGTAGATGAACGAGCCGCCGGACCACACCGCCGTGTTCAGCGAGGCGAACTTGTTGTCGCCCGCCGGGATCACCGTGCCGAAGTACTCCTTGAAGAGCTCCGGGTGCTCCCTGAGCGCGGTGTCGGTGTCCAGGAACAGGACGCCCTGCTGCTCCAGGTCCTCACGGATCTGGTGGTAGACGACCTCGGACTCGTACTGGGCCGCGACACCCGCGACGAGGCGCTGCTTCTCGGCCTCCGGGATGCCCAGCTTGTCGTACGTGTTCTTGATGTCCTCGGGCAGGTCCTCCCAGGAGGCGGCCTGCTGCTCGGTGGAGCGGACGAAGTACTTGATGTTGTCGAAGTCGATGCCCGACAGGTCCGAGCCCCAGGTGGGCATGGGCTTCTTGTCGAAGAGCTTCAGGCCCTTGAGGCGGAGCTTGAGCATCCACTCCGGCTCGGACTTCTTCGCCGAGATGTCGCGGACGACCTCCTCGGAGAGGCCGCGCTTGGCAGAGGCGCCGGCCACGTCGGAGTCGGCCCAGCCGTACTCGTAGTTGCCCAGACCCTCAAGCTCGGGGTGAGCAGTCTCCGTGGGGAGAGTCATTCGGGGTTCCTCCCGGCCGTGCTGGCAGATGCTGTGGTGGTCTTGGTGATGCGGTGGTCGGTCTTCTCGACCGCGGTGTCGGTCCGTCCGGCCTGGTGTCCGGTCTCGTGTCCGGTCTTCGGAATGAACGTCGTGCACACCCCGTCGCCATGGGCGATGGTGGCCAGACGCTGGACATGGGTCCCGAGCAGCTGGGAGAAGACCTCGGTCTCCGCCTCACACAGCTGCGGATATCGCTCGGCTGCGTGGGCGACCGGGCAGTGGTGCTGGCAGAGCTGTTCGCCGACCGGCGCGCTGCGCGCCGTAGCAGCGTACCCGTCCGCGGACAGTGCGCCCGCCAGGGCTTCGGTACGCCGCCCGGGGGCGGCCGCCTCGACGGCGCCGCGGTATCCCTCGGCCTGGGCGGCGAGCCTGGCGCGGGCGAACGCCGCGACGGCGGCCCTGCCCTTCTCGCCGCCGCCCGCGCTCTGCTCGATCCAGCGCAGGGCGTCGACGGCGAGATCGTCATAGGCCTGGTCGAAGGCGTCACGGCCGCAGTCCGTCAGGGCGAACGCCTTGGCCGGGCGGCCGCGCCGCCGCGCCCCGTACACCCTCTTCTCGCGGGGCTCGACAACGCCGTCGGCGACGAGGGTGTCGAGGTGGCGCCGCACGGCCGCCTGGGTCAGCTCCAGCCGCAGGGCGAGCTCGGCGGCGGTGGACGGGCCGTGGTCGAGAATGGAGCGGGCGACCCGGTTCCGGGTGCCGTGCTGCTCCTCCGGAGCGGTCACGGCAGGCATGCCGGACCGCGCGGCCGACTCGGCCGCGCGTCCCTCGGGAGCCTCGCTCGCGTATTTCACAACGCCATTGTTGCGTAATTCCCCGGCAAGGTACAAGCGAGAGCGGAGGGACCTTCCGGTGGAGTGCGTCACTTAGGTGAACCTAAGTGTGACCTGCGACGATGCCGCTGCCCGGCTCGTCGGAAGGGGTTCGGGAGGGGTCTCGTACCGGCCCCGGCCAGCGGTTCGTTCCGGCCCTGCCGCCCACGGCCCCATCCGCCGTTCGTAGACTGCCGGGCATGCGAGAAGAGCCCGCGGTCGACGTCGTCGGCCTGGTCAAACGGTACGGCTCGAAAACCGCCGTCGACGGGCTCGACCTGTCCGTCGGCCGCGGCACCGTGAGCGCCGTCCTCGGTCCCAACGGCGCCGGCAAGACCACCACCGTCGAGACCTGCGAGGGATATCGCCGCCCCGACGCCGGGACGGTCCGCATATTCGGCCTCGACCCGGTCGCCGACGCGGCGGCGCTGCGGCCGCGGGTGGGCGTCATGCTCCAGTCCGGAGGGGTTTATTCCGGGGCGCGTGCAGAAGAGATGCTGCGCCACACCGCCTCCCTCCACGCCCATCCCCTGGACGTCCCCGACCTCATCGACCGGCTCGGCCTCGGCTCCTGCGGCCGGACGACCTACCGGCGGCTCTCCGGCGGCCAGCAGCAGCGGCTCGCGCTCGCCATGGCCGTCGTCGGCCGCCCCGAACTGGTCTTCCTCGACGAGCCCACCGCCGGACTCGACCCGCAGGCCCGCCGCGCCACCTGGGACCTCGTCCGCGATCTGCGCCGCGACGGCGTGACCGTCGTGCTGACCACGCACTACATGGACGAGGCCGAGCAGCTCGCCGACCACGTCGCCATCATCGACGGCGGCAAGGTGATCGCCCACGGCACTCCCGAGGAGCTGTGCCGCGGCGGCGCAGAGAACACCCTGCGCTTCAGCGGCCGCCCCGCGCTCGACCTGGCCTCGCTGCTCAAGGCGCTGCCCGTCGACAGCACGGCCGCCGAGCTGACCCCCGGCGGCTACCGGGTCACCGGCAAGGTCAACCCGCAGATGCTGGCCACCGTCACCTCCTGGTGCGCACAGAACGGCGTCATGCCCGACCGCATCTCGGTCGAGCGGCACACCCTGGAGGACGTCTTCCTCGAGCTCACCGGTAAGGAGCTGCGCGCGTGACCGCCACAGGCACCTATAGCCCCGAGCCGGGGGCGGCACCGCTGCTCCGGATGATCCGCGCGCAGGCCGCGCTGGAGACCCGGATGCTGCTGCGCAACGGCGAACAGCTGCTGCTGACCGTCGTCATCCCGTCCCTCGTCCTGGTGCTCTTCAGCAGTATCGACATCGTCGAAACCGGCGTCCCCGGGAACGCCGTCGACTTCCTCGCGCCCGGTGTGCTCGCCCTCGCCGTCCTGTCCACGGCCTTCACCGGACAGGCGATCGCGACCGGCTTCGAGCGGCGGTACGGCGTGCTCAAGCGGCTCGCCGTCTCCCCGCTGCCCCGCTGGGCGCTGATGGCCGCCAAGACGTGCGCGGTGCTGG
Organism: Streptomyces sp. BRA346; assembly: GCF_052851135.1. Taxonomy (NCBI): domain Bacteria; kingdom Bacillati; phylum Actinomycetota; class Actinomycetes; order Kitasatosporales; family Streptomycetaceae; genus Streptomyces; species Streptomyces sp. BRA346. The sequence continues at coordinate 352,923 of NZ_JAIWIH010000006.1, read as the reverse complement.
TCACCGAGATCCTCCAGATCGTGCTGCTGACCGCGATCGCCTTCGCGCTGGACTGGTCGCCGCAGGGCGACCCGCTCGCCGTGGTGCTGCTGCTGATCCTCGGCACCGCCGCGTTCTCCGGGCTCGGGCTGCTGATGGCGGGCACCCTGAAGGCCGAGGCGACGCTTGCCGCCGCCAACCTGGTCTTCCTGCTGCTGCTCGTGGGCGGCGGGGTGATCGTCTCGCTGGACAAGTTCCCGGGCGCCGTACGGGGCGTCCTGGAGCTGCTGCCGATCTCGGCGCTCTCCGGCGGGCTGCGGGACGTCCTCCAGGACGGCGCCGGGATGCCCTGGCGGGACCTGGGGATCCTGGCCGTGTGGGCGGTGCTGGGGCTCGGGGCGGCGGCACGGTTCTTCCGCTGGGAGTGAGGGGCTTCCGGGGTACGTGAACCTCGTGTCCCCCGGTAACCGGGACCCTCGTGAAAAGCTGCACAAGCTCCGTCCTACGATGGCTCCGTGCCGAATTCGCTGAATCCGTTCGAGCTGATCGCCCGGCGCTGGCAGCCCTCCGCGCGCTTCGTGGAGCGCGCCGCGCTCGCCACCGTGGTGATGGCCGTGGTCATCGTCGTCACCGGGGGCGCGGTGCGGCTGACCGAGTCCGGGCTGGGCTGTGACACCTGGCCGAGGTGCACCTCCGGGAGCCTGACGCCCACCGCCGACATGGGCATCCACGGCGCCATCGAGTTCGGCAACCGCATGCTGACGTACGTGCTGTGCGCGTTCGTCGGCCTGCTGATCATCGCCGCCCGGGCCCACCAGCCGGTGCGCCGCTCCCTGACCCGGCTGGGCTGGGTCCAGTTCTGGCTGATCATGAGCAACGCCGTCATCGGCGGCATCATCGTCCTCACCGGCCTGAACCCGTACATCGTCAGCTCGCACTTCCTGCTGGCCACCGCGCTCCTCACGATCGCGATGCTGGTCTGGCAGCGCTCCCGCGAGGGCGACGGCGCGCCGCACGACCTGGTGGCCCGGCCGGTGCGCCAGCTGACCTGGCTGCTGGTCGGCGCGACCCTGACGCTGATCCTGCTCGGCACCGTGGTCACCGGCTCCGGCCCGCACGCCGGTGACGCCCGCGAGGTGCACCGGATCCCGCTGGACTGGCAGGAAATCACCCAGCTGCACGTGGACTTCGTCTACATCGTGCTGGGCCTCACCGTCGCCCTGTGGTTCGTGCTGCGCGCCGTGCAGGCCCCGGCGGCCGTGCGCCGTACGGTGCTCGAATTGCTGGGCGTGCTGCTCCTCCAGGGCGTGATCGGGTACGTGCAGTACTTCACGGGCCTGCCCGAGGTGGTCGTCGGCGTCCACATGTTCGGGTCCTGCCTGGTGTGGATCGCGGTCCTGCGGGTGTTCTTCGCGCAGCGCGAGCGCCCCGCGCTCGCCGCCGTTCCGGAGCCCGGCCCCACGGGCGACCGCGAACCGCTTCAGCCGGAGACCCCGGCGGACCCCGCCCCGGCGCCCGAGCCCGCCGCGTCCAGCCGGTAGACCCGGCGCGCCGTCCCGGCCCCGACCAGCCCGGCGATCCGCCGGGCCTCCGCCCTCGTACAGATGCCGTCGGCGACCCACTCGGCCGCCAGCCGGTCCATGGCCTGGCCGAACAGCCGGGCGGCGGTCACATACAGCTCGGGCAGCGCTCGGGCACCGGTGGAGAACAGCAGCTTGCCGAACGGCGCCTCGCCCAGCGTCTCCGCGGGCCGCGGCCCGGCGTCCGCGTAGACGTGCGGGAAGACGGCGGCGAGCTGGGCCGCGCGGCGGTGGTGCGGCCGGTCGGGCAGCAGCACCAGGTCGGTGCCGAATCCGGCGGTGGCGCGCAGGAAGCCGAGGAGCGGCCGCGGATCGGCGCAGTGCAGCTGCACCGGCAGCCCGGTCGCCACGGCGCTCCACAGCAGGTGCTGGGCGAGTACGGGGTGGGGCGCGCGGTTGCGGACCGGGCGCGCGGAGAGCCGCCGGGCCGCCGCGCGCCGTACCTCGCGCGGGTCGGGCGGGGCCTCGTCGCAGAAGGTGATGCCCAGCGCGAAGGCGGTGGCGTGCTGGGCGGCGGCGTACAGGGCCTCGGCGGTGTTGCCCATGAACGCGTCGACCGTCCCCGAGGTGTCCGCGACCTGTTCGGCCAGCGGTTCGAGCCGTACGACCTCGTGGACCCGGCCCTCGGCGGCCACCGCCAGTTCGGCGGGCGAGGTGAGGTCGCTCGGGGCGCCCGACTCCAGCAGAAAGGTGCCGATGCCCGCGCCGCGCAGCAGCAGCCGGGCGGCGCGGTAGGCGCCCAGCTCGCGGCGGCGGGCGAGATAGCGCACGGGCGTGCAGTGCGGCTCCATGCCCAGCAGCGGCGGGCACCAGCGGCGTACGGCGAGCCCGGTCCAGCTGTCGAAGTACGTGGTCCCCGCCGGGGCCGGGCCCGATCCCGCGGCGGTGGCCAGATGCGTCTCGAACGAGCCGAGGCCCAGTTCGCCGTGGACGATGCCGTGGCCGTGCTGATCGACCAGCGGCGGCAGCTCCACGCCCGGTCCGTCCCGGGGCACCGGGCCGGCGACGGGCCCCGGGGCGTGTTCGCAAGGCCCCAGGGTGTCCGGGGAACCCGTCGCCTCGTCCATCGCCGCCGCCTCCTCGCCCTCCGGCATCGCAGGGCTTAACGCCCGGATGCCGCACGAGGTGTCGCCGGTCGAGGTCCGGCGGATACCCCCTGTGCGGGCGCGGCCCCATTGTGCCGGTCCGGCGGGAGAGTCTCCGGCGGTTCAGGGGTTGCGGGGGCCGCCCAGTTGGATACCGGCCATCCGCTTCCATTCGTACGGGCCCGTACGGACCTTCGCGGCGAGCTCGCCGTCGAAGTCGTCGCTCAGCGCGAGCCCGGCGATCTCCACGGCGCGGCGGGCCGTCTCCTGGGAGGGGGCGACGAGGGTGCCCCACTCCCCGTTGGCGCCCACCAGGGCGATCCGGACGGTGCCGCGCCCGATGTGGGCGAGCTGCCCCTCGGCGCTGCCGCCGTGGCTCTTGGCGAAGGCCGTGATCTGGTGGGCGAGTCGCTGGGCCCGCTTCTCGTCCTTGGGGGACGCCTGCGTGGTATCTGCCATACCACCGATGCTACCCGCCAGTAATCACGGCTGGAAGGGGAGCACCGCAGGAAGGGTCAGCGCAGGAAGGGGTCCACCGCGACGGCGACGAACAGCAGCGAGACATAGGTGATGGACCAGTGGAACAGCCGCATCTCCTTGAGCTTCGCGCCGGTGATCTCGGCCCGGGCGCGCGCCTGGAGCCCGTGCGCCTCCTTGAGCCAGAACGCGCCCAGCACGGTCGCCACGACCGGGTAGAACCAGCCGGTGTAGCCGAGCGGCCACAGCAGCAGCGAGACGCCGACCATGGCCCAGCTGTAGAGGACGATCTGCCGGGCGACCGCCTTGTTGCCCGCGATGACGGGCAGCATCGGCACGCTCGCCCGCTCGTAGTCCTCCTTGACCTTCATCGACAGCGGCCAGTAGTGCGGCGGCGTCCAGAAGAAGATGACCAGGAAGAGGATCACCGCGGCCCAGGAGACCTCATTGGTGACCGACGACCATCCGATGAGCACCGGCATACAGCCCGCGATGCCGCCCCAGACGATGTTCTGCGAGGTACGCCGCTTGAGCCACATCGTGTAGACGACGACGTAGAAGACCAGCGCACCGAGTGCCAGCATCGAGGACAGCGGGTTGACCAGAACCCAGAACCAGGCCGTGGACACGACGGCGAGCGAGAACGCGAAGACCAGGCACTCGCGCGGCGAGACCATGCCGGTGACCACGGGACGCTGCGACGTGCGGTCCATCATCGCGTCGATGTCGCGGTCGTAGTACATATTGAACGCGGCGGCGCCACCGGCGGACAGATAGCCGCCGACGCAGGTCGCGAGGACCAGCCACAGGTCCGGGACGCCCTGGGCGGCCAGGAACATGACCGGCACCGTGGTCATCAGCAGCAGTTCGATGACGCGCGGCTTGGTCAGCGTCACGAACGCCTTGACCCGGGCCCCGAGCGGCCGGCGGCCCGGAAGCCGCTGCCCGAGGCTCGATTCGCTCGTTTCGAGCACCCCCGCAGGACGGGATTCGACGGCCGTCACGCACACCCCTGGTGGAAGCAAGAACCAGCAAGCACCGGAGATGAAACCCCGGTAAAGACTTGCGCGTACCACGCCACTCTAGACGTAGCGGATACGCCGCCTGCCGCCGGGGTCGGGTCGTGTTGATGCCCCTCGAAGACCTGCGCGGACGCCCCGTACACGTTCCGGAACGCCGTATTCCATGGCCCTCGGAGAGAACTCGGAGGGAATGCCGCGACCTTGAGATTCGTTTCGTAGGACGTTGAGTGGAACTCGAAAAGATGACCGTTCTTACAGGGGTAGGCTCGACCTCGCCGGTGTGCACACGGTCACCGGACAGCGACATTGTGGAGAGGAGCCCTGACTCAGGGTGAGCAGCAAGCCGACTACCACAGACCTTGAATGGACCGATCTGGACCAGCGGGCCGTGGACACCGCCCGGGTCCTGGCCATGGACTCCGTACAGAAGGTCGGTAACGGCCACCCTGGCACGGCCATGAGTCTCGCGCCCGCCGCGTACCTTCTCTTCCAGAAGCTCATGCGGCACGACCCCTCCGACGCGGACTGGGCGGGCCGTGATCGTTTCGTCCTGTCCCCGGGGCACACCAGCCTGACTCTCTACGTGCAGCTCTACCTGGCGGGCTTCGGCCTGGAGCTGGAGGACCTGAAGTCCTTCCGCACCTGGGGCAGCCTCACCCCGGGCCACCCGGAGTACGGCCACACCACCGGTGTGGAGACCACGACCGGGCCGCTCGGCCAGGGCATCGCGAACGCGGTGGGCATGGCGATGGCCGCCCGCTACGAGCGCGGTCTCTTCGACCCGGAGGCGCCCGAGGGCGCCTCCCCGTTCGACCACACCATCTGGGCGATCGTCTCCGACGGCGACCTGGAGGAGGGCATCTCCGCCGAGGCGTCCTCGCTGGCCGGACACCAGAAGCTGGGCAACATCGTCGCGCTGTACGACGACAACCACATCTCCATCGAGGGTGACACCGCCACCGCGCTGTCCGAGGACGTACTGAAGCGGTACGAGGCGTACGGCTGGCACGTCCAGCGCATCGAGCAGGCGGCCAGCGGCGACTTCGACATCGAGCAGCTGTACGCGGCGCTCAAGGCGGCGCGGGACGAGACCGGGCGCCCCTCGATCATCGCCGCCCGCACGATCATCGCCTGGCCCGCGCCGAACGCGCAGAACACCGAGGCGTCCCACGGCTCCGCGCTCGGCGCCGACGAGGTCGCCGCCACCAAGCGGGTCCTGGGCTTCGACCCCGAGCAGCACTTCCAGGTCGACACCGAGGTCATCAACCACGCCCGCGGGCTGGTCGACCGCGGCCGCGAGGCGCACGCCGCCTGGGACAAGAAGCTCCAGGAGTGGCGCAACAACAACCCCGAGCGCGCCGCCGAGTTCGACCGCATCACCGCCGGTGAGCTGCCGGAGGGCTGGGAGAGCGCGCTGCCGGTCTTCGAGGCGGGCAAGGACGTCGCCACCCGCAAGGCGTCCGGCCAGGTGCTGAAGGCACTCGGCGGGGTGCTCCCGGAGCTGTGGGGCGGCTCGGCCGACCTCGCGGGCTCCAACAACACCACCATCGACGCGTCCTCGTCCTTCCTCCCCAAGGGCAACCCGCTGCCGGAGGCCGACCCCTACGGGCGGACGATCCACTTCGGCATCCGCGAGCACGCCATGGGCTCGACCATGAACGGCATCGCGCTGCACGGCAACACCCGTGTCTACGGCGGTACGTTCCTCGTCTTCTCCGACTACATGCGCCCGGCCGTGCGGCTGGCCGCGCTGATGAAGCTGCCGGTCACCTACGTGTGGACGCACGACTCCATCGGCCTCGGCGAGGACGGCCCCACCCACCAGCCGGTCGAGCACCTGTCCGCGCTGCGCGCCATCCCGGGCCTGAACATCGTCCGCCCGGCCGACGCCAACGAGACCGCCATCGCCTGGCGCGAGATCACCCGCCGCCACGGCGACAACCCGGCCCCGCACGGCCTCGCGCTCACCCGGCAGAACGTGCCGACGTACGAGGCCGACGAGAACGCCGCCAAGGGGGGTTACGTCCTGTTCGAGGCCGAGGGCGGCCAGCCGCAGGTGATCCTGATCGGCACCGGCTCCGAGGTCCAGCTCGCCGTCGAGGCGCGTGAGCAGCTCCAGGCCGCCGGTGTGCCGACCCGCGTCGTCTCGATGCCCTCGATCGAGTGGTTCGAAGAGCAGGACAAGGGGTACCGCGACAGCGTGCTGCCGCCGTCCGTGAAGGCGCGCGTGGCCGTCGAGGCCGGTATCGGTCTGACCTGGTACCGCTACGTCGGCGAGGCGGGCCGCATCGTCTCGCTGGAGCACTTCGGCGCCTCCGCCGATTACAAGGTGCTCTACCGGGAATTCGGCCTGACGGCCGACGCCGTGGTCACCGCCGCCCGCGAGTCCCTGGACGCCGCCGGGCGGTGACGCCCGCATCCGACTTGAACAGCGACGAGCAACAGGAGACACACCCCATGACAGACGCACTCAAGCGGCTGGCCGACGAAGGCGTCGCGATCTGGCTCGACGACCTCTCCCGGAAGCGGATCACCTCCGGCAATCTCGCCGAACTGATCGACCAGCAGCACGTCGTCGGCGTCACCACCAACCCGTCGATCTTCCAGAAGGCGATCTCCGGCGGCGACGGTTACGAGCAGCAGCTCACCGATCTCGCGGCCCGCAAGGTCACCGTCGAGGAAGCCGTCCGGATGATCACCACAGCGGACGTCCGGGACGCCGCCGACATCCTGCGCCCGGTCCACGACGCGACCGGCGGCCAGGACGGCCGGGTCTCCATCGAGGTCGACCCGCGGCTGGCCCACAACACGGCCGCCACCATCGCCGAGGCCAAGCAGCTGGCCTGGCTGGTGGACCGCCCCAACACCTTCATCAAGATCCCGGCCACCCAGGCGGGACTCCCGGCGATCACCGAGGTGATCGGCCTGGGCATCAGCGTCAACGTCACGCTGATCTTCTCCCTGGAGCGCTACCGCGCGGTCATGGACGCCTACCTGGCCGGTCTGGAGAAGGCGAAGGCGGCCGGCCTCGACATCTCCAAGATCCACTCGGTGGCGTCCTTCTTCGTGTCCCGCGTGGACACCGAGATCGACAAGCGCATCGACAAGCTCGGCACCGACGAGGCCAAGGCGCTGCGCGGCAAGGCCGCCATCGCCAACGCCCGGCTCGCCTTCCAGGCGTACGAGGAGGTCTTCGGCTCCGACCGCTGGGCCGTCCTGGACCGGGCCAACGCCAACAAGCAGCGTCCGCTGTGGGCCTCGACCGGCGTCAAGGACCCGGCCTACAAGGACACCCAGTACGTGGACGAGCTGGTCGCCCCGGGCACCGTCAACACGATGCCGGAAGCCACCCTCGACGCGGTCGCCGACCACGGCGAGATCAAGGGCAACACGGTGGCCGGCGGCTACGAGCAGGCCCAGGCCGACATCGACGCGCTGGCCTCGATCGGCGTCTCGTACGACGAGGTCGTCAAGCTTCTGGAGGACGAGGGCGTCGAGAAGTTCGCGACGTCCTGGAACGACCTGCTGAAGTCCACCGAGGCGGAGCTGAACCGCCTCGCACCGTCGGAGGCGTGAACACCTTGACCATCAGCAGCAATCCGCTGCGTGACCCGAAGGACCGGCGGCTCCCGCGGATCGCGGGGCCGTCCGGCCTGGTCATCTTCGGGGTCACCGGTGACTTGTCCCGCAAGAAGCTGATGCCCGCCGTCTACGACCTGGCCAACCGCGGCCTGCTGCCGCCGGGCTTCTCGCTCGTCGGCTTCGCCCGGCGCGACTGGGAGAACGAGGACTTCGCCCAGGTCGTCCACGATGCCGTGAAGGAACACGCGCGGACCCCGTTCCGCGAAGAGGTCTGGCAGCAACTCGCCGAGGGATTCCGCTTCGTCCCCGGGGAGTTCTCCGACGACGAGGCGTTCGAGAAGCTGAAGGCGACCATAGAGGAGCTGGACAAGGCCCGCGGCACCGGCGGCAACTTCGCCTTCTACCTCTCCGTGCCGCCCAAGTTCTTCCCCAACGTGGTGCAGCAGCTCAAGAAGCACGGGCTGTCCGACGGGCAGAACCACTCCTGGCGGCGTGCCGTCATCGAGAAGCCCTTCGGCCACGACCTGGCGAGCGCCCAGGAGCTGAACCAGGTCGTCCACGAGGTCTTCCGCCCCAGCGATGTCTTCCGGATCGACCACTACCTGGGCAAGGAGACGGTCCAGAACATCCTGGCGCTGCGCTTCGCCAACACCATGTTCGAGCCGCTGTGGAACCGTAGTTACGTCGACCACGTGCAGATCACCATGGCCGAGGACATCGGCATCGGCGGCCGCGCGGGCTACTACGACGGCATCGGCGCCGCCCGGGACGTCATCCAGAACCACCTGCTCCAGCTGCTCGCCCTGACCGCCATGGAGGAGCCCGCCTCCTTCGACGCCAAGGCGCTGGTCACCGAGAAGCTGAAGGTGCTCACCGCGGTCAAGCTGCCGCGCGAACTGGGCAAGCACACCGTGCGCGGCCAGTACGCCCACGGCTGGCAGGGCGGCGAGGAGGTGCGCGGCTACCTCGAAGAGGACGGCATCGACCCGCAGTCGAAGACCGACACCTACGCCGCGGTCAGGCTGGAGATCGACAACCGCCGCTGGGCGGGCGTCCCCTTCTACCTGCGCACCGGCAAGCGGCTGGGGCGCCGGGTCACCGAGATCGCCGTGGTCTTCCAGCGCGCCCCGCACTCCCCCTTCGATGCCACCGACACCCAGGAGCTGGGGCAGAACGCCCTGGTCATCCGGGTGCAGCCGGACGAGGGCGTCACCATCCGGTTCGGCTCCAAGGTGCCCGGCACCTCCATGGAGATCCGCGATGTGACGATGGACTTCCAGTACGGCGAGTCCTTCACCGAGTCCAGCCCCGAGGCGTACGAGCGGCTGCTGCTCGACGTCCTGCTGGGCGACGCGAACCTCTTCCCGCGCCACCAGGAGGTGGAGGAGTCCTGGCGGATCCTCGATCCCGTAGAGGAGTACTGGGACAAGCACGGGAAGCCCGAGCAGTACACGGCCGGTACCTGGGGGCCGAAGGCCGCGGACGAGATGCTCGCACGAGACGGACGGAGCTGGCGGCGGCCATGAACATCGATCTCACGGACACCACGTCCAGCCGGATCAACTCCGCTCTGGTCCAGGCGCGCCGGGCCACCGGTACCCCGGCCGTGGGCATGGTGCTCACCCTCGTCATCGTCACCGACGAGGGCAACCACTACGACGCGCTGAAGGCCGCGAGTGAGGCCTCCAAGGAACACCCCTCGCGCATCTTGGTCGTCATCAAGCGGCCGGGCCGCTCGCCGCGCGACCGCAAGATGGCCCGGATGGACGCCGAGGTCCGGGTCGGCGGCGAGACCGGCACCGGTGAGACGGTCCTGCTGCGGCTCCACGGCGAACTCGCCAACCACGCCTACTCGGTGGTCCTGCCGCTGCTGCTGCCGGACGCCCCGGTCGTGGTGTGGTGGCCCGAGGACGCCCCGGAGCACCCCGCCAAGGACCTGCTGGGGCAGCTGGCCCAGCGCCGCATCACCGACGCCCAGGCCACCGAGGACCCGGTCGCCACGCTGGGCCTGCGGGCCGAGACGTACACGCCGGGCGACACCGACCTGGCGTGGACCCGGATCACCCCGTGGCGCAGTGTGCTGGCGGCCGCGCTGGACCAGAAGCACTCGAAGATCACCTCCGCGGTCGTGGAGGGCGAGGCGTACAACCCGAGCAGCGAGCTGCTCGCGCTGTGGCTCGCCGAGCGGCTGCGGGTCCCGGTCGACCGGCAGATCTCCGAGGGCCCGGGGCTGACCGCGGTGCGGCTGGAGACGGCCGACGGCGTGATCTGCCTGGACCGGGCCGACGGTGCGCTGGCCGAGCTGGCGATGCCGGGCCAGCCGGACCGGCACGTCGCGCTCCAGCGGCGGGAGATGTCGGAGCTGATCGCCGAGGAGCTGCGGCGCCTCGACCCGGACGAGATGTACGCGATCTCGGTGAAGTTCGGCGTGAACAAGCTGAACGGCGGCGGCACCGCGGCGGCAAGCGGTGGCGGCACCGCCACCGCGACCGCCGAGGCGCCCGTGCCCCCGGCCCCGCCCCGGCCGCCGCTGCCGACGCGCGACCCGGGCTCGGCTCCGTCCCCGACGAACACTCCCGCCCCGCCGCAGGCCCCGGCCCAGCCACCGGCGGCCCCTTCGGCTCCTTCAGCCCCTTCAGCCCCTGCGGCCCCTCAGGCTCCGAAGCCCTCGGACCTGAAGCCGGGAGGAAAGGCCGAGGGAAAGGGCAACGGAAAGGCGGAGAAGTGAGCGCTCCGCAGGTCGTCGTCCACCGCGACAAGGAGCTGATGGCCCAGGCGGCCGCGGCCCGGCTGATCACGAAGATCGTGGACGCCCAGGCCGCCCGGGGCTCCGCCTCCGTCGTCCTGACCGGCGGCCGCAACGGCAACGGTCTGCTGGCCGCCCTCGCCACGTCCCCCGCGCGCGACGCGGTGGACTGGTCGCGGCTGGACCTGTGGTGGGGCGACGAGCGGTTCCTGCCGGACGGCCACCCCGACCGCAACGTCACCCAGGCCCGGGAGGCGCTGCTGGACGCGGTCGACCTGGACCCGGCGCGGGTGCACCCGATGCCCGCGTCCGACGGTCCGCACGGCGGCGATGTGGAGGCCGCCGCGGAGGCGTACGGCATCGAGCTGGGCCGCGCCGCGCGGCCGGAGAACCACGGCGCGGCGCCGACCTTCGACGTGCTGCTGCTGGGCGTCGGCCCGGACACCCATGTGGCCTCGCTCTTCCCCGAGCTGCCGGGCGTCCGGGAGACCGAGCGGACGGTGGTCGCGGTGCGCGGCGCGCCCAAGCCGCCCCCGACCCGGGTCTCGCTGACGCTGCCCGCGATCCGCGCGGCGCGGGAGGTGTGGCTGCTGGCCGCCGGTGAGGACAAGGCGAAGGCGGTGACCATCGCCCTGTCGGGCGCCGGGGAGATCCAGGCCCCGGCGGCGGGCGCGTACGGCCGCAGCCGCACCCTGTGGCTGCTGGACCGGGCGGCGGCGAGCGGTCTGCCGCGCGGGCTGTACCCGCCGGCCTCGCCGTAGGGCTCTTTCACCCGGATCCCCCGTGCGCCCGCGTGCGCACGGGGGATCGCCGCGTTCAGGGGCGGCTCAGCGGCCGCGCAGCGAGCGGTACGTGGCGACGAGGCGGGCCGTGGAGGCGTCGAGCCCCGGCACCTCGGCGCCCTCGGTCAGCGCGGGCTCGACCCGCTTGGCCAGCACCTTGCCCAGCTCGACGCCCCACTGGTCGAAGGAGTCGATGTTCCAGATGGCGCCCTGCACGAACACCTTGTGCTCGTAGAGGGCGATCAGCTGGCCGAGCACGGACGGGCTCAGCTCGGCGGCCAGGATGGTGGTGGTGGGGCGGTTGCCCGGGAAGGTCTTGTGCGGCACCAGCTCCGCGGGCACGCCCTCGGCGGCGACCTCTTCCGGCGTCTTGCCGAAGGCCAGCGCCTGCCCCTGGGCGAAGAGGTTGGCCATCAGCAGATCGTGCTGGGCGACCAGCCCGGGCTGCAGGTCGTCCACCGGCTTGGCGAAGCCGATCAGATCGGCCGGGATCAGCTTGGTGCCCTGGTGGAGCAGCTGGTAGTAGGCGTGCTGGCCGTTGGTGCCGGGGGTGCCCCAGACCACCGGGCCGGTCTGCCAGCGCACCGGCTCGCCCTCCCGGTCCACCGACTTGCCGTTGGACTCCATGTCCAGCTGCTGGAGGTAGGCGGTGAACTTGGACAGGTAGTGGCTGTAGGGCAGGACGGCGTGCGCCTGGGCGTCGTGGAAGTCGCCGTACCAGACGCCCAGCAGGCCGAGCAGCAGCGGCACGTTCTGCTCCGGCGGGGCGGTGGCGAAGTGCTCGTCCACGAGGTGGAACCCGGCCAGCATCTCGCGGAAGCAGTCCGGGCCGATGGCGACCATCAGGGAGAGGCCGATGGCCGAATCGTAGGAATACCGGCCGCCGACCCAGTCCCAGAACTCGAACATGTTGTCCGTGTTGATGCCGAACTCGGCGACCTTCTCCGCGGCGGTCGACACCGCCACGAAGTGCTTCGCGACGGCCTCCTCACCGGCCCCGAGCCCGCTCAGCAGCCACTCGCGGGCGGAGACGGCGTTGGTGATGGTCTCGATGGTGGTGAAGGTCTTGGAGGCGACGATGAACAGCGTCTCCGCCGGGTCCAGGTCGCGCACCGCCTCATGGAGATCGGCGCCGTCCACATTGGAGACGAAGCGGAACACCAGCTCGCGGTCGGTGTAGGCGCGCAGCGCCTCGTACGCCATCGCCGGGCCCAGGTCCGAGCCGCCGATGCCGATGTTGACGATGTTCTTGATGGGCTTGCCGGTGTGGCCGTGCCAGTCCCGGGCCCGGATCCGGTCGGCGAACACGCTCATCTTGGTGAGGACCGCGTGCACCTCGGGGACGACGTCCTCGCCGTCCACCGTGATGACCGCCGAGCGGGGCGCGCGCAGCGCGGTGTGGAGCACCGCGCGGTTCTCGGTGGTGTTGATCTTCTGACCGCGGAACATCGCGTCCCGCAGGGCGGCCACTCCGGTCGCCGACGCCAGCTCGCGCAGCAGCCGCAGCGTCTCGTCCGTCACCAGGTTCTTGGAGTAGTCGACATGGAGATCGCCGACCTGGAGCGTGAACCTGCTCGCGCGCTCCGGGTCGTTGGCGAACAGCTCGCGCAGATGCGCGTCGCCCAGCGCCTTGCGGTGCTCGGCCAGTGCGCTCCACTCCGGCAGCTGATCGAGCCTGGTGCGGCCTTCTGCGTTCATCTCGGACATCAGCCCACTTCTCATCGGTGCCTGGCCCCCGTTGTCCACCAACCTAATTGACGGTAGCCCGCGGCACTGACAACGGCCCGGCCGGGCACCCCCGTCAGGGGTGCCCGGCCGGGCCGTCGTCGCGCGCTGTCGCTGGGCTCCGCTCAGATCTCGCCGCGGAGCTTGGCGAGCGCCTCGGCGAGGATCGCCTCGCCGTCGGCGTCGCTGCGCCGCTCCCGCACATAGGCGAGGTGCGTCTTGTACGGCTCGGTGCGGGGCGGGTCCGGCGGGTTGTCCCGGTCCTTGCCGGCCGGGAAGCCACAGCGGGGGCAGTCCCACGTGTCCGGGATCTGCGCGTCGCTGGCAAAGCTCGGCACGGTCTCGTGCCCGTTCGAGCACCAGAAGGAGATGCGCAGGCGCGGCGCCGATTCGCCTCGCTCGGCTTCTCCCATCGGCCCCGCTCCGACCCGACTTCCACGGATCGCGTTGCCACTTGCCACGGTCGTAACTCCCTGCGTGATGGTGCCGCGAAGCATCGAATGGCGGCCCCGCTGCCCGGCGCCCCAGACTACGAAAGGCCCAACGCGCGTCCATCGAGAGGAGTTACACCCGCCTTGAGGACGCCACTCCATGATAGGCCGCGAATCCGCCGCACTGACGACGGTACGTCAGTTATCGGGCCGGAATCGGGCCCCGACCGCGCTTCGGTCGAACGTCAGTCGAGCTTCATCAACAGGCCGAGCACGACGATGACGACGAACCACAGCAACCCGACCACGATGGTGATGCGGTCCAGGTTGCGCTCAGCGACCGAAGAGCCACCGACGGAGGACTGCATTCCGCCACCGAACATGTCGGACAGACCCCCGCCCTTCCCCTTGTGCATGAGCACCAGCATCATCATCAAAAGGCTCAAGATGATGAGGGCGATCGAAAACCCCATGATCACAGCTGGACCAACTCTCTCGGGCTCGTTACGGACGGTTTCTTACGGGAGACGGGGGCCGGGGAGGCGCGAAATGCGCCACCACGACCCCCGACAGAGTACGACGAGGCCAGGCTCAGGACCTACTCACTGGTCGCGGAATCGAACGATCTTGACGAATTCGTCCGCGTCCAGCGCGGCGCCGCCGATCAGGGCGCCGTCGACATCCGGCTGCGCCATGATCGCCGCCACGTTCCCGGACTTCACCGAGCCGCCGTACTGGATCCGGACCTTGTCGGCCAGCTCCTGGCTGTACAGCTCGGCCAGCCGGCCGCGGATGGCCCCGCAGACCTCCTGGGCGTCCTCGGGGGTGGCGACCTCGCCGGTGCCGATCGCCCAGACCGGCTCGTACGCGATCACGATGGTCTCGGCCTGCTCGGCCGGGACGTCCTTGAGGCCGCCGTCCAGCTGCGCCAGGGTGTACGCCACCTGCTGGCCCGCCTTGCGGACGTCCAGGCCCTCGCCCACGCACAGGATGGGCGTGAGGTCGTTCCGGAAGGCCGCCTTGACCTTGCCGTTGCAGATCTCGTCGGTCTCGGCGTGGTACTGGCGGCGCTCCGAGTGGCCGATGGCCACATAGGTGCACTTCAGCTTGGAGAGCATCGGGCCGGAGATCTCACCGGTGTACGCGCCGGAGTCGTGCGCGGAGATGTCCTGGGCGCCGTACTTGATCTTCAGCTTGTCGCCGTCGACCAGGGTCTGCACCGACCGCAGATCGGTGAAGGGCGGCAGAACCGCGACCTCGACGGCCTCGTAGTCCTTTTCTGCCAGCGCGAAGGCGAGCTTCTGGACGTGGGCGATGGCCTCGAGGTGGTTGAGGTTCATCTTCCAGTTGCCCGCCATCAGCGGGGTGCGGTCACTCACGGTGTTCAGTCCTCCAGTGCGGCGAGGCCGGGGAGCGTCTTGCCCTCGAGGTATTCGAGGCTCGCTCCGCCGCCGGTCGAGATATGGCCGAAAGCGGATTCGTCGAAGCCCAGGATGCGGACGGCCGCGGCGGAGTCGCCGCCGCCCACCACGGTGAAGGCGGGGCTGTCGAGGAGCGCCTGGGCCACGGCCTTGGTGCCGTCGGCGTAATCGGGGTGCTCGAAGACGCCCATCGGGCCGTTCCAGAAGACGGTGGCCGTGTCGGCGAGCTTCGAGGCGTACAGCTTGCGGGTGTCCGGACCGATGTCCAGCCCCTCCAGGTCCGCCGGGATGGCATCCGCGGGGACGACCTGCGGATGCGCCGGGGCCTTGGTCTTCAGGTCCGGGAACCCGTCCGCCGCGAGGACGTCGACGGGCAGCACGAACTCCACGCCGCGCTCCTGCGCCCGCCGCAGGTAGTCCTGGACGGCCGGGACCTGGTCCTCTTGGAGCAGCGACTTGCCGACCTCGTGGCCCTGGGCCTTGAGGAAGGTGTACGCCATGCCGCCGCCGATCAGGATGCGGTCGGCCTTCTCCAGCAGGTGGTCGATGACGCCGAGCTTGTCGGAGACCTTGGCGCCGCCGAGGACCACCGCGTACGGCCGCCGGACGTCCTCGGTGAGCTTCTTCAGGACGTCGACCTCGGTGGCGATGAGCCCGCCCGCGGCGTGCGGCAGCCGCGCCGGGAGGTCGTACACGGAGGCGTGCTTGCGGTGCACCGCGCCGAAGCCGTCGCCCACGTAGAGGTCGGCGAGGGCGGCGAGCCGGTCCGCGAAGGCGCCGCGCTCGGCGTCGTCCTTGGCCGTCTCACCGGCGTTGAAGCGCAGGTTCTCCAGCAGCGCGACCTCGCCCGCTGCGAGCCCCTCGACGGTGGCCCGGGCGCTGTCGTCCACGGTGTCGGTCGCGAACGCGACCGGCTTGCCGAGGAGTTCACCGAGCCGCTCGGCGACCGGGGCGAGCGAGAACTGCGGGTCGGGCGCGCCCTTGGGGCGGCCGAGGTGCGAGGCGACGACCACCTTGGCGCCCGCGTCCAGGAGCGCGGAGATGGTCGGCACGGCGGCGCGGATCCGGCCGTCGTCGGTGATCGTCCCGCCGTCGAGCGGGACGTTGAGGTCGGCGCGGACGAAGACCCGCTTCCCGTCGACCTGGAGATCGTCAATCGTCTTCACAGAGTGACTCCTTGTTCATGGCACGGGGCCCGTTACGACGTGTGCCGTAGCGGGCCCCGTTCTCGCTCATCGCGGCAGGGTCAGAGCCGGCCGCCGACGTAGACGGTCAGGTCGACGAGGCGGTTGGAGTAGCCCCACTCGTTGTCGTACCAGCCGACGACCTTGACCTGCTTGCCCTGGACCATGGTCAGGGAGGAGTCGAAGGTGCAGGACGCCGGCCAGTTGACGATGTCCGAGGAGACGATCGGGTCCTCGGTGTACTCCAGGACCCCCTTGAGCTGACCCTCGGCGGCCTTCTGGAAGGCGGTGTTGATCTCGTCCTTGGTGACCTCGCGGTCCAGCTCCAGGACCAGGTCGGTGACCGAGCCGGTCGGGACCGGGACGCGCATCGCGATGCCGTCCAGCTTGCCCTTGAGCTGCGGCAGGACCAGGGCGGTGGCCTTGGCGGCGCCGGTGGAGGTCGGAATGATGTTCTCCGCGGCGGCGCGGGCGCGGCGCAGGTCCTTGTGCGGGAAGTCAAGGATGCGCTGGTCGTTGGTGTACGCGTGGACCGTCGTCATCATGCCCTTGACGATGCCGAAGTTCTCGTCGAGAACCTTGGCCATCGGCGCCACACAGTTGGTGGTGCAGGAGGCGTTGGAGATGACGTCGTGCTGGGACGCGTCGTACTTGTCCTGGTTGACGCCCATCACGATCGTGATGTCCTCGTCCTTGGCGGGCGCGGAGATCAGGACCTTCTTGGCGCCCGCGGCCAGGTGCTTGGCCGCGTCGTCACGCTTGGTGAAGATGCCGGTGGACTCGACGACGATGTCGGCCCCCAGCTCTCCCCACGGAAGGGCGGCCGGGTCGCGCTCGGCCATGGTCTTGAAGGTCTGGTTGCCCACCGTGATGGTGTCCTCGGTGTGGCTGACCTCGTGCTTCAGCCGTCCGAGGATGGAGTCGTACTTCAGCAGGTGCACCAGGGTGGCATTGTCGGTCAGGTCGTTGACACCGACGATCTCGATGTCCGCGCCCTGCTCCAGGAGCGCGCGGAAATAGTTGCGACCGATGCGGCCAAAGCCGTTGATGCCTACGCGGATCGTCACGAACCGATCTCCTCGTTGGTGTGCCGGTCTGGACGCCGGCGAGCTGTTTGGGAATCCCCGACCGCCTCCGACCCTACCGCTATCACGGAACGTCCGTGACATTGGCGTTCGGCGGCCCATGACCACCGGAAAGGGGCATGGGCCGCCGATTCAGTCACGATTCGTCACGCTCTGTCAACGGCGCAGCGCACGCAGCGCACTCCTCACGAGCGACGCCCGCTGGGCGGCGTCCCGGACGTGTTCCAGGCCGAAGCCGAGCAGCACGGTGTCCCGGGTGGTGACCGCGGCCGCGGTACGGAACAGCTCCTTCGAGCGCGTCCAGTCCGCCGCGTTCGCGGGGCTGCCCGCCGGCGGCCCCGGTACCGACCAGGGGCCGAGCGCCGTTTCGAAGCCCTCGGCGTCCCGCGTGTCGCCGCCGGTGACGAGCGCGGTGCTGTCGACGAAGGCGCCGCGGCCGCCGATGCTCGAATCGGTGACGTACGACAGGGCCAGTTCGACCTTCTCGCCCGCGTAGCGGCTCAGGTCCAGGGTGACCGGCTTCCAGCCGCCCGAGGAGCCCGTGAAGCTGTTCCAGGCGCCCGTGCTGCCCTCGGCGCGGCAGCCGTCGTCGGCGGCCGTCAGGTAGCGCTTCAGGAACGGGTGGGTGGTCAGCA
Organism: Streptomyces sp. BRA346; assembly: GCF_052851135.1. NCBI lineage: Bacteria > Bacillati > Actinomycetota > Actinomycetes > Kitasatosporales > Streptomycetaceae > Streptomyces > Streptomyces sp. BRA346. Next base: position 335,189 of record NZ_JAIWIH010000006.1, on the reverse strand, counting down.
GGAAGCCCGCCTCGCACTCGGCCGGGACCTTGCCCGAGCCGGCACCGCCCGCGTCCGGCAGCGTGGTCCAGTCGTCCTCGCCGACGGTGTGCGCCTCGGCGATCACATGGTCGTAGCCGGGCTCGGTGTCGTAGCTGAGCCGGAAGGTCAGGCTCGGCTCGTCCCCCGCGCCCACCCCGGTCAGGTCGACGGTGCGGGACAGCCGCGTCCAGGAGCTGTTCCGGTGGACGGCGGCGGCCATCCACTCGCCCTCGTAGGGCTGGTACGGGGTGCGCGCGCCGGAGTACGCGCCCGCGCCCGCGCTGCGGAACTGCGGGAAGTCCTCCGGCGGCAGCACATCGGAGGTGACGGTGTACGCGCCCGCGGCGTCCAGGGGGTTGCCGGGCGCGTCGCCGAGGGTCGCGGAGGTGCCGTCGAGCGCCCCGCCGCCCTCGTACACGGGCGGCGACTGCACCGTGGTGCGGCCGTCGGCGCCCAGGTAGTACTGGCTGAAGTCGTCGGTGTCGGCCGGGCCCACCACGGAGCTGCCGCCCGCCTGCTCACCGGTGGTGATCAGCTTGCCGCCCTCGTTGAGGTAGTCGCGCACCGCGAGCAGGGTGGCGCCGCCGGGCTTCTGGGCACCGGTGTACCAGAGCACCGTCCTGAAGTGACCGAGCACCCCGAGCGCGGACGGCGCCCCCTGGGTGGCCACGTCCCAGACGGCGGCCTTGCGGCCGTTCCGGGCGAGCGCGTCGGTGTACGCGGCGAGGTGCCGGGCCGGTGAGGCGCCGCCCTCCTCGGCGATCACCAGCGTGTCGGCGCGGGGCCGCTCGGCGACGGTGTAGGTGAACGGCTCGCTCGCGGTCCGCTCGCCGCCCCTCGTACGGCCGGTGAACCAGACCTTCACCGTGTCGCCGGGGTCCGCGCCCCTGACCGCGGCCCGGTACCGGTCGAAGTGGATGTTGTCCTCGCCGCCGTAGGTCTCGCCGCCCTTCCAGGGCCGCAGGGACGCGGTGTGGGTGCGCCCGCCGTTCACCCGGTACGCGAGCGTCTTGGCGCGGACGCTCTTGCGGGCGGTGACGGAGACGTCCTGGGCGGCGCCGCGGGCGTAGGAGGTGGTGAAGGCGTCCGGGGTGAAGTCGGGCGCGGTCATGCCGACCGATGACGACGGCTGGTCGGGGTGGCGGGCGGTCTCGGCGACGGAGAGCGCGAAGGGGATGTTCTTGGCGAACTCCTGCTGGATCAGCTTCTCGTCGTCCGGGAAGGTGAAGACGGACGCGCAGTCGCGCGGCTGCCAGGCGTCGTTCGGGTCGACGTCGGAGGCGGCCTGACAGGTCGACATCTCCGGGGTGAACATCATCATCCCGTTGACGTTGGCCGCGTGGCCGTCGGCCTCGCCGTTGGTGGTGTACAGCTCCGAGGACACCTGCGGGTGGTAGCCGGGGATCGCCGAGTGTTCGGGGGTGCCCGCGAGCGCCTTGTACAGCACGTCGTCGGGGGTCGGGGTGGCGACCTGCCAGCCGACGCCGTAGAGCAGCAGTTCGGCGGCCGAGTGGTAGTTGATGCCGTAGGTGAAGCCGATGCGCTTCTGGAAGCGGTCCAGCGCCTTGGTCTCGGGCTCGGATCCGGGGGCGGGGCCGCGGTAGGTCTCGTCGGCCGGTTCGGCGGACGACCCCTCGTTGTCGTAGCCCCACTTGTAGGGGAAGTTGCGGTTGGGGTCGACGCCGTCGCCGGGGGCGATCTTGCCGTCGCCGTTGTTGTCCCGCAGGGTCTTGCGCCATTGGCGGTTGGCCGGGCTCTGATGCGTGTAGTCGTAGCCGTCCGGGTTGGCGGAGAGCACGAACCACAGCTCGGTGCGGTCCACGATCCTGGTGACGCGGTCGTCCTTGCCGTAGTGGTCCAGGTAGTAGTGCATCAGCCGCCGGGTCATCTCCGGGGTGATCCACTCACGGGCGTGCTGGTTGGACATGTACAGCACCGACGGCTTGCTGCCGTCACGGCTCTTCGCTGCGCCCTTGGTGAGCTTGAGCGCGAGGATGTCCTTGCCCTGGGTGGTCTTGCCGATGCTGACCACCTTGGTGAGACCGGGATGCGTCTGCCCGGTCCGGACGATCTCCTGCCGGAGGCCACCGTCGCCGCTGTACGGGCGGAAGACGCCGTCGCCCGCGGCCTTCACGCGGCCCAGGGTCCGCTGCGAGAGCTTCTTCTCGGTGAGCGCCACGCCCTGGCCGCGCAGCGCGGCGGCCTGAGTGCCGGTCAGATACAGCTCGACCGGTCCGGCGCCCTTCTCGGGCACCTGCGTGCCGAGTTCCGTGCCGTCCACACCCGCCCTCAGCAGCAGCGGGATCTGCGCCCGGGTGACCTGGGCGGTCCATACGGTGAGCGTCTCGCCCGCGCTGTCGGCCGCGGGTCGAGCGTGGGCCGCGGGTGTGGCGGCCAGTCCGGTGAGAGTTAAGGAAGCCAGTGCCGCGGCCGAGCCGACCGCTCTCGCCGTGCGTCTCCATCCGGCCGTGCGTGTCTTCATGAGCCCCCCTGCGTGTCGTTCCGACGTGTGGGTGCACCGACGCATAAGCCTCATGTCGGCACATGGCCATGTCAACAGCGACTCGCGCCGATGATCCGATGGTGTGACCACCCGGTTCCCCGTGCGGACCCGGACGCACCGCACCCCCGGGTCCGCACGGGGAACCGGGGGCGCGGGACGCGAGGGGCTGTGGGCGGTCAGCCGACCATGCCCTCGGCCATCTCGTCGGTCAGGGTCGACTCCGTACCCGGAATGCCCAGGTCCTGCGCCCGCTTGTCGGCCATGGCGAGCAGCCTGCGGATACGGCCCGCGACGGCGTCCTTGGTCAGCGGAGGATCGGCGAGCGCGCCCAGCTCCTCCAGGGACGCCTGCTTGTGCTCCATGCGCAGCCGCCCGGCCGCGGCCAGGTGCTCGGGCACCTCCTCGCCCAGGATCTCCAGCGCGCGCTGCACCCGGGCGCCCGCGGCGACCGCGGCCCGGGCCGAGCGGCGCAGGTTGGCGTCGTCGAAGTTGGCCAGCCGGTTGGCGGTGGCCCGCACCTCGCGGCGCATCCGCCGCTCCTCCCAGGCGAGCACCGACTCGTGCGCCCCCAGCCGCGTCAACAGCGCGCCGATGGCATCACCGTCCCGGACGACCACCCGGTCCACCCCGCGCACCTCGCGCGCCTTCGCGGCGATCTGGAGCCGCCGGGCGGCGCCGACCAGCGCCAGCGCGGCCTCCGGGCCGGGGCAGGTCACCTCCAGGGAGGACGAGCGGCCGGGCTCGGTGAGCGAGCCGTGGGCGAGGAACGCCCCGCGCCAGGCCGCCTCGGCGTCACAGGTGGCGCCGGAGACGACCTGCGGCGGCAGTCCGCGGATCGGCCGGCCGCGGCCGTCGACCAGACCGGTCTGGCGCGCCAGCTGATCACCGCCCGCCACCACCCGCACCACGTACCGACTGCCGCGGCGCAAGCCCCCGGGGGCCATCACCACCAGATCGGAGGAGTGCCCGAAGATCTCCAGGATGTCCTTGCGGACCCTGCGGGCCGCGATGCCCGTATCCAGCTCCGCTTCGATCACGATGCGCCCGCTCACCAGGTGCAGGCCGCCCGCGAACCGCAGGATCGCCGAGACCTCCGCTTTCCGGCAGCAGGTGCGGGTGACGGGGAGCCGGGAGATTTCGTCCTTCACCGCTGCCGTCATCGCCATGGGCCGATCCTTCCATGCATCCGAAAAATACGGTCGTACGCGGCCGCCAGAAGCTCCGGGTCGTGCTTCGGGGAACCGTCGGTCGCGGCCACCGGCGCCAGCTCGACCGTGCCGCCCAGTCGCTTCGCGGCATCGCACAGACTGCTCTGGTCGGGAACGGCGGCCTCGTCGGCCAGCACCACGTCGAAGGCGAGTTTAGGGGCGTGTCGGGCCAAAACCTCCAAATGACGCTGCGGGGAGAAGCCATCGGTTTCACCCGGCTGGGGTGCCAGATTCAGCGAGAGCACCCGCCGGGCCTTGGTGTCGGTGAGGGCCCGCAGCAGATCGGGCACCAGGAGGTGCGGGATCACGGAGGAGAACCAGGAGCCGGGGCCGAGCACCACCCAGTCGGCGTCCATGACCGCCTCGACCGCCTCCGGGACCGCCGGCGGGTCGTTCGGCACCAGGTGGACCGACTGCACCTCGCCGGGCGTGAGGGCGACGGTGGCCTGCCCGGCGACCGTCGACACCTCGTCAGGGCGGGCCGGGTCATGACCCTTGACGTACGCCTGGAGCTCCAGCGGCACCGCCGACATCGGCAGCACCCGGCCGTGCGCGCCCAGCAGCTTGCCGACCAGGTCGAGCGCGGCCACATGGTCACCCAGCTGCTCCCACAGGGCGACGATCAGCACATTGCCCACCGCGTGGCCGTGCAGCTCGCCCTCGCTGATGAAGCGGTGCTGGATCACCCGGGCCCACGTCTGGCCCCAGTCGTCGTCCCCGCACAGGGCCGCCAGCGCCTTGCGCAGATCACCGGGCGGCAGCACCCCCAGCTCGTCGCGGAGCCGCCCGCTGGAGCCGCCGTCGTCGGCCACCGTGACCACGGCGGTCAGATCACCGGTGATCCGGCGCAGCGCGGCGAGCGACGCGGACAGGCCCATACCGCCGCCGAGCGCGACCACCTTGGGCTGCGCGCTCCGGCCCGTACGGGCCCCGACGAGCCGCCGCAGCCGCCCGTTACGGATCGTCACTCGCGCCCCATGTCACGGTGGACGATGACGGTCTCGACACCTTCGGCGCCGAGCCGGGCGGCCAGCCGCTCGGACATCGCGACGCTGCGGTGCTTACCACCCGTACAGCCGACCGCGATCGTCACATAGCGCTTGCCCTCGCGGCGGTAGCCCGCGGCGATCAGCTGGAGCAGCTCGGCATACCGGTCCAGGAACTCCTTGGCGCCGGGCTGGTTGAAGACATAGCCGGACACCTCCTCGTTGAGCCCGGTGAAGGGGCGCAGCTCGGGAACCCAGTGCGGATTGGGCAGGAAGCGGCAGTCCACCACCAGATCGGCGTCGACCGGCAGGCCGTACTTGTAGCCGAAGGACATCACGGTGGCGCGCAGCTCCGGCTCCTCCTCACCGGCGAACTGGGCGTCCATCTTGGCGCGCAGCTCGTGCACGTTGAGGCTGGAGGTGTCGATCACCAGGTCGGCGTCACCGCGCAGCTCGCGCAGCAGATCGCGCTCGGCCGCGATGCCGTCCACGATCCGCCCGTCGCCCTGGAGCGGGTGCGGGCGGCGCACCGACTCGAAGCGCCGCACCAGGGCCTCGTCGGACGCCTCCAGGAACAGCACGCGCCGCTTGACGTTCTTGGCGGCCAGGTCCGCGAGGGACTCGCGGAGGTTGTCGAAGAAGCGGCGGCCGCGGACGTCCACCACCACGGCGATGCGCGCCACATTGCCCTGGGAGCGGGCGCCGAGATCCACCATGGTGGGGATCAGCGCGGGCGGCAGGTTGTCCACCACGAACCAGCCGAGGTCCTCCAGACATTTGGCGGCGGTGCTGCGCCCCGCGCCGGACATGCCAGAGATGATCACCAGCTCGGGAATGGCTGCCGCCGTCTCGGCGGACTCTCCCGTCGTGCCCGTATTCACCTGCGCTCCGTCTCCGTGGATCTCGTGCTCGGTCATGATCTCGTCCCCCGGTTCGCGGACGGCGCCGACGATGCGGCCTCGTCCTCAATGATCTCTCCTGTCGCGGTGTTCACGGCGGGGGCGGCCGGAGCCGCTCCGGTGAGCGCCGCCGCGACCGTCTCGGCCGTCTTCCGGCCGACGCCCGGCACCTCGCAGATCTGCTCGACCGTGGCGGCCCGCAGCCGCTTGACGGAGCCGAAGTGCTTCAGCAGCGCCTGCTTACGGCTGTCACCGAGGCCGGGTACGGCGTCCAGCGGCCCGGCCTTCAACGCCTTGGCGCGCTTGCTGCGCTGGTAGGTGATGGCGAACCGGTGGGCCTCGTCGCGGACCCGCTGGAGCAGATACAGCCCCTCGCTGCTGCGGGGCAGCACCACCGGGTCGTCCTCGTCGGGCAGCCAGACCTCTTCGAGCCGCTTGGCGAGCCCGCAGACGGCCACGTCGTCGACGCCCAGCTCGTCCAGCGCCCGCTTGGCCGCGGCGACCTGCGGCTGCCCGCCGTCGACCACGACGAGCTGCGGCGGGTACGCGAACCGCTTGGGCCTGCCGTCGTCGTCGAGCGGGCCGGAGGTCTCTTCGCCGGGGGGCGCCTCGCCAGGGGCCGCCTGGGCGGGCTCGCCGGGAGCCTCCTCCCACTCCCCCGACTTCTGCTTCTCCTGGAGGTAGCGACGGAAGCGGCGGCCGACGACCTCGTGCATGGAGCGGACGTCGTCCTGCCCGGCGAAGCTTTTGATCTGGAAGCGGCGGTACTCGCTTTTCCGCGCCAGCCCGTCCTCGAAGACCACCATGGACGCCACCACGTCATCGCCCTGGAGGTGGGAGATGTCGAAGCACTCGATGCGCAGCGGCGCCGAGTCCAGCCCGAGCGCCTCGGCGATCTCCTCCAGGGCCCGGGAGCGGGTGGTGAGGTCGGAGGCGCGCTTGGTCTTGTGCAGCGCGAGCGCCTGCTGGGCGTTGCGCTGGACGGTCGCCATCAGGTCCTTCTTGTCGCCGCGCTGCGGGATGCGCAGATCGACCCGGGAGCCCCGGCGCTCGCTGAGCCACTGGGTGACCGGCTCGGCCGGGTCCGGTACGGCGGGCACCAGGACCTCCTTGGGCACGGCGTCGCCCCGCTCCTCCCCGTACAGCTGCTGGAGGGCGTGCTCGACCAGGTCGGCGGTGTCGACGGCCTCGACCTTGTCGGTGACCCAGCCGCGCTGGCCGCGCACCCGCCCGCCGCGGACGTGGAAGATCTGGACGGCGGCCTCCAGCTCGTCCTCGGCGACCGCTATCAGGTCGGCGTCGGTCGCGTCGGCGAGGACGACCGCGTTCTTCTCCATGGCGCGCTTGAGCGCCCCTATGTCGTCACGCAGCCGGGCGGCCTTCTCGTACTCCATCTCCTCGGCGGCCTGCTGCATCTGCTGTTCGAGGCGGCGGATGTAGGTGCCGGTGCGCCCGGCCATGAAGTCGCAGAACTCATCGGCGAGTTCGCGGTGCTCCTCGGCGCTGACCCGGCCGACGCAGGGGGCGGAGCACTTGCCGATGTAGCCGAGCAGACAGGGGCGGCCGATCTGGGCGGAGCGCTTGAACACCCCGGCCGAGCAGGTGCGCACGGGGAACACCCGCAGCATCAGGTCGACGGTCTCGCGGATCGCCCACGCGTGCGCGTACGGACCGAAGTAGCGCACGCCCTTCTTCTTGGCGCCGCGCATGACCTGGACCCGGGGGAACTCCTCGTTGAGGGTCACCGCGAGCGACGGATAGCTCTTGTCGTCCCGGTACTTGACGTTGAACCGGGGATCGAACTCCTTGATCCACGAATACTCGAGCTGGAGCGCCTCGACCTCGGTCGACACCACGGTCCACTCGACCGCGGCGGCCGTGGTGACCATGGTCCGGGTGCGCGGGTGAAGGTTCGCCAGGTCCTGGAAGTACGAGGAGAGCCGCTGGCGCAGGCTCTTCGCCTTTCCGACGTAGATCACCCGGCCGTGCTCATCACGGAACTTGTAGACCCCCGGCGACTCGGGGATCTGTCCCGGCTTGGGGCGGTAGCTGCTCGGGTCGGCCATGGTCACCACCCTACTGGCGGGCGGTGACAGTTCAGGCGGATCAGGCGTCCGGCCCCGCGACGAGCTTTCCGCCCTTCGTCCGGACGGGCACGGACGGCAGCGGGGAGACGGCGGGGCCCTGGAGGACCTTGCCGGTACGGGCGTCGAAGACGCTGCCGTGGCAGGGGCAGCTGATCCTTCCGTTCTCGACGGCGTCCACGACGCAGCCCCGGTGGGTGCAGACCGCGCTGAACGCCGTGTACCGGTCCTCGGCGGTCCGGGAGACCACCACCCGGTCCTCGCAGTAGATCTTCGCGCCCCCGGCCGGGACGGCGTCGGCCGGGCCGAGGTCGACGGGGGCGGTGGGGGTCGGGGACGCCTTCTCGCCCGACCCCTCCGGACCGCAGGCCGCCGCCCCGAGCCCGGCGGCTCCGGCCAGCGCCGCTCCGCACAGCACGGTTCTACGGGAGGCGGGCTGGCTGGGCATGGGGGCTCCACGGGGCATAGCGGTACGAGCTGGGACTGCTCTACGACGATACCGGTACGGATCGGTCCGCCCACCGGCGGATCCGGGTTCGTCCGGGGCGACGTAAACGTTTGCGCAAGCGTTTACGCGCGGTCGCCGATGCGATACGTTCCCCCACGTTCCCGCAGCACACCGCGAAGACAGCACACCGAGGAGAGGGGCGGGCGGATGGCGACCATGGTCGACGTGGCCCGGCGCGCGGGCGTCTCCGTGGCCACGGTCTCGCACGTCCTCAACGAGACCCGCCGGGTGCGCCCGGACACCCGCCAGGCCGTCCTGGACGCCATCGACGCCCTCGGCTACACCCCCAACACACTGGCCCGCTCCCTGGTCACCGCCCGCACCCGCTCGATCGGGCTGGCCGTTTCGGCGATCAGCAATCCGTACTTCACCGAGATCCTCCAGGGCGTCGAGTCCAGCGCCCTCGCCCACGGCTACAGCCTGCTGATCGCCGATCCGCATGACGACCCGGACCATGAACGGAAGGTCGTCCAGCTGCTCCATGAGCGGCGGGTGGACGGAGTGATCGTCGCGCCCTCCGCCGAGCCCTCCGCGCTGATCGGCTATCTGACCCGGAGCGGGATCCCCTGCGTCTTCCTCGACCGGATGGTCGGCGACGGAGACGACCATCCGTACGACCAGGTCGGCGCCGAGAACGCGTTCCACCTCGAACAGCTGGTGCGCCACCTCGCCGAGCTGGGCCACACCCGCATCGGCCTGGTCGCGGGCCTGCCGGGGTTGAGCACCACCGCCGAGCGGATCGCCGGATACCGCACCGGACTGGACCACAGCGGACTGCCGTTCGACCCCGGGCTGCTGGCGGACGGCCACTCCGAGGCGCGGGGCGCGGCGGACGCCACCCACCGGCTGCTGGCCTCCGCCGAGCCGCCCACCGCGATCATCACCGCCAACAACGCGATGACGATCGGCGCGCTGCGCGCCCTGCGGACGGCGGGCCGCACCGTCCCCGGCGATCTGGCGCTCGCCTGCTTCGACGACTTCTCCTGGGCCGATGTCTTCTCCCCCGGGCTCACCGCGATCTCCCAGCCCAGCCGGGAGATCGGCAGCACCGCGGTCCGGCTGCTGCTGGACCGGCTGGAGCGGCCGGAGCGGCCGCCGCGTACCGTGCGGCTGCCCTGCGCCTTCGTCCACCGCACGTCCTGCGGCTGCGCTCCCGAACCCCCCGACCGCCCAGCACCTGGAAAGGACCCCGTCTCTTGAACCCTCCCTCAGCTGAAGCAGAGGGATTCCTGGCTCAGGAAGCCCCGCAGGTCAGCGACCTGAAAGGTCTTACTCCCTCAGCACCAGCCGGGACGGAACCTGCCCGGTTGCCCGAAAGCATTGAGTTGCGCTGGCTTGGTTCTCGCTCAGCGCGTTGTGCGTGCTTGGTTCTCGCAACACACGATACGCACCTTACCCGTTCGCGCAGGCGGTATTTCGCCCTAGAGGCGAAATACCGTTCTTTGCCCTGCTCCGCAGGGGTTCGGTTCCTCCCCCGCCTGAAGGCAGGGGCATCCTCGAAGGAGGCCAGGTGATCGTCGTCGCCGGAGAAGCCCTGATCGATCTCGTGCCCGATCGCGCGGCCCCCGCCGCGACGGGCGACGAGCTGCCCGCGCTGCGTCCGGCGCGCGGCGGCGGCCCCTACAACACCGCGATGGCGCTGGGGCGGCTCGGCGTACCGACCGCGTTCTGCTCACGGGTCTCCACGGACGGCTTCGGCGAGGCGCTGCTGTCCCGGCTGCGGAAGGACGGGGTGGACACCGCCCTGGTGCAGCGCGGCCCGGAGCCCACCACCCTCGCCGTCGCGTCGATCGGCGCCGACGGGTCGGCGGGCTTCGGCTTCTACGTACAGGGCACCGCGGACCGGCTCTTCGCGCTGCCCCCGGCCCTGCCCGAGGGGACCACCGCGCTGTCACTGGGGACCTGTTCGCTGGTGCTGGAGCCGGGCGCGAGCGCGTACGAGGCGCTGCTGCGGCGCGAGGCCGGACGCGGCGTCTTCACCGCGCTGGACCCCAACATCCGCACCGGGCTCATCCCCGACGCCGACGCCTACCGGGCCCGCTTCCGCGGCTGGCTGCCGTACGTCGAGCTGCTCAAGCTGTCGATCGAGGACGCGCGCTGGCTGGCCGGTTCCGGGGACACCCCGGCGGAGTCCGACGCGGCGGTCGAGGCGGCGATACGGGAGTGGGCGGCGGCCGGTCCTGGGGCCGTGGTCTGCACCCACGGCGGGGACGGGCTGAGCGTGCTGTGCCAGGACGGATCCCGCTGGGCCGTGCCCGGGGAGCGGGTGGAGATCGTGGACACGATCGGGGCGGGCGACACCGTGAACGCCGCGCTGCTGCACCGGCTGGCCGCCCACGACGCGCTGTCGGCGCCCGCGCTGGCCAAGCTGGGCGAGGCGGCCTGGCGGGACGTCCTGGGCTTCGCCGCCCGCGCCGCCGCGATCACCTGCTCCCGGGCGGGCGCCGAGCCGCCGTACGCCGCCGAGCTGGCGTAAGCGCGAAGCGAGCGCCGCTGCGTGTCAGCACACGAGTGCGCCGCGCCCGGTCCGGGCGCGGCGCACTCGCACGAAGGGCCTTCCGCGGCCTACTTGGCGGCTGTCCGCTTCGAGGCGGCCGTGGACTTGGCCGCCGCCTTCTTGGTGACGGTCTTCTTCGCCGCGGCCTTCTTCACCGCGGTCGTGTTCGCGGTGGCCTTCTTCGCCGCGGTCTTCTTGGCCGCCGCCTTGGCCGGGGCCTTCCTGGCGGTGGCCTTCTTCGTCGTACCACCCGTGCGCGCCGCGGGCACCGACGCGTCGCTCACCCGCTCGCCCAGCATGTCCCGCAGGAACTTTCCGGTGTGGCTGGCCGGAACCGAGGCCACCTCCTCCGGGGTGCCCTCGGCGATGACCAGACCGCCGCCGCTGCCGCCCTCGGGACCCATGTCGACAACCCAGTCCGCCGTCTTGATCACATCGAGGTTGTGCTCGATGACGATCACCGAGTTGCCCTTGTCGACCAGTCCGGACAGCACATTGATCAGCTTGTTGATGTCCTCGAAGTGCAGACCGGTGGTCGGCTCGTCCAGCACATAGACCGTCCGACCGGTGGACCGCTTCTGGAGCTCGCTCGCCAGCTTGACGCGCTGTGCCTCACCGCCGGAGAGGGTGGGCGCGGGCTGGCCGAGCCGCACATACCCGAGGCCGACCTCGTTGAGGGTGCGCAGATGGCGGGCGATCGTCGGCACCGCCTCGAAGAAGTCCAGCGCCTCCTCGATGGGCATGTCCAGCACCTCGGCGATGGACTTGCCCTTGTAGTGCACCTCCAGCGTCTCCCGGTTGTAGCGCGCGCCGTGGCAGACCTCGCACGGCACATACACATCCGGCAGGAAGTTCATCTCGATCTTGATCGTGCCGTCGCCGGAGCAGTTCTCGCAGCGGCCGCCCTTGACGTTGAAGGAGAAGCGCCCGGGCATGTAGCCGCGCACCTTCGCCTCCATCGTCTCGGCGAACAGCTTGCGCACGTGGTCGAACACCCCGGTGTACGTGGCCGGGTTGGACCGTGGCGTACGGCCGATGGGCGACTGGTCGACGTGGACGACCTTGTCGACCAGATCGTCACCGGCGACCCGGGTGTGCCGCCCGGGGACGGTCTTCGCCCCGTTCAGCTCGCGGGCCAGATGGGTGTAGAGGATGTCGTTGACCAGCGTGGACTTACCGGATCCGGAGACGCCGGTGACGGCCGTGAGCACGCCGAGCGGGAAGGACACGTCGATGTCCTGGAGATTGTTCTCCCGGGCGCCGTGCACCGTCAGCTGCCGCTCCGGGTCCATGGGACGCCGGTTCCGGGGCAGCGGGATGACCTTCTTGCCCGACAGATAGTGGCCGGTCGCCGACTCCTCGTTGACCAGCAGCTCGCTCAGCGGCCCGCTGTGCACGACCTTGCCGCCGTGCTCACCCGCGCCCGGGCCGATGTCCACCACCCAGTCCGAGGTCTTGATGGTGTCCTCGTCGTGCTCCACGACGATCAGAGTGTTGCCGAGGTCGCGCAGCCGCACCAGCGTCTCGATCAGCCGGTGGTTGTCGCGCTGGTGCAGACCGATCGACGGCTCGTCCAGCACGTACAGCACGCCCACCAGACCGGAGCCGATCTGGGTGGCCAGCCGGATGCGCTGGGCCTCGCCGCCGGAGAGCGTGCCCGCCGCCCGGTTGAGCGAGAGATAGTCCAGGCCGACGTCGACCAGGAACCGCAGCCGCTCGTTGACCTCCTTGAGGACGCGCTCGGCGATGGTCTTCTCGCGGGCGGTCAGCTCCATGTTCCGCAGGAACTCGGCGCATTCGCTGATCGACATCGCGGAGACGTCCGCGATGGACCGCTCCTGCACGGTGACCGCGAGGACGATCGGCTTGAGGCGGGTGCCCGCACAGGTGGGGCAGGGCACCTCGCGCATATAGCCCTCGAACCGCTCCCGGCTGGCGTCGCTCTCCGCCTCCGTGTGCCGCCGCTTGACGAAGGGCACGGCGCCCTCGAACGCGGTGGTGTACGCCCGCTGGCGGCCGTACCGATTGCGGTAGCGGACCTCGATCTGGGTGCGGTGGCCGTTCAGCAGCGCCTTCTTGGCCCGCTGCGGCAGCCCCGCCCAGGGGATGTCCGTACGGAAGCCGAGAGCGTCGGCGAGCGCGCCGACCAGCCGGCCGAAGTAGTCCTTGGTGTGGCCGTGGGACCAGGGGTGGATGGCGCCCTCGTCCAGCGACTTCTCCTCGTCCGGAACGATCAGCTCCGGGTCGACCTCCATCCGGGTGCCGATCCCGGTGCAGTCGGGGCAGGCGCCGAACGGCGAGTTGAAGGAGAAGGAGCGCGGCTCCAGCTCCTCGAAGGACAGGTCGTCATACGGGCAGTAGAGGTGCTCGGAGAACATCCGCTCGCGCTGCGGATCGTCCTCGTCCAGATCCACGAAGTCCAGGATGATCATGCCGCCGGAGAGGCCGAGCGCGGTCTCCACCGAGTCGGTCAGCCGCCGCTTGGCGCTGTCCTTGACGGTGAGGCGGTCGACGACCACCTCGATGGTGTGCTTCTCCTGCTTCTTCAGCTTCGGCGGGTCGGACAGGTGGATCGTCGCGCCGTCCACCCGGGCCCGGCTGTAGCCCTTGGTCTGGAGATCGGAGAAGAGGTCGACGAACTCCCCCTTGCGCTCGCGCACCAGCGGCGAGAGCACCTGGAAGCGGCTGCCCTCGGGCAGCTCCAGCACCCGGTCCACGATCGCCTGGGGCGACTGGCGGGCGATCGGACGGCCGCACTCCGGGCAGTGCGGCTTGCCGATGCGGGCGAACAGCAGCCGGAGGTAGTCATAGACCTCGGTGATGGTGCCGACGGTCGAGCGCGGGTTGCGGGACGTCGACTTCTGGTCGATCGACACCGCCGGGGACAGGCCCTCGATGAAGTCCACATCGGGCTTGTCCATCTGGCCCAGGAACTGCCGCGCGTAGGAGGAGAGCGACTCGACGTAGCGGCGCTGCCCCTCGGCGAAGATCGTGTCGAACGCGAGGGACGACTTGCCCGACCCGGACAGTCCGGTGAAGACGATGAGGGAGTCACGCGGGAGGTCGAGCGAGACGTTCTTGAGATTGTGCTCGCGAGCGCCACGGACGATGAGACGGTCGGCCACGCCGGTCGGCACCTTTCTTGAGGAGAGGCGGGTGCGCCGGGCCCGCTCCCGGGTCCCTCCCGACGGGCAGGACGGAGCGGAGCGAAGCCCCCGACCCAGGGTATGGGGGCGCCACGGCGATGTCTTAAGGATGCAGCACACCGAGCCTATAGCACGCACATTCGATTTGCGGGGCCCGTGCGCCTGGTTCACCCGATCGTGTGGCAGGCACTACCGGATAAAAGGCGCATCACGCCCCCGGTATTCCCCTGCCGCCATCGCGCCCCCGACCCCGCGCCGCCCGGTCGCCCGGGACTAGGCTGAGGCCATGACCTACAGCGGAGTTGTGACGGTCGGCGGACCGGCGGACGTACACGAACTGCCCGATCTGATGATCTCGAAGGTCGCGGTCGGCCCCATGAACAACAACGCGTATCTGCTGCGGTGCCGGGCCACCGACGAGCAGCTGCTGATCGACGCCGCCGCCGACCCACAGACCCTGCTGTCACTGATCGGCGAGAGCGGCATCGCGTCCGTCGTCACCACCCACCGCCATCAGGACCACTGGAACGCGCTGCGCGAGGTGGTGGACGCCACCGGCGCCCGCACCCTGGCGGGCCGGTACGACGCCGAGGGCATCCCGGTCCCCACCGACGTGCGGGTCGAGGACGGCGACACGGTGCGGGTCGGCCGGGTCGAGCTGACCGCACGCCATCTGGTGGGCCACACCCCGGGCAGCATCGCCCTGGTCTACGACGACCCGCAGGGCCATCCGCACGTGTTCACCGGCGACTGTCTGTTCCCGGGCGGCGTCGGCAACACCTGGAAGGACCCCGAGGCGTTCGAGAGCCTGATCAACGACGTCGAGACCAAGCTCTTCGACCGGCTCCCGGACGAGACCTGGGTCTACCCCGGCCACGGCGACGACACCACCCTCGGCGCCGAGCGCCCCCACCTCGCCGAATGGCGCGAGCGCGGTTGGTAACACCCCCTTCACCACCACACCGCACCGCACGCCGCCGCGCGCCCCGTAACCGGGGGCCCGCGGCGGCTGTTGGCGCGGCATGCACGACGTCCCGCGCGACGACGACCGCGCCCCGCCCGCCCCTGCCGCCCCTGCCGCCCCTGCCGCCCCTTCCATGGTCCGCCTCGCTGCCGCGGCCCTGGCCGGCACCGCCATCGAGTTCTACGACTTCTTCGTCTACGGCACGGCCGCGGCCCTCGTCCTCGGGCCGCTCTTCTTTCCCACCTTCTCCCCGCCGGCGGGCACCCTGGCCGCCTTCGGCACCTTCGCCGCCGGGTTCGTCTCCCGGCCGCTGGGCGCGATGCTGCTCGGGCCACTGGGCGACCGCCACGGACGGCGGCCGGTGCTCATCGCCTCCCTGCTGCTGACCGGCCTCGCGACGGTCGCGGTCGGCTTCGTCCCCACGTACGACTCCATCGGCATCGCCGCCCCCGCCCTGCTGCTCACCCTCCGCTTCCTCCAGGGGCTCGGGCTCGGCGGCGAATGGGGCGGCGCGGTGCTGCTGACCGTCGAGCACGCGCCCGCCGGGCGGCGCGGCCTGTGGTCGGGCTTTCCGCAGATCGGCCCGGCCATCGGCTTCCTGCTGGCCAACGGCACCATGCTGATCCTGTCCGCCACGCTCTCCGACGCCGCGTTCCGCTCCTGGGGCTGGCGGGTGCCGTTCTGGGGCGCGGGGCTGCTGGTCGCCGCCGGGCTGCTGCTGCGCACCCAGTTGACCGAGACCCCGCGGTTCCGGGAGCTGGCCGAGCGCGACGAGCTCGCCGCCGCGCCGCTGGCCGAGGTGGTGCGCGGCCACTGGCGGCTGGTGCTGCTGACCGCGGGCGGGCTCGCGGTGGGGTACGCGGTCTTCTACGCGGTGACGACCTGGTCCCTCGCCTACGGCACCGAACGGCTCGGAGTGGACCGCACCGTCATGCTCGGCTGCATCATGGCGGCGGTGGCGGTCAAGGGCGCCGTGACGCCCCTGGCGGCCCATCTCGGCGACCGCTTCGGACGGCGGCCGTTGTGCCTGCTGGGCTGCGCGGCCACGGTGGTGTGGATGTTCCCGCTGATCGCGCTGCTGCGCACCGGGGAGCCGCCGCTGATGTTCCTGGGCTTCCTGGGCGCGCTGCTCGCCTTCATCACCCTGTTCGCCGTGACCTCGGCCTATCTGCCCGAGCTGTACGAGCCGCGGGTACGCTGCACGGGCGCGGGGCTCGGCTACAACCTCGCGGGGGTGCTCGGCGGTGCGCTCACCCCCATCGTGGCGACCGCGGTCTCCCGGGGTGATGGCCCGCCCTGGGGCGTCGCGGCGTATCTGACCGCGGTCGCGCTGCTGAGCCTGGGCTGCTTCGCCCTGCTGCCGGACACACGCCCGACGGCCGACCGTCCGACGGACGGACGGTCGGCCGTGCGGCCCCTGGAGGCCGGGGAGGCCACTGCCTGAGCCGGCATCGTGCGGGCGGGGCCGCCGCAGAGGACGGGCCGCCCGCACGGACAAGCGTCAGACGTCGGCGCTGTCCCTGTCCCGGGACCCGCCCTCCCCGGTCCCCGCCTCCGCCAGGGCCTGCTTCTTCGAGGCGTAGAGGCTCGTGATCGTCGTGACCGCGAGCACCGCGCAGATCACACCCAGCGACACCGGTATGGAGATCTGCGGGACATGCACCCCGGACTCGTGGAGCGCGTGCAGCACCAGCTTGACGCCGATGAAGCCGAGGATGACCGACAGCCCGTACGACAGGTGGACCAGCTTCTTGAGCAGCCCGCCGATCAGGAAGTACAGCTGGCGCAGACCCATCAGCGCGAAGGCGTTGGCGGTGAACACGATGTACGGGTCCTGGGTCAGGCCGAAGATCGCGGGTATGGAGTCCAGCGCGAAGAGGACGTCCGTGGTGCCGATCGCCAGCATGACGATCAGCATCGGCGTCATCAGCCGCTTGCCGTTCTCCATGATGAACAGCTTGGTGCCGTGGTACTGGTCGGTGGAGGGGACGCGCTTCTCGACCGCTTTGAGCAGGCGGTTCTCCTCGTACTCCTCGTCCTCCTCGCCCGAGCGCGCCTCCTGGATGAGCTTCCAGGCGGTCCAGATGAGGAAGGCGCCGAAGATGTAGAAGACCCAGGCGAAGGTCGAGATGATCGCGGCGCCCGCGGCGATGAAGACCGCGCGCAGCACGAGCGCGATCAGCACGCCCACCATCAGTACCCGCTGCTGGTAGATCGTGGGCACCGAGAACTTCGCCATGATCAGGACGAAGACGAAGAGGTTGTCGACACTGAGCGACTTCTCGGTGATGAAGCCCGCGAAGAACTCGCCGGAGGGCTGGCCGCCCGCGAAGACCAGCAGCCCGAGCCCGAAGAGCCCGGCGAGGACGATCCAGACGGTCGTCCAGATACCGGCCTCCTTGAGGGAGACCTCATGCGGTTTGCGGCCGCCTATGAAGAAGTCGACGGCGATGAGAGCGCAGAGACCGACAATCGTCAGCCCCCACATGGCCACGGAAACGTCCACGGATCCTCCGGCATTCGTACGGCAATTTCAGCGTCGTCGCTGCCGGAGGTCTCTTCCGCCCGGGCTCGCGCCACGGACCGGTGTCCCGGGATCGCGCCCGACCCGACTCAAGGTGCACGGGCGCGATCCGTGGTGACGGGAACACCGCTAAGGAGTACTCCCCTCCGCGTAAAGGAGAGTACAGGAAATCCCATGAAAGAGTAAAGAGAAAGGCAAATGCTCTGCTCAGAGGGGCCGTTGGCGAGTAGTGATCTTCCGGTTCAGCGCCCGTACGCCTGCCGGGCCCGCGCCACCTGCCCCAGCACCTGCTGGAGCACCTGGCTGCCCGCCGGGACCAGCGGCGGCTCGTACGTCCAGGCGTGGCCGACCCAGGGGTCGGCCAGGTGATCGTCGGCGACCGGGGTGATCCGCAGCAGCGAGCGCCACAGCGGGTCCAGCACCGGCCCGTACGCCTGCGCGTCCTCGCGGTCGGCGACCATCATCAGATGCACCCCGACCGAGGGGCCTTCGTCCGCGAGGTAGCGCAGCTGCGTGACGGCCCGGTCGTCGAAGCCGTGGGGGAAGTCGTGGACGATCAGCAGCTGCTGGGCGAGGTCCAGATCGGGCGGCAGCGCGTCGGTGGCCCCGCTGCGGATCGCCATCTGCACCAGGTCGACGCGCCGGGTCAGCGCGGCGAGCACCGAGGACACGCCCGCCGCCCCGGCCGCCGGCGGCTCACGCAGCGCACCGGACGACACCAGCGGGGCCAGCGACACCGCGGCCGAGCCCGCCGGGTCGATCACATGCAGCGAGAACTCGTCCACCGGATACACCGCCAGCAGCCGCGCCGCGTGCGCCACCGCCGTCTCGGCGGCCAGCCTGCGCAGCTCCGCGGAGTCCAGCAGGGCGCCGTGGGCGGAGCCGGTGCGCCCCGCGTCGATCCACAGACCGCGCTCCAGCGGCAGCCGCACCAGCATGGGGATGCGCAGCCCCGTGCGCTCCGGAAGGTGCAGATCGCCCAGGCGCAGCGCCATCGGGACCTCCATCGGCACCTGATAGCCCTGCCAGACCGGGCTGTCCCAGCGGGCGTACGCGGGCGGCAGCGCGGGCTCGACGACCTCGGCCTCGGCGGTCAGCTGCGCCAGGTCGCGGTCGAGGGCGGTCCGGGCCTGCTCGACCAGTCCGGCCTGCTTGGCGCGGGCCTGCGCGCGGGCGGAGTCGGCAGCGGGGCCGACCCGGGTGCGCGGGTCGGAGAGGACCTTGTCCAGCTCCTGTTCCATCCGGGATTCGGCGAAGTCGACGGCGCTGCGATAGGCGGCGGTGGTGCGGGCCAGGTCCTCGAACATGCCCCAGACCTGGTTGTAGAGCCGCTCGTCCATGGTCCAGCCGGAGGCGTCGCCCGCGACGGGCTGCGCGGGCTGTCCGGGCGGGGCGGGCGGCGCGGCCGGCGGGGGCGTGGGCGGCGCGGCAGTACGGCGCCCGGGGTGCTGGTAGTTGATCGGCCCGCCCGGGGACGTGTCCCCCGCGGAGGACGCCTGGGTCTGGGGCTGAGTCTGCGGCTGGGCCGGGGCCGGGGTGTCCGGCGCGGCCCCGGTGCCCGCCGTGGCCGTGCGCACCCGGCCGTCGCCCCCGGCAGCACGCGGCGGGGGCTGGGCCACCGAGCGGGCCATGCCGTGCGCCACCGCGTCGTTGATCTCGGCGGCCAGCTCGGCGGCCTGGGGCAGCCCCTGGTCCCGCAGCATCTCGGCCAGCCCGCCCGCGTACCCCTGGCCCACCGCGCGCACCTTCCAGGCGCCCTGCCTGCGGTACAGCTCCAGGGCGACCACCGCGGACTCCGCGTCCAGGTCGGTGATGGTGTAACCGGCCACCTCGGTGCCGTCGAGGCCGGTGACGGCGACGAACGGCGCGGCCATGGCGCCGAACCGGACCGGGCCGCCGGCCCCGCTCACCAGGGCGAGCAGCACATGCACCCGGTGGACGCCCTCGGGCAGCGCGTCGAGGTCGACGGCGAGCCGATGGGCTGCCGCCGCCTGTTTGGACACTTCGATGCCGGGCAACTGCGGCGAGGCGGGGTGCGCGACCCACTCCACGCCCTGCACCGTGCCCTGCTCATCGCCGAGTGTCGCCCCGGCCACGATCGGATTACCCGCCGAGATCCGGATCTCCAAACGGGTCTGGGGCAGCGGGTGGTTCTGCCCCCGGACCAGCTCGGCCGTCATCGTGCGTCCCCTCGTTGTGTTCCGTTGTGTGCATGGTGGTGCGTGGTACGTCGTGACCGCGTGGTTAGCGCCGTGTCGGGCGTGCGGACGGTGCCGCATGAGCGCGTCGGCCCGGCGGGCAGACGCACCACCGGGCCGACGGGACAACCACTTCCGCTTACAGGTGCGGCACGATGTGCGGCATCAGGTCCTGGAAGGTGCGGCCGTTGGCGGGCTCGCCCACGGCCTTCATCTGCCAGGCACTGCCCTGGCGCTGCACGATCGCCATGATCTGCGCGGTGTACTGGCCGCCACCGGTGAGGGTATAGCGGGCCAGCTCCTGGCCGTTGGTCTCGTCGACCAGTCGGCAGAACGCGTTCTGCACCTCGGCGAAGGTCTGGCCGGTGAACGAGTTCACCGTGAAGACGATCTGGTCGATGTGCACCGGCACCCGCTGGAGGTCGACCAGGATCGCCTCGTCGTCACCGCCCTGACCGGCGCCGCCGACCAGGTTGTCGCCGGTGTGGCGCACCGAGCCGTCGTCGCTCACCAGGTGGCGGAAGAACACGACGTCGGTCGGCTGCTTGTCGGCGAAGAGGACCGCCGACGCGTCGAGGTCGATCTCACGGGTACGGGAACCGAACAGTCCGCGGCGGGGCGCCGCCTGCCAGCCCAGTCCCATCCGCACCGCGGTGAGGGTGCCCCCGTCGGCCTTCTGCAGGCTGATGGCCTGTCCCTTGGACATGTTGACCGTCACGCGCTGTCCCTACTCTCGTCTCTCGGTTTCCCCGTGGCCCCAGGCCCTGCCCACGGCCCTCCCGAAAACCCTATGCACGCCGACCAGCACTCCGGCCAGGCGAGCGGGCTTTTGTGTCGGTCTTGCAACACAGCAGGCCCACAGCGCAGTCCCAGCAAAACCCCAACCGCCCCAGGGGTCAGGAGAGCCCGGCCTCCCTCATCTGCCGCAGCTCCTTCTTCAGCTCCCCGACCTCGTCCCGCAGCCGGGCCGCGACCTCGAACTGGAGCTCCGCCGCCGCGGCCTTCATCCGGTCGGTCATCTCCTCGATCAGCTCGGCCAGTTCGGCGGCCGGACGGTCGGTCAGCTCGCCGTCCTTCGCCCCCTTGCCGCCCGTCTTGTGGGACGCCAGGGCGGGCACCGGCGCCTTCGCCTGACCCTTGCCCGCTCCCTTGCCCTGGTCCGCCGACTTGCGGTAGCCGGTTTCCAGCAGCTCCTTGGTGTCGATCTCCTCGCGCGCGAGGGTCGCCACGATGTCGCCGATCTTCTTGCGGAGGGGCTGCGGGTCGATCCCGTTCTTCTCGTTGAACGCGATCTGCTTCTCCCGGCGGCGGTTGGTCTCGTCGATGGCCTTCTCCATCGCCGGGGTGACCTTGTCGGCGTACATGTGGACCTGGCCCGAGACGTTACGGGCGGCACGGCCGATGGTCTGGATCAGGGAGGTGCCGGAGCGCAGGAAGCCCTCCTTGTCCGCGTCGAGGATGGCGACCAGCGAGACCTCCGGCAGGTCGAGGCCCTCCCGCAGGAGGTTGATGCCGACCAGCACGTCGAACTCGCCCGCGCGCAGCTCGCGCAGCAGCTCCACCCGGCGCAGGGTGTCCACGTCGCTGTGCAGATAGCGCACCTGGATGCCCAGTTCGAGCATGTAGTCCGTCAGGTCCTCGGCCATCTTCTTGGTGAGGGTGGTGACGAGGACCCGCTCGTCCTTCTCGGTGCGGGTGCGGATCTCATGGATCAGATCGTCGATCTGGCCGTCGGTGGGCTTGACCACGACCTCGGGGTCGACGAGACCGGTGGGCCGGATGATCTGCTCCACGAAGCCGTCGCCGCGGGACATCTCGTACGTCCCGGGGGTCGCGGAGAGATAGACGGTCTGGCCGACCCGCTCGAGGAACTCCTCCCACTTCAGCGGGCGGTTGTCGAGCGCGGAGGGCAGCCGGAAGCCGTGCTCGATCAGCGTGCGCTTCCGGGACGCGTCGCCCTCGTACATCGCGCCGATCTGCGGCACGGTGACATGCGACTCGTCGATGACCAGGAGGAAGTCGTCCGGGAAGTAGTCGAGCAGGGTGTGCGGCGGGGAGCCGGTCTCCCGGCCGTCGATGTGCAGCGAGTAGTTCTCGATGCCGGAGCAGGTGCCGATCTGCCGCATCATCTCGATGTCGTACGTGGTGCGCATGCGCAGCCGCTGGGCCTCCAGCAGCTTGCCCTGCTTCTCCAGCCGGGCCAGGGTCTCCTCCAGCTCGGCCTCGATCCCGGCGATGGCCTTCTCCATGCGCTCGGGTCCGGCCACGTAGTGGCTGGCCGGGAACACATACAGCTCCTGGTCGTCGCTGATCACCTCGCCGGTGAGCGGGTGGAGCGTCGACAGCGCCTCGATCTCGTCGCCGAACATCTCGATCCGGACCGCCAGCTCCTCGTAGACCGGGAAGATCTCGATGGTGTCGCCGCGGACCCGGAAGGTGCCCCGGGTGAACGCCATGTCGTTGCGCGCGTACTGGATGTCCACGAAGCGGCGCAGCAGCTGGTCGCGGTCGATCTCCTCGCCGACCTTGAGCGGCACCATGCGGTCCACGTACTCCTGCGGGGTGCCCAGGCCGTAGATGCAGGAGACGGAGGCCACCACGACCACATCGCGCCGGGTGAGCAGCGAGTTCGTCGCGGAGTGGCGCAGCCGCTCGACCTCCTCGTTGATCGAGGAGTCCTTCTCGATGTAGGTGTCCGACTGCGGTACGTACGCCTCGGGCTGGTAGTAGTCGTAGTACGAGACGAAGTACTCGACCGCGTTGTTCGGCAGCAGCTCGCGGAACTCGTTGGCGAGCTGGGCGGCGAGGGTCTTGTTCGGCGCCATGACGAGCGTGGGCCGCTGAAGCTTCTCGATCATCCACGCGGTGGTCGCGGACTTGCCGGTGCCGGTCGCGCCGAGCAGCACGACGTCCTTCTCACCGCCGCGGATGCGCCGGTCCAGGTCGGCGATGGCCGTGGGCTGGTCGCCGCTGGGCTGGTACGGGCTGACGACCTCGAAGGGCGCCACCTTGCGTTCGATCTGAGTCACGGGCCGCATGAGACCCACCGTACGACTCGCCACTGACAACGGCCGGGCCTCCCGCTCCCGCGGCCGCTCCGGGAGGGGTACGGGATGGATCAATGTACGGCCTTTCTGTGACTGTCCTCCGGTACGGCCGGTCTGGCACGCTTCGGCCGTCCACGAGTCAGACGACGCGAGGAGTCCGTATGCAGATCCGCCCCGCCGCCGCGTTATCCGGCGCTCTCCTGGGTGTCTCGGCGCTCTTCCTCCCCACGGCGGCGCAGGCCGCCGGCGGCGCATCGCACCACCACACGGTCACGGTGGCGCACCGGGGCGCCTCCGCCTATGCCCCCGAGAACACGCTCGCCGCCGTCGACGCCGCCGATGACCTGGGCATCGACTGGGTGGAGAACGATGTGCAGCGCACCCGGGACGGGGAGCTGATCATCATGCACGACACCACCCTGAACCGGACCACCGACGTCGAGGAGGTCTTCCCGGACCGCGCCCCCTGGAAGATCTCCGACTTCACCCTGGACGAGATCGAGAAACTTGACGCCGGGAGCTGGTTCGGGCCGGCGTTCGCGGGCGAGCCGGTGCCGACCCTGGAGGAGTACCTGGATCGGGTTTCGGACAACCACCAGAAGCTGCTGATGGAGATCAAGGCGCCGGAACTGTACCCGGGCATCGAGCGGCAGGCGCTGCGCGAGCTGCGCCGGGAGGGCTGGCTGGACCGCAAGCACCTCAAGCGGCTGATCGTGCAGAGCTTCAGCGCCGACTCCGTCCAGGCGGTCCACAAGCTGCGGCGGGACGTCAAGACCGGTTTCCTGGGCACCCCGCCCGTCGCCGATCTGCCGCGGTACGCGGAGTTCGCCGACCAGATCAACCCCAGCCACACGACGATCGACGCCGCGTACGTGCAGGAGATCCAGGCGGTGCGCGGCGCCCACGGCCGTCCGCTGGAGGTCTACACCTGGACGGTGAACGACGCCCCGAACGCGGTCAAGGTCGCGCGGATGGGGGTGGACGGGATCATCACCAACAAGCCCGATGTGGTGCGGGAGGCGCTGGACGACCTCCGCTGACGGCGGCTGACAGCAGCGTGTGACGGGGGCTGTCGGACCCCCGCCTACGCTTGACAGGTGTGACGAACGAGCAGCGGCAGCCGGAGCGGCAGTCCGAGCGGTTGGAGACCCACGACTGGTCCTGGGCGGTGTCCGACACGCCCATCGGTCCCCTGCTGCTCGCGGCCACCGGCCAGGGGCTGGTCAACGTGGTCTTCCACGCCGACCCGAGGACGGCGGCCGCGGCCGTCGACCGGCTCACCCGCCGCCTCGGCACCGGCCCCGCGCCCGAGCCCGGTGCGCATCTCACCGAGGCGATACGGCAGGTGGAGAGCTACTTCGCCGAGCAGACGCAGGCGTTCACCCTGCCGCTGGACTGGTCCCTGTCCACCGGTTTCAACCGCCGGGTGCTGCGCGAGCTGGCCGCCCACGTTCCGTACGGCACGGTCGTCGGCTACCAGGACCTCGCCCGCCGGGTCGGCGAGCCGGACGCCGCCCGTGCGGTCGGGGTGGCCATGGGCAGCAATCCGCTGCCGGTGGTGGTTCCCTGCCACCGCGTCGTGGAGAGCGACGGCGGCATAGGCGGCTTCGGCGGCGGGCTGGAGACCAAGCGGACCCTGCTGGCCCTGGAAGGTGTGCTTCCGCAACCGCTTTTCTGACCGGAAGGGTTCTCCGGTTACCGGGTCCGAAAATATCTTGCCGCGGAAATCCACCGACATCTTGTCATGGACCCGTTCCACCCTTACCTTAAGAGCGCTCGCGGGCCCCACCCGGCGAGAATGCTACGCAAGCACATTCAGGTACGCGGTAACGCTCTTTCGTTCTTCCGCTCTTCCTTCTGCTCTTCCTCCGCTCTTCCCGCTCGCGCTCGAAAGACGTACGCGTTCCTTCACGGCTCAACCACGTCCCCCGATGATCGAATTGGAGAGCCATGTCCGGTGTTCTGCTCGCCGGCGGCGCGGCTGCGGCGTTATTCGCCTCCGCCTTTTCCGCCCAGGGTGTTTCCTCGGCCCCCGATGTACCGCCGGAAAAGATCCAGATCAGCGTCAATACGGTGAACGGCTCGGGCTGCCCGAAAGGGACCGCAGCGGTGGCCGTGGCCGGTGACAACACGGCATTCACCGTGACCTACAGCGACTACCTCGCCCAGGTCGGCCCCAGCTCGAACCCCACCGACATCCGTAAGAACTGCCAGCTCAACCTGGGCGTTCACGTGCCGCAGGGGTTCACCTACGCCATCGCCCAGGTCGACTACCGCGGCTACGGCTCCCTACAAAAGGGCGCGAAGGGCACCGAGAAGGCGAGTTACTACTTCCAGGGGTCGCCGGACACGGCATCGCGCACCCATGAGTTCAGCGGTCCGTACAACGACAACTGGCAGACCACCGACAGCACGGAATACAGCGCCCTGGTGTGGGCGCCGTGCGGCCAGGACCGCAACTTCAACATCAACACCGAACTGCGGGTCAGTGCGGGCACCTCCGCGGCCGGGACCACCAGCTTCATGGCCATGGACTCGACGGACGGCGGAGCCAACACCATTTACCACCTGGCCTGGAAGGAATGCCCCTAGCCCTTCCAGCGGGGCGGGCCCATCCGGCAGGGCGGGTAAATCCACCATCGAATGGAGAATCATGCCCGGTGTTCTGTACGCAGGCGGCGTGGTCGCGGCGTTATTCGCCTCGACACTCACCTCCCAGGCATACGCGCAACCACCGTTCGACACCGTGCCACCCGACAAGATCGTGATCAAGGTCGCGACCGTCAACGGCTCGGGCTGTCCGGCCGGAACGGCGGCGGTGGCCGTCTCTCCCGACAACACCGCGTTCACGGTCACCTACAGCAATTACCTCGCCCAGGTGGGCAAGGGCTCCAAGCCGACCGACTTCAGGAAGAACTGCCAGCTGAACCTGGTCACGCATGTGCCGCAGGGCTTCTCCTACGCCATCGCCAGCGTCGACTACCGGGGCTACGCCCACCTGGAAAAGGGCGCCTCCGCCACCGAGAAGGCCTCGTACTACTTCCAGGGCCAGTCGCAGACGACGTCGAGCTCGCATGACTTCAGCGGCTCGTACGACGACAACTGGCAGGTCACCGACACGGCCGACATCGCCACCGTGGTCTGGTCCCCCTGCGGTGAGCTGCGGAACTTCAACATCAACACTGAACTGCGGGTCAACGCCGGATCGTCGAACACCACGGACACGACGAGCTTCATCACCATGGACTCGACGGACGGCGACGTGAGCACCACCTACCACTTCGCGTGGAAGGAATGCCCACAGAAGAAGTAGCGCGCGGACGCGGACGGACGGCCCTCCGGGACTCTCCGGCAGCCCCAGGAAGTCCCCGGCAATCCCCGGAAAGGACCCAGGCCGGTCCCCCAGGCGGCCCTACGGTTCCGGGCGGTGCCACGCCGGGTGCCGGGGGTCGTCCGCCCGCACCACGACGTCGGCGCTCTCGACGGGCCGCACCTCGTCCTCGTACCGCGCGAAGGCGGGCAGCGTCCAGTGCTCGTCCTCCTCGGTGCGGCGGGCGAGGGCGGCCCGCGTCAGCCACAGATGCACCGACAGGTCGAACGGGAACCAGTGCCCCAGCAGCAGCGCGCCGTGCAGCAGCAGTACGCCGCCCGGCGGCAGTTCGGCGTAGGGGCTGCGGGTGGCCCGGTCGGTCACCGGGTCCCACAGGTCGGGCAGCACCCGCCCGGTGCCGCCCGGCCCCGGCTCCAGCGGGGTGAAGACCTCGCGCCACAGGGCTCCGGTGTCCAGCCAGCGGTCGTAGTACGCGTCGGCGTCCCGCTTCCCGTACTCGTAACGCAGCGACGCGGGCCGCAGGAACCCCGCCGCCGCGACCACGAGCACCGGGCGCCCGCGTATCCGCAGCGCCTCCGCCAGGTCCCGGGCCAGCTCCCCGGGGCGCGCCGCGGGGGCGCCGTCGACCGCCACCCTGAGCCAGGGGCCGCCGTCCGCCGCCGTCATTCCGGCGATGCGGTCGGCGGTCGCGTCGGTCAGCCGTTCCCAGGTGATCGCTTCGAGCCGCACCCACCCCATGATGCCGTGCCCCTCCCGGCGCGCTGCGGGTACGCTCCCCGCAGGCGTCACGTCAGGAGATCCGGCCATGGCATCCCAGGTAGCGCTGCTGCGCGGCATCAATGTGGGCAGCGGCAGAAGGTTCCCGATGGCGCGGCAGCGCGCGCTGATGGCCGAGCTGGGCTTCGAGGACGTCACCGTCCACCTCCAGAGCGGCAACATCGTCTTCGCCGACCCCGGCACCCCACCCGAGCGCACCGCCCGCAGGCTGGAGGACGCCTTCGCCGCCGACCTGGGCTTCTCCGTACCGGTGCTGGTGCGGACCCGCGACGAGCTGGCCGCCGTCGTGGACGCCAACCCGTACCCCGCCGCCGTGGCCGAGCCCAAGACCCTGCACGTGGTCTTCCTGTCGGACGTGCCCACCGACACCTCGGCGCTGGACGCGGTGGACGCGTCCGCGTACGCGCCCGACGAGTTCCGGCTCGTCGGGCGCGAGCTCTACCTCCACCTGCCGGGCGGACTCGGCCGTTCCAAGCTGGCCGCGAAGCTCACCAACCCCCGTCTCGGGGTGACGGCCACCGCCCGCAACTGGAACACGGTCACCAAGCTGCTGGCGCTCGCCGACGCCTGACCACCCGCCCGCCGCGGGGGGGGCTCAGCGCCAGCCGTACCGCTGCCGCAGCCGCATCACGACCAGGTCGAAGCGCGGCCGGTCCAGCGCACACGCCTCGCGCCGCATGCCGTCCGGGTGCACCCGCAGGACGCGGTCCAGGTCGACCCAGGAGTCCCGCCCGGCCCGGTCCCACGGCCCGGCGCCGATCGCCACCCACTCGTGGTCACCGTCGTGCCGCTTGCTCGACAGCTGTACGGCCAGCAGCGTGCCGCCGCGCTCACGCGCGACGACCAGCACCGGCCGGTCCTTGCCGCGGCCGTCGTTCTCCTCGTACGGAACCCACGTCCAGACGATCTCGCCCGGATCGGGGTCCCCGTCCGGATCCGGTGCGTACTCGGTCCGTACCCGCCCGACCTGGCGCGGCGCGGCTTCGACGGTGGCGGTGGGGCCGGTGCTCCCGGGCAGCGCCTCGTCGTCTTCGGTCCCCTTGAATGGCCTGATCACGCCCCACACGTTAGCCCGTCCGAGGTGGCCGGGCGGCGGCGCGGTACCCGTCGTGGACGCAGCGGGAAGGGACAAGCATGTGCCTGATGTCCTCGACCCGGTGGCGGATCTCGTCAAGCGCCGCAAAGCCCCCGTCGTCGTCCAGACCCTGCGTTCCGCGGCGGCCGCGACCATCTCCTACGTCGTCGCCCTCCAACTGAGCGCCGAAGCGGCCCCGCTGACCGCCCCGCTCACCGCGCTGCTCGTGGTGCAGGTGACCCTCTTCGCGACCCTCACCACCGGTATCCGCCGGGTGAACGCCGTGGTGGTGGGCGTCCTGCTCGCCATCGCCTTCTCCATCCTGGTCGGGCTGACCTGGTGGAGCCTGGGCCTGATCATCCTCGCCTCGCTGACGGCCGGTCACTTCGCGCGGGTGAGCGAGTTCGTCCCCGAGGTGGCGATCAGCGCCATGCTCGTCCTCGGCGTGAGCCAGGTGACCACCACCGCCTGGTCCCGGGTGCTGGAAACCCTGATCGGGGCCGTCGTCGGACTGGCCTTCAACTTCCTGTTCGCGCCGCCCGTCTGGGTCCAGACCGCGGGCGAGTCCATCGTGGACCTGGCCCGCCGGATGCGTCAGCTCCTGCTGCACATGGCCGAGGAGCTGGGCAGCCCCACCCCGGTCGAACGCGCCGCCGCCCGCCTCCACGAGGCCCGCCGCCTCGACCACGACATCTCCCAGGTCGACGCCGCCCTCCGGCAGGCCGAGGACAGCGTCCGCCTCAACCCCCGGGTCAAGGAGGGCCTGCTGCACCGGGTGGTGCTGCGCACCGGCCTGGACACCCTGGAGATCTGCACGGTCGTCCTGCGCGTCCTCACCCGCACCCTCACCGACCTCGCCAAGAAGCGCACGGACGAACCCCTCTTCCCCGCCGACGTGGCCGAGGCGCTGGAGCGCCTCTTCCGCTACACCGCCGCCGCCGTCGAAAGCTTCGCCCTCCTGGTCACCAGCTCGATCAGCGCCAACGCCGAGGAGGCCGAATCCCATCTGGCCACCGAGCTGGCCCGGGCCCACACCAGCCGCGACGAGGCCGCCCACCTGCTCCTCCGCCGTGTCCAGCGCCACCCGGGCCAATGGCAGCTCCAGGGCGCCCTGCTCGCCGAGGTCGACCGCATCCTCGCCGAGCTGGACATGGAGCAGCGCTCCCGGCGCCTCATGGAAGAACTGGACCGCAGCACCCGCGAGAAGCGCGACCGCTTCCCCGCCCTCCGCAAGCTCCGGCACCGCATCCGCGGCGACCGGGGCCGCCAGTTGAGCACGTAGTCGGTTCAGCGGGTGGTCAGTTCAGCGGGTAGCGGTCCTGGGGGAAGACCGTCGCGTCGTACGGCTGGGCGGACGGGTGGAATACGGAGGCGAAGTCATCGGCCAGCTCGGCTATCGTGCCGCGGCCCTCCACCTGCGCCAGCCAGGACGGCGGCAGGCGCAGGTCGCCGTGGTGGACGCCCAGCAGGTTGCCGCAGATCGAGCCGGTCGAGTCGCTGTCGCCCGAGTGGTTGACGGACAGCAGCAGCGCCGCCGGGAGGCTGGGGCCCGCCAGGGCCGCGTAGACGCCGATGGCCAGCGCTTCCTCGGCGATCCACCCGCCGCCGAGCGACTCGACCTTCTCCGCGGTGGGGTCGCCCCCGGCCGCCAGGTCGATCGCGCGGCGCAGGGCGGTGGCGGTCTCCTCGTGCCGCGGATAGCCGCGCAGGATCTCCAGGGTGCGCAGGGCGGCGCCCTCCAGGGAGTCGCCTTCGAGGAGGTACGCGACGATCGCGGCCAGGGCGCCCGCCGCGAGGTAGCCGGTCGGATGGCCGTGGGTGATCTGGGCGCAGCGGGCGGCGAGTTCGAAGCAGTCGCGGGCGGGCAGACCGGTGAGGCCGAACGGGGCCGACCGCATCACGGTGCCGCAGCCCTTGGAGCCGCTGTTCACCGGGCCCGGGCCGCCGTAAAGGGGAGCGTCCACGGCGGGGGTGTGGCCTTCGAGGAGGCCGGAGAGGCAAGCGTTGCCGGGCGCGCGGCGGGCGTACAGCCACGGGTGGGTGCGCAGCCAGCCGGAGCGGCCGATGTCCTCCGGGGTCCTCTGGCGCGGCGGCTCGGGATAGTTCTGCGTGTCGAGCCAGCGCAGATACGCCCGGCGGATGACGGCGATCACGGCGCCCCCGGCGCCCTCGGCGGAGGCGAGGGCGTGGGCCCGGATCAGCCCCTCGGCCGTGAACAGGGTCATCTGGGTGTCGTCGGTGATCCGGCCCGCGACGCCGCTGTCGTCCGGGACGAAGCCGGTGGCGCCCGCCGGGCCGTACGCCTCACGGATCCCCGACAGGGAGCGGAACTCGATCGGGTTGCCGATCGCGTCACCGATCGCACCGGCCAGCAGACAGCCGCGGATGCGGGCCCGCCGGGCGGCCGATTCGTCCCAGGACTGCTGGATCACGTGCGACTCCTCTTCCCGCGCGGCTGGCTGCACGGCTCCCGTGTGCTCAGCACATGATCGCAGATCACACCGACAGGCCCCGGCGCGGTAGCGTCGAAGCAGGGGGTGGGTGGGAGATGCCTGTGATGTCGATGCGATTCATCCGTACGGGCGATGAGCCCGCGCATGCCCGCAGCCCGCTGCGCATGCGGCTGTGGCTCGCCGTCTGGGGGCTGTTGTGGACCGCCGGCGGCGCGGTGGCCTTCGTCCTGGCGGGCAGGCCGGGCTGGGCGGCCGCCTGCGCGGCGATCGCCGCGATCACCCTGATCGACCTGGCGCTGGTCATCCGGCACATCCGGCAGGGGCCGCACTACCAGCCGGGGCGGGACGTGCCGCCGTACACTCCGGTCAGGGGGCGCGGCCCGGGGCAGCGGCGCTAGCGGTGCTACGCCGGAGCCGCCGCCCGGCCCGGCTCAGCCCTGCTCGCCGAACCGCGCCGCCTCCACGAAGTCCGGGCGCGGATCCAGCGCCGCGGCGAGGCGGAAGTGGCGGGTCGCCTCCGCCCGGCGAGAGGCGCGCTCCAGCGTGCGGGCGAGGGCGAAGTGGGCGAACGCGTTGTCCGGCTCGCGCTCCAGCACGATGTGGAATTCCAGTTCCGCGGCGCGGAGCTGGGCCGCGCCGAAGAACGCGCGGGCCCGCAGCAGCCGGGCCGCGGTGTTCTCGGGGTGGGCGGTGATGACCGAGTCGAGCAGCTTGACGGCGCCTCGCGGATCTCGGGCGGCGAGCAGCTGCTCCGCGGCGCGGTAGTCGATGACATGGGTCTCGGGCGTGGGCTCGGGCACAGCCGCTTCCTTCCCCGGGCTTGCGTGATCAGTGGCCCCGTATGGGGTGATCCCTCGGTGGTCCCTGGGTGGTCCCTCGGTGATGATCGTCGTTACGGGCAGCACAACAACCACCCGGTGCGCCACATTCCCCCTCGGCCCGCCCCGCAAGCATGCCCGTCCCGCACGTGCGGCTCTTCGCCTCAGTCCGTGGCGGCGGCCCGTTCCACCAGCTCCGTCCAGACCTTGCGGACCCGCGGCTCCAGCTCCTCCAGCGGGCCGTCGTTGTCGATCACGACATCGGCGACGGCCAGCCGCTCCTCGCGGGTCGCCTGGGCCGCCATCCGGGCCCGCGCCTCGTCCTCGGTCATGCCGCGCAGCCGGACCAGCCGGTCGAGCTGGGTCTCGGGCGTGGCGTCGACGACCAGCACCAGGTCGTACAGGGACCCCAGGCCGTTCTCGGTGAGCAGCGGGACGTCGTGGACGACCACCGCCTCCGGCCCGGCGCCCGCCTGGAGCTCGGCGGAGCGCTCGCGGACCAGGGGGTGGACGATGGCGTTCAGGGCGCGCAGCCGCTCGGGGTCGTGGAAGACGATCCCGCCGAGCTTCGGCCGGTCGAGCCGGCCGTCGGCGGTCAGCACCTCGGGCCCGAACTCGGCGACGACGGCGGCGAGGCCGGGGGTTCCGGGCTCCACCACCTCACGGGCGATCCGATCGGAGTCGATCAGTACCGCGCCGTAAGAGACCAACAAACGCGAGACTTCGCTCTTGCCCGCGCCGATTCCGCCCGTGAGCCCCAGCTTCAGCATGGGGCCCACGCTATACGAGCACAGAGCCCCGCTATATGGGCACGGGGCTCCGCTGGAGGGGCCGCCCTGCCGGAGGGGCCGCGGCTCAGGCGCCGCCCTCGCCCTCCCGCTCGGCCAGGAAGCGTTCGAACTCGGCGCCCAGCTCGTCCGCCGACGGCAGCTCGGCCGGTTCCGCGACCAGGTTGCCGCGGCTGTCGGCCCCGGCCACCGCGTCGTACTGGTGCTCAAGGCCCCGTACGAGCGCGACCAGCTCGTCGTCCCCCTCCGCGACCTGCCGCTCGATCTCCTCCTGCGTCTTCAGCGCCTCGTTGCGCAGCGCGTGCGCCGCGCCCGGCAGCACCAGGCCGGTGGCCGCGGTGACCGCCTCCAGCGCGGTGAGCGCCGCGTCGGGGTAGGCGGACCGGGCCAGGTAGTGGGGGACGTGGGCGGCGACCCCGAGGACGTCGTGGCCCGCCTCGCCGAGCCGGTACTCGATCAGCGACTCGGCGCTGCCGGGCACCTGGGCCTCGTCGAAGTAGCCGCGGTGGCCGGGCATCAGATCGGTGCGGTTGCCGTGCGGGGTGAGACCCACCGGCCGGGTGTGCGGAACGCCCATCGGGATGCCGTGGAAGTTCACCGCGAGCCGCACGCCGAGCCGCTCGACGATCTGCCGCACCGCGGCGGCGAAACGCTCCCACTCCACGTCCGGTTCGGGCCCGCAGAGCAGCAGGAAGGGCGCCGCGGTCGCGTCCCGCACCAGGTGGAGTTCGATCGCCGGGGTCTCGTAGGCCGTCCAGCGGTCGCGCTGGAAGGTGAGCAGGGGGCGCCGGGCCCGGTAGTCGACGAGCCGGTCGTGGTCGAAGCGGGCGACGACCTGCCGCGGCAGCCCGTCGAGCAGCCGCTCCACGATCTGGTCGCCGGTCTCACCGGCGTCGATGTAGCCGTCGAAGTGGTAGAGCAGCACCAGCCCGGCCGAATCCCGGGAGGCTATCGCGTCGACTTCGGCGAGCCCACTCGGTTCCCACGCGTACAAATCCTGCGGATCAAGCACTGTGACCGCTCCTCCTTGTGTTCCGTACGCGAAAACACCACATGGGGGCGGGCGCATTCCCGGCCGCCGGTCCCAACTCCTGTGCGCATCATGGCCTGTGCGCATCATGGCCGTCCGTGCCCCGAGACATGCGTGAGCCGGAAACATGCGTGGGGACATGCGCCGGAACATGCGTGAGGCCCGCTCCCCCGAAGGGGAACGGGCCTCACGCACGTTCAGCCGGTGCCGCTAGCGGTCAGCGGCGCAGCGATTCAGCTCTGGCCACCGGCCAGCTTCTCGCGGAGCGCGGCCAGCGCCTCGTCCGACGCCAGGGCGCCGGAGTTGTCGGCCGACTCCGAGGAGTACGAACCGCCGCCGGAGGCCTGCCCGCCGCCGGGCGCCGGGGCAGCCCCGCTGCCGGCCTCGGCAGCGGCCTGCTCGTCGGCCTCGCGGGACTTGATGACCTGCGCCTGGTGCTGCTCGAAGCGGGTCTGCGCGTCGGCGTACTGACGCTCCCACTCCTCGCGCTGCTTCTCGTAGCCCTCGAGCCAGTCGTTGGCCTCGGGGTCGAAGCCCTCGGGGTAGATGTAGTTGCCCTGGTCGTCGTAGGACGCGGCCATGCCGTACAGGGTCGGGTCGAACTCGACCACGGACGGGTCGGCACCGAAGGCCTCGTTGGCCTGCTTCAGCGAGAGGCTGATGCGGCGGCGCTCGAGGTCGATGTCGATGACCTTGACGAAGATCTCGTCGTTGACCTGGACGACCTGCTCCGGGATCTCCACGTGGCGCTCGGCCAGCTCGGAGATGTGGACCAGGCCCTCGATGCCCTCGTCGACGCGGACGAACGCACCGAACGGAACGAGCTTGGTGACCTTACCCGGGACGACCTGACCGATCTGGTGGGTCCGGGCGAACTGCTGCCACGGGTCTTCCTGGGTCGCCTTGAGCGACAGGGAGACGCGCTCGCGGTCCATGTCGACGTCCAGGACCTCGACCGTGACCTCCTGGCCGACCTCGACGACCTCGGACGGGTGGTCGATGTGCTTCCAGGACAGCTCGGAGACGTGGACCAGACCGTCCACGCCGCCCAGGTCCACGAAGGCACCGAAGTTGACGATGGAGGAGACGACGCCGGAGCGCACCTGGCCCTTCTGGAGGGTGGTGAGGAAGGTCTGACGGACCTCGCTCTGGGTCTGCTCCAGCCAGGCGCGGCGGGACAGGACCACGTTGTTGCGGTTCTTGTCCAGCTCGATGATCTTCGCCTCGAGCTCCTTGCCCACGTAGGGCTGGAGGTCGCGGACGCGGCGCATCTCGACCAGGGAGGCGGGAAGGAAGCCGCGGAGGCCGATGTCGAGGATGAGACCACCCTTGACGACCTCGATGACGGTACCGGTGACGATCCCGTCCTCTTCCTTGATCTTCTCGATGGTGCCCCAGGCACGCTCGTACTGGGCGCGCTTCTTCGAGAGGATCAGGCGGCCTTCCTTGTCCTCCTTCTGGAGAACCAGGGCCTCGATCTCATCGCCGACGGCCACGACCTCGTTCGGGTCGACGTCGTGCTTGATCGAAAGCTCGCGGGAAGGGATGACGCCTTCGGTCTTGTAACCAATGTCGAGCAGGACCTCGTCCCGGTCGACCTTCACGATGACGCCGTCGACGATGTCGCCGTCGTTGAAGTACTTGATCGTCTCGTCGATCGCGGCGAGGAAGGCTTCCTCGGAACCGATGTCGTTGACCGCCACCTGCGGGGTGGTGCGGGTTGCCTCGGTGCTGCTCGTCATG
Source organism: Streptomyces sp. BRA346 (assembly GCF_052851135.1). Lineage (NCBI taxonomy): Bacteria > Bacillati > Actinomycetota > Actinomycetes > Kitasatosporales > Streptomycetaceae > Streptomyces > Streptomyces sp. BRA346. Next base: position 300,589 of record NZ_JAIWIH010000006.1, on the reverse strand, counting down.
TGGGAAAGGGCTCCGGTACGGACATTGAGTCGTAGGTACTGCTACGCCGAGGACCCTTATCGCACCGCCGAAGCCGGACAGCCTGTGAGGCGTGAATCTTTCCGAATCTTTACCAGAGACCGAAAGCGCCTCGACAACCGAGGGGACATACAACAGATGCGAGCGCGGCCTGCTCCGTCTGAGTCGCGCAGGCCCGCAGCGCAACTTGTAGCATACGGGGGCGGCCGGGCATGGTCAATGCACGAAGAGCGCACGTGGGGACTAACGCCCCTAACCCGGCAATTTGCAGGTCACTGCTGCGACGCGGTTTCGTGCCGCGCCCCGCAGCCACAGGTCGATACAGAGAGTACGACGACGCGCCCGATGGTCCAAGAACACAAGCCCAGCGGTGCCTTCAGGGCTCCCGAGAGTGCCCTCGGGGCCCTTGCGGAGGCCCTTGACGAGGCCCCCGAGGCCTTCGAGCCCACCGCCACCCGCCGGATCGCCGACGACACCGAGAGCAGCCGGGCCAGCCGCGGCTGGTGGGATCGCAACGCGGACGAGTACCAGGAGGAGCACGGCGCCTTCCTCGGCGACGACCGGTTCATCTGGGGGCCGGAGGGGCTGGACGAGGAGGAGGCCGGGCTGCTCGGGCCCGCGGACCAGCTGGAGGGGCGCGACGTGCTGGAGGTGGGCGCGGGCGCGGCACAGTGCTCGCGCTGGCTCGCGGCGCGCGGGGCCCGGCCCGTGGCGTTCGACATCTCCCACCGCCAGCTGCGGCACGCCCAGCGGATCGACGCGGAGGCGGCCGCTCCCGGCCCGTCCGGAATCGCGCTGGTCCAGGCCGACGCGACCACGCTCCCCTTCCGGGACGGCGCGTTCGACCTCGCCTGCTCCGCGTACGGGGCGGTGCCTTTCGTGGCGGAGCCGGTGCGGGTGATGCGCGAGGTGCACCGGGTGCTGCGGCCGGGCGGCCGGTGGGTGTTCTCGGTGACGCATCCGGTGCGGTGGGCGTTCCCGGACGAGCCGGGGCCCGAGGGGCTGAGCATCTCCGGCTCGTACTTCGACCGCACCCCCTATGTGGAACAGGACGACGCGGGCCGTGCCGTCTATGTGGAACACCACCGGACCCTCGGTGACCGGGTACGGGACGTCGTGGCCGGGGGCTTCCGGCTGATCGACCTCGTGGAACCGGAATGGCCCGCCTGGAACCGTCAGGAGTGGGGCGGCTGGTCGCCGCTGCGCGGCGGTCTCATCCCGGGCACGGCCGTCTTCGTCTGCGAGCGGGACTGAGCGGGGCACCACCGGCCATGCGTACGGACGTCCTCGACCAGCTCCCCGTCCGCGAAGCCGTCCCCGAGCTGCTGCGCGCGCTCGACCGGCGGGGGTCGGCGGTGCTGTGCGCACCGCCCGGGACCGGCAAGACCACCCTCGTGCCGCTCGTCCTGGCCGGACTGCTGGACGGCGGCGGCGACGGCGGCTCGCCGGTTCGTCGGGTCCTGGTGGCCGAGCCGCGCCGGATCGCGGCGCGGGCCGCCGCGCGGCGCATGGCGTGGCTGCTCGGCGAGCGGACCGGCGAACGCGTCGGCTTCACCGTGCGCGGGGAGCGGCAGGCCGGCCCCCGCACCGTGGTCGAGGTGGTCACCACCGGGGTGCTGGTGCAGCGGCTGCAACGGGACCAGGAGCTGGCCGGCATCGACGCCGTCGTGCTGGACGAATGCCATGAGCGGCACCTGGACGCGGACACGGCGGCCGCCTTCCTGCTGGACGTCCAGGCCACGCTGCGCCCGGAGCTGCGGCTGATCGCCGCGTCGGCGACGACCGACGCGGAGGGGTGGGCGCGGCTGCTGGGCGGCGACGGTGGCGGCCCCGCCCCGGTCGTCTCGGCCCCGGGCGTGTCGCACCCCGTGGAGGCGGTGTGGGCGCCGCCCGTACGCCCCGTACGCCCACCGCATGGGATGCGCGTGGACCCGGCCCTGCTCGACCACGTCGCGGACGTGGTGCGGCGCGCGCTGCGCGAGCGGTCCGGTGACGTCCTGTGCTTCCTGCCCGGCGTCGGCGAGATCGGCCGGGTGGCGGGGCTGCTGGGCGGCGCCGACGCGGACGTCCTCCAGGTCCACGGGCGCGCCCCCGCCGCCGTGCAGGAGGCCGTGCTCGCGGGTGCGGACGGCGGTCGGCGGCGAGTGGTGCTGGCGACCTCGGTCGCCGAGTCGAGCCTGACCGTGCCGGGCGTACGGATCGTCGTCGACAGCGGCCTCGCCCGCGAACCGCGCATGGATCACGCGCGGGGGCTGAGCGCGCTGACGACCGTGCGGGCGTCGCGGGCCGCGGCCCGGCAGCGCGCGGGCCGGGCCGGGCGCGAGGCGCCGGGGACGGTCTACCGCTGCTGGCCGGAGGCCGAGGACGCCCGGCTGCCGCGCTTCCCGTCGCCGGAGATCGCCGAGGCCGACCTGACGGCCTTCGCGCTCCAGGCGGCGTGCTGGGGCGAACCGGACGCGTCCGGTCTCGCCCTGCTCGACCCGCCGCCCGGCGGGGCCATGACCGCCGCGCGGGAGGTGCTGACCGCGATCGGCGCCGTCGACGCGGCCGGGCGCGCCACCGAGCGCGGCCGCCGCATGTCCCGTCTCGGCCTCCACCCCCGCCTCGCCCGCGCCCTCATCGACGGCGCCCCCGAGGTCGGCGCCCGCCGGGCGGCCGAGGTGGTGGCCCTGCTGAGCGAGGAGCCGCCGCGGGAGTACGGCGACGACCTGTCCGCCGCCTGGCGCACCGCCCGCCGCGCCGGCGACCCGTACGCGACCCGCTGGCGCCAGGAGGCCCGCCGCCTGGAGCGCGCGGTGACGGGGGACGCGGGTGGTCCGCGTGCGGATGCGGGTGCGGCACGGTCCGATGACGCCGTCGCCGGGCTCGTCGTCGCGTTGGCGTTTCCCGAGCGGGTGGCTCGGGTGCGGGGCGGGCGGTCGTATCTCATGGCGGCCGGGACCGGGGCCGAACTGGGCGACGGGTCGCGGCTGGGCGGTGCCCCGTGGCTGGCCGTCGCGGTCGCGGACCGGCCGGTGGCCGCCGCGTCGGCGCGGGTGCGGCTCGCCGCCGTCACCGACGAGGCGACGGCCCGTACGGCGGCCGCGGCGCTGGGGTCGGACGGCGAGGAGGTGCACTGGGCCGACGGGGACGTCGTCGCCCGGCGGGTGTCCCGGCTCGGGGCGATCGAGCTGGTGGCCCGGCCGCTGACCGCGCCCGACCCGGCGCTCGTGCACGCGGCGCTGCTGGAGGGGCTGCGCCGCGAGGGGACCGGGCTGCTGCGCTGGTCCGCGCAGGCCACGGCGGTGCGGCGGCGGATGGCGTTCCTGCACCGGGAGCTGGGGGCGCCCTGGCCGGACGTATCGGAGGCGGCGCTGCTGGCGGACCCGGACGCGTGGCTGGGCGTGGAGCTGGGCCGGGCCCGGCGGCGGGCGGATCTGGAGCGGGTGGACGCCGGTCAGGCGCTGGCCCGGCTGCTGCCGTGGGCGACGGGCGACGCGGCGCGCTTCGAGGAGCTGGCGCCGGAGCGCGTCGAGGTGCCGAGTGGGTCGCGGGTGCGGGTGGACTACGGGGACGGGCAGCCGGTGCTGGCGGCGAAGCTCCAGGAGCTGTTCGGGTGGCAGGAGTCGCCGCGGATCGCGGGCGGGCGGGTGCCGCTGCTGGTGCACCTGCTGTCACCGGCGGGGCGTCCGGCCGCGGTCACGGCCGACCTGGCGTCGTTCTGGCGGGACGGCTACCGCTCCGTGCGGGCCGAGCTGCGCGGCCGCTACCCCAAGCATCCGTGGCCGGAGGATCCGACGGCGGCCGAGCCGACGCGGCGCACCAACGCCCGCCGCTGACCACCAGCTTCATACGGCCCAGGCGCGCAGCCGCCGGGCGGTCTCGCTCAGGCGGAGCCGGTTGTCCCGTATGTCGCGGATGAGGGACACCATGGCGCCGGGCGGCGGGGCGATCGCCTCGCCGGACTCCTCCAGGTACATCTGGGCGCAGGCCGCGCCGATGACCGCGTTGTAGTCGGAGAAGGGTTCCAGGATCAGCGAGGTGTGGAGGAAGGTCGCGGCGCGGGCCGCGGCCTCCTCGTAGTACGGCTCCCCCGCGAACCGTTCGTAGCGGTGCCGTTCGCTCATGCAGTGCAGTGCGCCCCAGTCGCGCACGGGGGTGTTCACCGGGGAGACGTCGACCTGCACGTTGAGCACCCAGCCGGCGTCGACGTACAGGATCAACGCAACCCTTCCGGGAACTCCCGCTCGAACTCGGCCTTGTATCCCAGGGCGAAGCGCACGGCGCCCTCGACGAAGCGCTGCTTCTGACGCCGCCGCACGACGTCCTCGGTCAGTATGTCGTGGGCGAGGCGCTTGATGGCCACGCCCTTCTCCTTCGCCTCGGCGCGCAGCTCCGCCAGTTCCTGTTCGGTGAACTCGATCGTGATACCCGGCATGGAGCGCATGCTAGCCAGCGGACTACCGAGATCACTACCGGCGTCACTATCAGGAGGGAACGCGGGGACGGAGGTTGACGAGCCGTCGCCGTGGGCTCGGCGACGGCACCCCTGGCTTCCGGCCGCGCGCCTCCAGCAGCAGCGCGACCGCGAGCAGTCCGGCCCCCAGCAGCCCGAAGCCCCAGGGCAGATACGTGGTGAAGGCCAGGACCAGCTGCCGCTGGGAGGAGACCATCTTCACCGTGTGGGCGATGTAGTCCTCGCGCATCTTCACGTGGCCCGAGAAGACGGTCACCCGGTCCCGGCCGCCCAGCAGGGTGCCGCCGCGCAGTTCCTCGCGGTGGATCTCCTGCCCGTTGACGGGCGCACCGGTGGTGGGTTCGACCCAGAACATGCGCTTGGTGGTGTACCAGCGGGAGGTTCCGGCCTTGCGGACGGTCTCGGGGGTGACGCCGTCGACCGGCATGGTCTTGGGCAGCGGGACCCTGGTCCAGGGGATGGTCTGCTCGAAGTAGTACACCGTCAGGCCGCGGAAGTTCCGGGTGCCCTTGTAGTGGATGGGCGCGGAGGTACGGGTCTGGGCGTCGAAGTAGCGGTAGTCGCGCTTCTCGGTGAGGAAGGGCCACTTGTACTCGATGCCGTCGCGGCGCACGGCGTCGCCGTCGACGTGCTCGCCGCCCGCGTGCACCGGGTCCTGGGAGTGGGCGTCGAAGACGTAGCGCTCGGGGATCCGGGAGACCATGTTGCCGTCGGGCCCCGCGATGTACGACAGGGCGTCCCAGACGACGACGTCGCGCCCGGTCTCCTTCCCGACCGTCCGTGCCGCGCCCACGTTCCCGCGCAGGGTCTGCACGATGCTGACCTTGGAGACCTTCCGGGGCTTCATGGTGGCGTAGTCGAGCAGGGTGGCGGGGCGGGCCTCCAGGACGGCCGTCTGGTACTCGCTGGGCGGGATCTTGGCGAGCCGGGGGAACGCGTACCAGCGCACCAGCGGCGCGAGGGCGGCGAAGAAGACGGCGAAGGCGAGCAGCACCAGGCTGGCTTTGCGGCGCATGGCGGGGCGTCCCTCCCTCAGGGGTGCTCGGGGACGGTGGTGAGCAGCGGCTCGGGGGAGGTGGCGCCGCCGGGGGCGCCGATGGCCGTCACCGTGAAGACGAGGGCGAGCGCGGCGGCGAGTCCGATCGCGGCGGCGGCGAGGGCGCGCATGCGGGCCTCCCGTGAGTGCGGTACGACAACTGACAGGGCGTCAGTGACAGCCGGGGCTGGGCACCGTAGCAACGGGCGGCGCAGATGAGAACACGAAGGGCCCAACGCGAACGCGCCGCCCCCGGGCCCGGTGAGGCCTCGGGGGCGGCGCGCGGTGTGCCCGGGTCGGCGGCCGCTAGTCGGCGGCGGCCGGGGTGACGGTCAGCTCGACGTCGAGGACGGCGCCGGCGGCCGTGGTGAGGCGGAGCAGATAGGTGCCCGCGTGCTCGTCGGTGAGGATCTTCGGCAGCGTCAGCTGCCCGAGGACGTTGGTCTTCAGCCCGTCCAGGGTGCGGACCGGCTTGCCCTTGGCGTCCAGGAAGTACGGACCCTTGTCGTTCACCTGGGGCTTCTTGGCGTCCGTGATCATGGTCGCGGTGACCGGGACGCCCGCCGCGACCTTGCCCTTGTTGGTCGCCTTGACGGTGAGGAGATCGGCGAAGGAGCCACCGGTCCCGGTCTTGAGGACACCGTCACCGAGGCGGGCCAGTGCGTCGGCCTGCGGTACGGGGCGGGGCTTGACGGTCCCGGCGAAGTCGACCGGGGACACCTTCTCGCGCCCGACGGCCATGGCGCGCAGGGTGAACGAGCCGGGCTGCTCGCCCGCGAGCAGCTTGGGCGCGGTGGCGGTGCCGTCGAGGCCGGTGAGCACGGTGACGGAACGGACGAGGCCGAGGAAGCGGGCGCTCGTCTCGCCGCGGATCTCGTACTTCACGCGCGCCGCCGCCACCGGCTTGCCCTCGGCGTCCACCGCACGGATCTTGGGGGACCCGGTGAACGTCTCACCGGCGGTGGCGGTGAACTGCTTGGAGCCGACCGCGGTCAGTTTGGCGGTGCCGGTGGGCTTGGGCGCGGGGGTGGTGGGCGGCGTGGTCGGCGGCTTGGGGAGCTGCGGACCGGGCGTCTGCGTCCCGCCGTCGCCCGGCCGCGGCGAGGGGGACGTGGAGCCGTCGCGGCCGTCCTCGGGCTTGGGCAGGGTGTGCGCACCGCCGTTGCCCCTGCCGGATCCCTTGTCCGTGTCCTTGCCCTTGTCGCCGCCCTTGCCGGATTCCTTGGAACCCGCCTTGGAACCGTTGCCGGGCGGGGTGCTCCGCTCCGAGGGCAGCACGCCGGAGCCGTCGGGGACCTCGTGGGTGCCGCTCTTGTAGTACTCGAACCACGACAGGACGGTGTTCAGATACTCCTGCGAGTGGTTGTAACCGAGGATCGCCTTGTTGATGTCCTCCTGGACGGACAGATCACGGCCGTTGGCGCACAGGTAGAACCCGGCGGCGAGCGCCGCGTCGTAGATGTTGTTGGGGTCCGAGCGGCCGTCGCCGTTCCCGTCCTCGCTCCAGTTCGCCCAGGTGGACGGGATGAACTGCATCGGCCCGACGGCCCGGTCGTGGGTGGTGTCCCCGTCGAACTCGCCACCGTCGGTGTCCTTGATCAGGGCGAAGCCGTTGCCGTTGAGGGCCGGTCCGAGGATGGGGCTGACGGTCGTGCCCTTGTTGTCCACGTTGCCACCGCGGGCCTGGCCGGACTCGACCTTGCCGATCGCGGCCAGCAGCTGCCACGGCAGGTTGCAGCCGGGCTTGGACTCCTTGAGGGCCGCCTCCGCCTTCTTGTACGCGGCGAGGACGCTCGCCGGGATGCCCGCCTCGGCCTTGGTGCTGCTGCCCGGGAACCCCGGTAGGTCGATCGAGGAGCCCGGCTTGTCCGGCTTGGTCAGCGGCGGCAGATCGGTGTGGTAAGAGCCGCCGCCGTCGATGGGCGCATCGGGCGAAGGCTGTGCCCCACTGGCCCGGTCCCGGTCCCGGTGGTCCCCGTCCGCGTGCTCCTGCGCGGCGAACCCGGGCGCCTGGGATGCGGTGAGGGCGGCCATCGCGGCCGCCGCCACCGCCGTCGTGGCCGCCCCCTTACGCAGACGTCGGCCGATAAGCGGTGCCATCCGTGTGTCCCTCCCGTCGAACACAGTGCGCTCCCCCGCGCGTCAACCCTGGTGACACTACGACAACTTAAGGCCCGCGACTACCGCTGCCCACCGCCCGTCAGCGGCCATTCGAGGGCCCGGACTTGACCGTTCCGCCGGTTCCACCGGGCCCCCGCTCAGTGCGCGGCCGACTCCCAGTCGGTGCCGACACCCACCGACACGTCCAGCGGAGCGCGCAGTTGGAAGGCACCGGCCATCTCGCGCCGCACCAGCTCCTCGACCCGCTCCCGCTCGCCCGGCGCGATCTCCAGCACGATTTCGTCGTGCACCTGGAGCAGCATCCGCGACGAGAGTTCGCCTGCCGTCAACGCGGCGTCCACCTTCAGCATCGCGATCTTGACGATGTCGGCGGCGGTGCCCTGGATCGGGGCGTTGAGCGCCATCCGCTCGGCCATCTCGCGGCGCTGCCGGTTGTCGCTGGTGAGATCGGGGAGGTAGCGGCGGCGGCCGAGCATGGTCTCCGTGTAGCCGATGGCGCGCGCCTCCTCCACGACCCGCTGGAGATAGTCGCGGACACCGCCGAACCGCTCGAAGAAGTTCTCCATCAGCCGACGGGCCTCGTCCGCGCCGATGCCCAGCTGCTGGGAGAGGCCGAACGCCGAGAGCCCGTACGCCAGGCCGTACGACATGGCCTTGATCTTGCGCCGCATCTCCGGGTCGACCTCGGACTTGGCGACGCCGAACACCTGGGAGGCGACCGTGGTGTGCAGGTCCTCGCCGGAGGTGAACGCCTCGATCAGGCCCTCGTCCTCGGAGAGATGGGCCATCACGCGCAGCTCGATCTGGCTGTAGTCGGCGGTCATCAGGGATTCGAAGCCCTCGCCGACGACGAAGCCGCGCCGGATCGCCCGGCCCTCGTCCGTGCGCACCGGGATGTTCTGGAGATTGGGGTCGGTCGACGACAGCCGACCGGTCGCCGCCACCGTCTGGTTGAAGGTGGTGTGGATGCGGCCACTGGGGGAGATGGTCTTGATCAGCCCCTCCACGGTGGAGCGCAGCCGGGCCTGCTCCCGGTGGCGCAGCATGATCACCGGGAGTTCGTGGTCGGTCTGCCCGGCCAGCCAGGCGAGCGCGTCGGCGTCCGTCGTGTACCCGGTCTTGGTCTTCTTGGTCTTGGGCAGGCCCAGCTCGCCGAAGAGCACTTCCTGGAGCTGCTTGGGCGAGCCGAGGTTGAACTCGTGGCCCACCGCGGCGTGTGCCTCCTTCACCGCCTGCTGGACGGCGCCCGCGAACTGCTGCTCCATGCGGTCCAGCCAGTCGCGGTCGGCGGCGATGCCGGAGCGCTCCAGCCGGGCCAGCAGCTCGGAGGTGGGCAGCTCCACATCGCTCAGCAGCCCGGCCGCGCCGACCTCCTCCAGTCGGCCGCGGAACGCCTCGCCGAGGTCGAGGACCGTACGCGCCTTGATCATCAGGGCGTCCTGCTCGGCCTGTTCGTCGGCGCCGAAGGCGAGCTGCCCGCTGTCCGCGGCCGCCGCCGGGGACAGCTCACGGCCCAGGTACTCGACCGACAGGGCGTCCAGCTCGAAGGAACGGCGGCCGGGCTTGACCAGATAGGCGGAGAGCGCGGTGTCCATCGAGATGCCCGCGACGGACCAGCCGTGCTCGGCGAAGACCCGCATGGTGCCCTTGGCGTTGTGCAGCACCTTCGGCCGGTCCGGGTCGGCGATCCAGGCGGCGAAGGCCCGCTCGTCGGCCTCGTCCAGCTCCGCGGGGTCGAAGCAGACCGCGGGCCCGCCCGCGGTGGCCAGCGCGACCTCGCTGACGCTGCCGCTGCCCAGCGCCCAGGTGTCCACGGTGGCCAGGCCCAGCGGCTCGGCGCCGCGGTCCGCCAGCCAGGGCGCCAGCTCGCCCGCGCTCAGCGTCACCCCGTCGACCTCGACGCCGGGCTCCGCGGCGGCGGGCTCCTCGTCGGCCGCGCCCGGGTCGACGGCCAGGACCCGGTCGCGGAAGTTCTGGTGGCGGAACTCCAGCGCGTCCATGATGACGGCCAGCGCGGCCCGGTCGTACGGAACGCGCTTGAGACCGTCGGGGCCGATGCCCAGCTCCACGTCCCTGACCAGCTCGGTCAGCTGCCGGTTGAGCTTGACGGACTCCAGGTGGTCGCGCAGCTTCTCGCCGACCTTGCCCTTGACCTCGTCGACCCGCTCCACCAGATCCTTGAACGACCCGAACTGGTTGATCCACTTCGCGGCGGTCTTCTCTCCGACACCCGGGATGCCGGGCAGGTTGTCCGACGGGTCGCCGCGCAGCGCCGCGAAGTCGGGGTACTGGCTCGGGGTGAGCCCGTACTTCTCCTGGACCTTCTCCGGGGTGAACCGGGTCAGCTCGGAGACGCCCTTGGTCGGGTAGAGCACCGTGACATGGTCGCTGACCAGCTGGAACGAATCGCGGTCACCGGTGACGATCAGGACCTCGAAGCCCTCGGCCTCGGCCTGGGTGGCAAGGGTGGCGATCACGTCGTCCGCCTCGAAGCCGTCCACCGCGAAGCGGGTGACGTTCATCGTGTCCAGCAGCTCGCCGATCAGCTCGACCTGCCCCTTGAACTCGTCGGGGCTCTTGGAGCGGTTCGCCTTGTACTCCGCGAACTGCTCGGAGCGCCAGGTCTTGCGCGAGACGTCGAACGCCACCGCCAGGTGCGTGGGCTGCTCATCACGGAGCGTGTTCGCCAGCATCGAGGTGAAGCCGTAGATCGCGTTGGTCGTCTGGCCGGAGGTCGTGCTGAAATTTTCCGCCGGCAGCGCGAAGAACGCCCGGTATGCCAGGGAATGCCCGTCCAGCAGGAGCAGGCGGGGACGGTCCCCCGTGCGGTCGGGCTCGGGCGCTGCGGTCTTCTTCGATGCTTTCTCTGCCACGCCCCCGATCCTGCCACGCCCCACCGACAACGCCTCCCGCCTCCCGCCCTCCGGCCCACCGCCCCGGGTGGTCCCAAAGTCCATGACTCATGAAAGGATCGATGGGGGACAACCGAGCCGATGTCGAAGCCGACAAGTCGAGTCGAAAAAGGGGAGCGACATGGCATCCAAGCCACCCGCAGGCGATCCGGTACAGGACGCGCCCGAGGTCGCACCCCCGAAACACGCCGCCGCCGGGTTCCCCGCGGTCGGTCACTCACTGCGCATCGCCCATCAGCAGATGGGAATCCGCCGCACCGCCCTCACCCTCATGCGGGTCAACCAGAAGAAGGGCTTCGACTGCCCGGGCTGCGCCTGGCCCGAGGGCGACAAGCGGCACGCGGCCGAGTTCTGCGAGAACGGCGCGAAGGCCGTCGCCGAGGAGGCGACCCTGCGCCGGGTCACCCCCGACTTCTTCGCCGCCCACCCGGTGGCCGACCTCGCCACCCGCAGCGGCTACTGGCTCGGCCAGCAGGGCAGGCTCACCCAGCCCATGTACCTGGACGAGGGCGCCGAGCGTTACGAGCCGGTCAGCTGGGACCGCGCGTTCGACATCATCGCCGACGAACTGCACGCGCTGGACTCCCCCGACGAGGCCGTCTTCTACACCTCCGGCCGCACCAGCAACGAGGCCGCGTTCCTCTACCAGCTCTTCGCTCGCGAATTCGGCACCAACAACCTGCCCGACTGCTCCAACATGTGCCACGAGTCCTCGGGCTCCGCGCTGACCGAGACCCTGGGCGTCGGCAAGGGCAGCGTGCTGCTGGAGGATCTCCACAAGGCCGACCTGATCATCGTCGCCGGGCAGAACCCGGGCACCAACCATCCGCGCATGCTCTCCGCCCTGGAGAAGGCGAAGAACAACGGCGCGAAGATCATCTCCATCAACCCACTGCCCGAAGCGGGTCTGGAGCGGTTCAAGAACCCGCAGAACGCCCGCGGCCTCGCGGGCGGCGGCACCTCGCTCACCGACCTCTTCCTCCAGATCCGGATCGGCGGCGACCAGGCCCTCTTCCGCCTCCTCAACAAGCTCATCCTGGAGGCTTCCGACAACGCCTCGGATGCGGACGAAGCCGTCGTCGACGAGGACTTCATCCGCGAGCACACCCACGGCTTCGAGGAGTTCGCCGCCGCGGCCCGCGCCGCCGACTGGGACGAGACGCTGAGCGCCACCGGCCTCACCCGGGACGACATCGAGCGCGCGCTGCGCATGGTCCTCGCCTCGAAGCGCACCATCGTCTGCTGGGCCATGGGCCTGACCCAGCACAAGCACTCGGTGCCCACCATCCGGGAAGTCGTGAACTTCCTGCTGCTGCGCGGCAACGTCGGTCGCCCCGGCGCCGGGGTGTGCCCGGTGCGCGGCCACAGCAATGTGCAGGGCGACCGCACCATGGGCATCTTCGAGCGGCCCGCCCCCGCCTTCCTGGACGCCTTGGAGAAGGAGTTCGGCTTCGCCCCGCCGCGCGAGCACGGCTTCGACGTCGTCCGCGCCATCCGCGCGCTGCGCGACGGCCAGGCCAAGGTCTTCTTCGCCATGGGCGGCAACTTCGTGGCCGCCTCCCCCGACACCGACGTCACCGAGGCCGCCATGCGCGCCGCCCGGCTGACCGTCCACGTCTCCACCAAGCTCAACCGCTCGCACGTGGTCACCGGCACCCGCGCCCTGATCCTGCCCACCCTCGGCCGCTCGGACCGGGACATCCAGGACGGCGGGCCGCAGTTCGTCACCGTCGAGGACTCGATGGGGATGGTGCACGCCTCGCGCGGCAGGCTGGAGCCCGCGAGCCCGCACCTCCTCTCCGAACCGGCCATCGTCTGCCGGCTGGCCCGGCGGGTGCTCGGCCCGGAAAGCGCCACCCCCTGGGCGGAGTTCGAGCGCGACTACGCCACGGTCCGTGACCGCATCGCGGCCGTCATCCCCGGGTTCGAGGACTTCAACGCCAAGGTGAGCAACCCGTCCGGTTTCGCCCTGCCGCACGCCCCGCGCGACAGCCGACGCTTCCCGACCGCCACCGGCAGGGCCAACTTCACCGCCGCCCCGGTCGAGTACCCGAAGGCCCCCGAAGGCCGGCTGCTGCTCCAGACCATGCGCTCGCACGACCAGTACAACACCACCATCTACGGCCTCGACGACCGCTACCGCGGCATCAAGAACGGCCGCCGGGTGGTGCTCATCCACCCCGAGGACGCCCGCGAGCGGGGGCTCGCCGACGGCGCGTACGCCGATCTGATCAGCGAGTGGACGGACGGCACCGAGCGGCGCGCCGCCGGGTTCCGGGTGGTCCACTACCCGACCACCCGCGGCTGCGCCGCCTCGTACTACCCGGAGACCAACGTCCTGGTCCCGCTGGACTCCACCGCCGACACCAGCAACACCCCGGCCAGCAAGTCCGTGGTGATCCGACTGGAACCCACCAACCCCGTCTAAGCGTCCGCTCAGCGCACCTGATAAGAAGGTGGCCACCACAGACAACCGAAACGGAGCCGGTCCGATGGGCGAGCAGGCCAGCGTGAAGTTCCCGCAAGAGGTCATCGACGAGTACGCGGCACTCGGCGTCGACCTCCTCGCGCTGTTCTCCGCCGGCCATCTCGGCACCCGCATGGGCGTGCAGATCCTCGAAGCCTCCGCGGAGCGGGTCGTGGGCACCATGCCCGTCGAGGGCAACACCCAGCCGTACGGGCTGCTGCACGGCGGCGCCTCCGCCGTGCTGGCCGAGACCCTCGGCTCGGTGGGCTCGATGCTGCACGGCGGCAGCGGCCGGATCGCGGTCGGCGTCGACCTCAACTGCACCCACCACCGCGGGGTGCGCTCCGGCCTGGTCACCGGCGTCGCCACGCCCGTCCACCGGGGGCGCTCGACCGCCACGTACGAAATCGTCATCAGCGACGAGCAGGACCGCCGGGTGTGCACCGCCCGGCTGACCTGCCTGCTGCGCGAGGCGGAGGGCCTGCCGAAGCCGTAGGCCCGGTCCGGCGGATCTTCGCGGGCCCGCGACGCCTGGCACGGCGCCGCGCTGCGTTGTCGGGATCGTCCGAGTACAACCCGGTACGAGGACGACCACCCTCCGCCTTGCGATACTCCCCCAGCTACCACTGGGAGGTGCCCCCTGCACCAGATGCCGCGGGCTGATCCACGAAGATCCGCCGGACAGGACCTAACTCCCCACCTCGCTCCACCTCGGCCACAGAGAAGCGGCGTCCCCGGATCCGGGGAGGCCGCTTCTGTGTGCGCGCCGGTCTGCGCGCCTGCCCGCACACCGTTCACGCGCGGGCTGGAATCACTCGCCCCGGTTGTAACACTGCGTAATGTGCTTGCAATACAAGATCGAACGCTTGTACGCCGTGACGTCATCGGTGATGACCTCGCTCCGTAACCACGAGCACACGTCTCCACACTTCATTCGCAAGTCCCCTCGACTCCTTAGCGGAACTGCACCTTCTCACTATCCGGACTTCATGGATTGTCCGTAAACACCTATTTTGTCCTTTCCGTTCCGCTACACCGAGACGGGAACGTGACCTGCGTCATAACAAGACAGTCACATCATGGGCTGCACTCTGCCACCTGACGCGTCCCACGCTTACATTCACAGCCAGTCACGACCCCCGTCGGGTGTTCGCCAGCGCCCGAACGGCTGTAACAGGTCCACCGGCGCGGACACGGCGTCCCATCCAGAGGGGCGGCCGGGCCAGGGAAAGGATTCTTCGTGCGACAGCGCTCCTTGCTCATCCTGACGACCGCGATCACCGCGGGAGCCCTCACCCTCAGCGCCTGCGGTTCGCGCGGCCAGAACGACAGCGGGGACAAGAACAAGAAGACCACCGTCGTCATCGGCGTCGACGCCCCGCTCACCGGCTCACTGTCGGCACTCGGCCAGGGCATCAAGAACTCCGTCGACCTCGCCGCCAAGGTGGCCAACAAGCAGAACGAGGTCCCGGGCGTCACCTTCAAGATCAAGTCCTATGACGACCAGGCGGTGCCGTCCTCCGGCAAGCAGAACGCCACGTCGATGGTGGACGAGGACGCCATCCTCGGCACGGTCGGCCCGCTGAACTCCGGCGTCGCCCAGTCCATGCAGGGCGTCTTCGCCAAGGCGGACCTGGCCGAGGTCTCCCCCGCCAACACCAACCCGGCGCTGAGCCAGGGCGACGCGTGGGCCTCGGGCAAGAAGTCCCGCCCCTTCAAGACGTACTTCCGCACCGCGACCACCGACATCATCCAGGGCCGCTTCGCCGCGCAGTACTACTACAAGGACGCGAAGAAGCGGAAGGTCTTCGTCATCGACGACAAGCAGACCTACGGCGCCGGGCTCGCCAAGATCTTCGCCCAGGAGTTCAAGCGCCTCGGCGGCACCGTCGTCGGTACCGACCACCTCACCGTCAAGGAGACCGACTTCTCCGGCATCGCGGGCAAGGTCAGGTCATCCGGCGCCGACTCCGTCTACTTCGGCGGCCAGTACCCCGAGGGCGGTCTGCTGTCCGACCAGATCAAGCAGGCCGGTGCGCAGGTCCCGGTGATGGGCGGCGACGGCATCTACGACCCCGCCTTCATCAAGGCGTCCGGCACCAACAACGACGGCGACCTCGCGACCTCCGTCGGCTACCCGGTCGAAGACCTGCCCTCCGCCAAGACGTTCGTCAAGAACTACGCGGGCCAGAAGTACCCGGACCCGTACGGGGCGTACGGCGGCTACTCCTACGACGCCGCCTGGGCCATCATCCAGGCCGTCAAGGCGGTCGTCGCCGACAACGACGGCAAGCTCCCCGACGACGCCCGCGCCAAGATCACCGAGGCGCTGAACAAGGTCTCCTTCGACGGCGTCACCGGCAAGGTCTCCTTCGACCAGTACGGCGACACCACCAACAAGCAGCTGACCGTCTACCAGGTGAAGAACGGCGCCTGGAAGGACGTGAAGAGCGAGACCTTCAAGGACTAGTGCCGCCCGGGGCAACACCCCGCCCACCCAAGCAACGCAACCGCGCGAGGGCGCACACCAGCGCCCTCGCGCGGCGTCATATCCGACACGCTCATCGGAGGCCCTGCGGTGCACGAACTGCCGCAAACGCTGGTCAACGGCCTGACCCTCGGCGCCCTCTACGGCTTGATCGCCATCGGGTACACCATGGTCTACGGCATCGTCCAGCTCATCAACTTCGCCCACGGCGAGATCTTCATGATCGGGGGCTTCGGCGCCCTCACCATCTATCTCTGGCTGCCCAGCGGCACCACGCTGGCGCTGGCCCTGCCGCTCATGCTCATCGGCGGCATCCTCGCCTCGGTCGCCATCGCCACGGCCGCCGAACGCTTCGCGTACCGGCCCCTGCGCGGCGGCCCCCGGCTGGCACCGCTGATCACCGCGATCGGTCTGTCCATCGCGCTCCAGCAGGCCGTCTGGGCGTTCTACCCCGACGCCAAGAAGGCCCGCAGCTTCCCGCAGTTCGAGGGCAGCTCATTCGCGATCGGCGACAGTCTGCACATCCAGCGCGGC
Organism: Streptomyces sp. BRA346; assembly: GCF_052851135.1. Lineage (NCBI taxonomy): Bacteria > Bacillati > Actinomycetota > Actinomycetes > Kitasatosporales > Streptomycetaceae > Streptomyces > Streptomyces sp. BRA346. Next base: position 284,557 of record NZ_JAIWIH010000006.1, on the reverse strand, counting down.
GACGCGTTCCTGCTGATAGCCGCCCCGCTGTGCATGCTCGCCCTGGGGCTGTTCGTCTCCAAGAGCCGGGCCGGGCGCGCCATGCAGGCCACCGCGCAGGACCCCGACACCGCCAAGCTGATGGGCATCAACACCGACCGCATCATCGTGATGGCCTTCGCCATCGGCGGTGCGTTCGCCGCCGTCGCCGCCCTCTCCCACGGGCTCAAGTACGGCCAGATCAACTTCGAGATGGGCTTCATCGCCGGACTCAAGGCCTTCACCGCCGCCGTGCTCGGCGGCATCGGCAACATCTACGGCGCCATGCTCGGCGGCGTCGTCCTCGGCATCGCCGAGGCCCTGGCCATCAAATACATCCAGGACATCCCCGGAATGGATCAGCTCGGCGGCGGGGCCTGGAAGGACGTCTGGGCCTTCACCCTGCTCATCCTCGTCCTGCTGGTCAGGCCCCAGGGGCTGCTCGGCGAACGCGTAGCGGACCGGGCGTGAGGGAGTGAACCGATGACCACCCACATCAGCAAGGCACCCGGCGCCGGCACCCCGGCCCCGCGCACCACCCTGCTCCGGGCGCTCACCGCGGCCGGCGGCCTCGCCACCGTCGCCTCCACCTTCCTCGCCTGGACCTGGACCTCCGACTTCCCCGGCGACCTCACCGTCTACGGCTACCCCGGCGGACTCCAGGTCCTCACCCTCGCCCTGGGCCTGGCCACCCTGCTGTTCGCGGTCGCCGCCCTGGACGTCCGGGGCTTGCGCTGGCTCACCCCCGCGGGCTCCACCGCGGCCCTGCGGCTGCTGGCCCTCGGCGCCCTCACCACCACCTGGTTCACCCTCATCGCCATCGCCGTCGACCAAGGCGGCCTGGTCAACCTCGAACCGGGCGGCTGGGTCGCCGCCGTCGCCACCGCCGTACCCGTCGCCACCGCGTTCCTGCTCACCGACGACACCCGGCCGGTCCGCCGCCCCAAACAGCTCCCCTCCTGGGCGGACATCCTCATCATCGCGGCCGTCTTCACCCTCGGCCTCTACATCGTCAACTACGGCATCCAGACCGACGAGGACAACCCCGAGCCCTTCATCGGCTACCTCATCGCGCTGTGCTTCGCCGCCGCCGCGCTCCTCAAGGCCGGGCTCATCACCCGGCTCAGCGGACTCACCAGCACCTACCGCTCCCTCACCCTGGTGGCGGCCCTGGTGACCGCGCTGGTCTTCCCCTTCACCCAGGACAAGGCCAGCTACACCGAACTCGGCGTCAACATCGCCATCTTCGCGACCGTCGCGCTCGGCCTGAACATCGTCGTCGGACTCGCCGGACTCCTCGACCTCGGCTACGTCGCCTTCCTCGGCGTCGGCGCCTACACCGCCGCCCTGGTCTCAGGAACCGCCGCCTCCACCATCCACGTCCACTTCCCGTTCTGGGCCGCCATGCTCACCGGAGCCCTGGCCTCCCTCGTCTTCGGCGTCGTCATCGGCGCCCCCACGCTGCGGCTGCGCGGCGACTACCTCGCCATCGTCACCCTCGGCTTCGGCGAGATCTTCCGCATCGCCGTCAGCAACCTCGACGGCACCTCGGGGCCCTCCGTCACCAACGGCCCCAACGGCATCCCCAACATCCCGCCACTGGAGATCTTCGGCTTCAACTTCGACGACGAGCACAGCTTCGCCGGGCTCACCCTCGACTCCAACAGCAACTACTACCTGCTGATGCTGCTCGTCACCGTCATCGTCGTCCTCATCTTCAGCCGGGCCGGAAACTCCCGCATCGGCCGCGCCTGGGTCGCCATCCGCGAGGACGAGACCGCCGCCACCGCCATGGGCATCAACGGCTTCCGCGTCAAGCTCATCGCCTTCGCCCTCGGCGCCACCCTCGCCGGAGTCGCCGGCACCATCTGGGCCCACGTCCAGACCACCGTCGTCCCCGAGCAGTACGTCTTCGCCGGGCCCGTCCCGCCGAACTCCACCTTCCTGCTCGCCGCCGTCATCCTCGGCGGCATGGGCACCATCGGCGGCCCCCTGCTCGGCGCCGCCCTGCTCTTCCTCATCCCCGAGAAGCTGGAATTCCTCCAGGACTACCAGCTCCTCGCCTTCGGCATCGCGCTCATCCTGCTGATGCGCTTCCGCCCCGAAGGGATCATCCCCAACCGGCGGCAGCAGCTCGAATACCACGAGACGGGACAGCTCGACGTGCCCGACCAGGCCGCCCTCAGCGGCAGCGCCGTCGGCGTCACCAAGGCGGAGGCATGACAGACATGACCACGACCACCGTCGCGAAGGCCGCCCCCGTGCTCACCGCCACCGGCGTCACGATGCGCTTCGGCGGCCTCACCGCCGTACGCTCCGTCGACCTCGACGTCCACCCCGGCGAGATCGTCGGCCTCATCGGCCCCAACGGCGCGGGCAAGACCACCTTCTTCAACTGCCTCACCGGCCTCTACGTCCCCACCGAGGGGCGCGTCGCCTACCGGGGCACCGTCCTGCCGCCCAAACCCCACCTGGTCACCCAGGCAGGCATCGCCCGCACCTTCCAGAACATCCGCCTCTTCGCCAACATGACCGTCCTGGAAAACGTCCTGGTCGGCCGGCACACCCGCACCAGGGAAGGACTGTGGTCCGCCATCCTGCGCGGCCCCGGCTTCAAACGCGCCGAAGCCGCCTCCAAGGCACGCGCCATGGAACTCCTTGAGTTCACCGGCCTCGCCGCCAAGGCCGACCACCTCTCCCGCAACCTCCCCTACGGCGAACAGCGCAAGCTGGAGATCGCCCGCGCCCTGGCCAGCGACCCCGGACTGCTGCTCCTCGACGAGCCGACCGCGGGCATGAACCCCCAGGAGACCCGGGCCACCGAAGAACTCGTCTTCGCCATCCGCGACACGGGCACCGCCGTCCTCGTCATCGAGCACGACATGCGGTTCATCTTCAACCTGTGCGACCGGGTCGCCGTGCTCGTCCAGGGCGAGAAGCTGGTCGAGGGCTCCTCCGACGTCGTCCAGAGCGACGAACGCGTCATCGCCGCCTACCTCGGCACCCCCTTCGAGGGCGCCCCCGGCGCCGAGGAGGCCGCGGCGGTCGAAGCGGCAGAGGCACGTACAGAGGAGGACGGACAGTGACCGCACTGCTCGAGGTCGAGGACCTCAGGGTCGCCTACGGCAAGATCGAGGCCGTCAAGGGGATCTCGTTCAGCGTCGAGGCCGGCCAGGTCGTCACCCTCATCGGCACCAACGGCGCGGGCAAGACGACCACCCTGCGCACCCTCTCCGGCCTGCTGGCTCCGCTCGGCGGCGCCATCCGCTTCAACGGCAAGCCGCTGAGCGGCGTCCCCGCGCACAAGATCGTCGCCCTGGGCCTGGCCCACTCACCCGAGGGACGGCACATCTTCCCCCGGCTGACGATCGCCGAGAACCTCCAGCTCGGAGCGTTTCTCCGCAAGGACGCCGACGGGATCGCCGCGGACATACGGAAGGTGTACGACCTCTTCCCCATCCTCGGCGAACGCCGCACCCAGGCGGCCGGCACCCTCTCCGGCGGCGAACAGCAGATGCTCGCCATGGGCCGCGCCCTGATGTCCCACCCCAAGCTGCTGATGCTCGACGAACCCTCGATGGGTCTCTCCCCCATCATGATGCAGAAGATCATGCAGACCATCGCCGAACTGAAGGCGCAGGGCACCACGATCCTGCTGGTCGAACAGAACGCCCAGGCGGCGCTGTCGCTCGCGGACCACGGCCATGTGATGGAGATCGGCAAGATCGTGCTGTCCGGGACCGGGGAGGCGCTGCTGCACGACGAGTCCGTGCGGAAGGCGTACCTCGGCGAGGACTGACGTAGTGAGGGGAGGCCTTTGGCCTCCCCTCACTTTTTACTACTCCTTGGCCTTCTTCTCCGCCGCGTCCTCGATGACCGCCTCGGCCACCTGCTGCATCGACAGCCGCCGGTCCATCGAGGTCTTCTGGATCCAGCGGAACGCGGCCGGTTCCGTCAGCCCGTACTCCGTCTGGAGCACGCTCTTGGCCCGGTCCACCAGCTTGCGGGTCTCCAGCCGGAGGGAGAGGTCGGCGACCTCCTGCTCCAGCGTCTTCAGCTCGGTGAAGCGGGAGACGGCCATCTCGATGGCGGGCACCACGTCGCTCTTGCTGAACGGCTTCACGAGATACGCCATCGCCCCGGCGTCCCGGGCCCGGTCGACCAGTTCGCGCTGCGAGAACGCGGTCAGCATCAGGACGGGCGCGATGCGCTCGCCCGCGATGCGCTCGGCGGCGGAAATCCCGTCGAGGACGGGCATCTTCACGTCGAGGATGACGAGGTCGGGCCGGTGTTCCCGAGCGAGCGCGACGGCCGTCTCACCGTCTCCCGCCTCGCCGACGACGGAGTACCCCTCTTCTTCGAGCATCTCCTTGAGGTCGAGGCGGATGAGGGCCTCGTCCTCGGCGATGACGACGCGGGTTGTCTGCGGCGGGACGTGCGACTGCGCGTCGGGGGCGTCAGCGGTGCTCACTGTGCTCCTCGGGTTCCTCTACAGGTGGGGGCACCACGAGCCTACCGATGTCCTGTATCTTTGACGCACGGAGGGGCTAGACTGACCTTCGGAATGCAGGGGCTCCGGTAGTCCAATCGGCAGAGACGATACCCTCAAAAGGTATTCAGTGTGGGTTCGAATCCCACCCGGGGCACTTTTCCTTCGATCCCAAGATCACCGGGGAACGAGAAGCTTTCACTCAATGAAGTGAACAACTCTTCGAATGCGCGCATTGGAGCCGCACAGCGGCCAGGCTCGCAATCGTGTACGACCTCGAAACACGTAAGCGGGCCCTCGCGCTGGTCGCCCAAGGCCGAAGCCTCAACTCCGTAAGCAAACAAACGGGGATATCCCGCTACGCGCTTCGCGCATGGCAGGTCCGACTGGAGCCGACACCCCGTAGGACGGATTGCCCCAGGTGCGCGCCCGAACCAAGTCCGCCGGAAGACGTCGCCGCCTACGCCTACCTGCTCGGGCTCTATCTCGGCGACGGGTGCGTAAGTCACCTGCGAAAAGGCGTGCACTTCCTGCGCATCGCGTGTGCGGATGCCTGGCCGGGCCTCATCGACGCCTGCGCGGGGGCGATTCGCGCCGTACGGCCCGACAACAGCGTCTACCGCGTCCAGCGCCCAGGGTGCGTCATGGTGACCGGCTACAGCAAGCACTGGCCGTGCCTGTTGCCCCAACATGGGCGGGGGAAGAAGCACGACCGCGTCATCGCCTTGGAGCCGTGGCAGCAGGAGATCATCATCGCCCATCCCTGGGAGTTCGTCCGGGGGCTGGTGCACTCCGACGGCTGCCGGATCACCAACTGGACAACGAAGATCGTCGCCGGGGAGCGCAAGCGCTATGAGTATCCCCGGTACTTTTTCACCAACCGGTCCGACGACATCCGAAGGCTCTACACCGACACGCTCGACCAGCTCGGGGTCGCCTGGCGGCAGACCAACGCGTGGAACATCTCCGTCGCCCGCCGCGACTCCGTCGCGCTCATGGATGCGCACGTCGGGCCGAAGTACTGACCGCAGTACTTCGGCCCAGAAAGGCGGCTAGCGGAGGTCGTCGGCGCCGATGTGGTGGACGCGGACCAGGTTGGTGGAGCCGGAGACTCCGGGCGGGGAGCCCGCGGTGATGACGACGAGGTCGCCCCGGCGGCAGCGGCCCAGCCGCAGGAGTTCCTCGTCGACCTGGCGGACCATCTCGTCCGTGGAGTCGACCGTCGGGCCGAGGAAGGTTTCGACGCCCCAGGTGAGGTTGAGCTGGGAGCGGGTGTTGGGGTCGGGGGTGAAGGCCAGGAGGGGGATCGGGGAGCGGTAGCGGGAGAGGCGGCGGACGGTGTCGCCGGACTGGGTGAAGGCGACCAGGAACTTGGCGCCGAGGAAGTCGCCCATTTCGGCCGCCGCGCGGGCGACCGCGCCGCCCTGGGTGCGGGGCTTGTTGCGCTCGGTGAGCGGGGGGAGGCCCTTGGCGAGGATGTCTTCCTCGGCGGCGGTCACGATGCGGCCCATGGTCCGGACCGTGGCGATCGGGTATTTGCCGACGCTGGTCTCGCCGGAGAGCATCACCGCGTCCGTGCCGTCGATGACGGCGTTGGCGACGTCGGAGGCCTCCGCGCGGGTGGGGCGGGAGTTGTCGATCATCGAGTCGAGCATCTGCGTCGCGACGATCACCGGCTTGGCGTTCCGCTTCGCCAACTTGATCGCGCGCTTCTGGACGATCGGCACCTGCTCCAGCGGCATCTCGACGCCGAGGTCGCCGCGGGCGACCATGATGCCGTCGAAGGCGTCGACGATCTTCTCCAGGTTCTCGACCGCCTGCGGCTTCTCGATCTTGGCGATGACCGGGAGCCGGCAGTCCTCTTCCTGCATCACCCGGTGCACGTCCACGACGTCGTCCCCGTTGCGGACGAAGGACAGGGCGATGACGTCGGCCCCGGTGCGCAGCGCCCAGCGCAGGTCCTCGATGTCCTTCTTGGAGAGGGCGGGGACGGAGACGGCCACGCCGGGCAAGTTGAGGCCCTTGTGGTCGGAGATCATCCCGCCTTCGATGACGATCGTGTGCACCCGCGGCCCGTCGACGTCGACGACCTCGAGGGTGACGCGGCCGTCGTCGACGAGGATGCGCTCGCCCTTGTTGACGTCGGCGGCCAGCCCCTCGTAGGTGGTGCCGCAGCGGAAGCGGTCGCCCTCGATCGGCTCGACGGTGATGGTGAACTCGTCTCCGCGTTCAAGGAGTACGGGCCCCTCGCGGAAGCGGCCGAGCCGAATCTTCGGACCTTGAAGGTCGGCGAGGATACCGACGCTGCGGCCGGTTTCCAGCGAGGCCTTGCGGACTCGCCGATAACGCTCCTCGTGCTCGGCATAGGTGCCGTGGCTGAGGTTGAAGCGGGCCACGTCCATTCCGGCTTCGACGAGCGCCTTGATCTGCTCGTACGAGTCGGTGGCGGGTCCCAAAGTACAGACGATTTTTGCTCGGCGCATGCTGCCGAGCCTATGACTTACTCATGGGTAAAGAACCGGAAAGCAGCCACTCCCCCATGGCCTTTGCATGGCGGGTTATCGACAACTAATGAAACGTGCATAGGGGTGCTCCGATGAGCGATTCGGGGCCGCTACACGGGCCGCAGCACGGAGTCGATTCACAGGTCCGGGGGCGTGATCGTAAAGCGCGCCGTGACGTGCGCGTATACGGTCTGGCGTTCGGGTTCCAGATCGAGCGCGGCCGCGTCCCCCGCGCCGGAGCGGGCGGAGCGGTGACGCGGGGCCGCCACCGCCACCGGCATCGGCGGACCCGCCTCCCCCTCCGCACCCAGGTCGGCCAGCTCGACCAGGGCGACGAGCCCGGCACCGAGCGCCCCCGCGTACTCGCGGGCGCGCTGCACCGCCTCCCGCACCGCCTGCTGCCGGGCCCGGCCGTGGACGGGTGAGTCGGGGCGCAGCCCCCACCAGGGGCCGTCGACCCGGGTCAGTTCGAGGTCGGCGAGGCGGGTGGTGAGTTCGCCCAGGGCGGTGAAGTCGGTGACGGTCACGGCGAGGTGCACCCGGCCGTGGTAGGCCCGCACCCGCTCCTGGCGGCCCCTGGCCAGCTCCGGGTTGATCGCGAAGGCGCCGGTCTCCAGCTTCTCGATCGCCTCGCCGTAGGACTTCACCAGGTCCAGCGCCCGCTGGTTGCGGCGGGTGAGGTCGTCCAGCGCGGCCCGCCGGTCGGCGCCGCGGGCGCTGACCGTGACGGAGAGGCGGGCGATCTCGGGGTCGACCTCCAGCGTTGCCTCGCCGAGCACCGCGACGCGCGGGGTGTCGGGGGTGCCGTACGGGACGTGCCGGTCCGTATCCATACGGGGGCTCCTGTTCGGGGCTCGTGGACGTGGCTTGATCCTGCCCTGCGCCGGGCGCTCGGCGTGCTCTGATCGCAACCTGTCGGGGGTGTTGCGGACGGGTGCGGCTGCGCCAGAATCTACGCGCGTTGTGCCCATTTCGCAGGTATCCCAGGGGAGTTCAGCCATGCCGCTCAACCGTCGGACGTTTCTGGGCCGCACCGCGGCCACCAGCGCGGGGGTCGCGCTCGCCTCGGCCGCGGCCACCGCTCCGGCGGACGCGCACGGCCACGGGCGCGGTGAGCGGTACGAGTTCACCGTCATGGGCACCACCGATCTGCACGGCAACGTCTTCAACTGGGACTACTTCACGGACGCCGAGTTCGACGACGCGGCGCACAACGACGTCGGCCTCGCGAAGATCTCGACCCTGGTCGAGCAGGTCCGCGAGGAGAAGGGGCGGCGCAACACGCTGCTGATCGACGCGGGCGACACCATCCAGGGCACCCAGCTGTCGTACTACTACGCCAAGGTCGACCCGATCACCGGCAAGGGCGGGCCGGTGCACCCGATGGCGCAGGCGATGAACCTCATCGGCTACGACGCGGCGGCGCTCGGCAACCATGAGTTCAACTACGGCATCCCGGTGCTGCGGAAGTTCGAGGAGCAGTGCGACTTCCCGCTGCTGGGCGCGAACGCGCTGGACGCGAAGACGCTGCGGCCCGCGTTCCCGCCGTACTGGATGACGCGGCTGCGCACGCCCTGCGGCCGCGGCGTGAAGGTGGCGGTGCTGGGGCTGACGAACCCGGGGATCGCGATCTGGGACAAGGCCCATGTGCAGGGGAAGATGACGTTCCCGGGGCTGGAGGAGCAGGCGGCGAAGTGGGTGCCGCGGCTGCGTTCGATGGGCGCGGACGTGGTGCTCGTCTCGGCGCATTCGGGCACCAGCGGGACGTCCAGCTACGGCGATCAGCTGCCGTACGTGGAGAACGCGGCCGCGCTGGTGGCCGAGCGGGTGGCGGGCATCGACGCGATCCTGGTCGGCCATGCGCATGTGGAGGTGGCCGAGCGCCGGGTGGTGAACAAGGAGACGGGCCGGGAGGTCGTGCTGTCCGAACCGCTCAAGTGGGGTCAGCGGCTGACGCGCTTCGACATCGGGCTGGAGTGGGCGCGGGGCCGCTGGCAGGTGGAGTCGGTGTCGGCGAGGGTGCTGAACTCGGCCTCGGTGGCGGAGGATCCGCGGATCGTGGAGCTGCTCGGCGATGAGCACGGGCAAGTCGTCGGATACGTCAACCAGGTCATCGGCACCTCCACGGCGGCGATGACGGCCACGGAGGCGCCGTACAAGGACGCGCCGATCATCGACTTCATCAACCAGGTGCAGACGGAGACGGTGAAGGCGGCGCTGGCGGGCACGGCGCACGCGGAGCTGCCGGTGCTGTCGCAGGCGTCGTGCTTCTCGCGGACGGCGCGGATCCCGGCCGGGGAAGTCACGATCCGGCAGGTGGCGGGGTTGTATCCGTTCGAGAACACGCTGGAGGCGAGGGTGCTGACGGGTGCCCAGGTCAAGGACTACCTGGAGTTCTCGGCGCGGTACTACGTACGGACCCCGGCGGGCGGTGACGTCGATCCGTCGAAGCTGACCAACGCCGACGACACCCCCGACTACAACTACGACGCGGTGAGCGGTCTGACGTACGAGATCGACATCGCGAAGCCGGTGGGTTCGCGGATCGCCGCGCTGCGCTTCGACGGCAAGCCGGTCGAGGACGCGGCGCGGTTCGTGCTGGCGGTGAACAACTACCGGGCGAGCGGCGGGGGCAACTTTCCGCATGTGGCCGCCGCCCAGCAGGTGTGGGCCAACTCGGAGGAGATCCGTAACACGATCATCGCGTGGGTGAAGGCGAAGGGGACGATCGACGGGGTCGGGTTCGCGTCGGTGGACTGGAAGCTGACGCGCGACGGCACGCCGGTGTTCTGAGGCGGCCGCTCAGGTCCGGGTGGGGGTCCGGCCGGTGCGCTGGTCGGGCAGGTGCATCCGGCCGCTGCCCCGGGCGACCGGCGCCGACGGGGCGGCGGGCCGCTGCGGGGCGGCGTCGCCCGGCCGGGAGGGCTGGAGTCCGAAGGTGGTGAAGGCGGTGCGGGACGGCAGGGGGAAGACGGGTTCGGCGCTGAGCGAGTTGAGGATGACGGCGGAGCGCCAGGCGGCCAGCCCGAGGTCGGGGGTGCCGACGCCGTGGGTGTGCCGCTCGGCGTTCTGGACGTGCACGGATCCCTTGATGAGGGGGTCGAGGACCAGCCGGTGCTGGGCGTCGACGCGGGGCCGTTCCGAGGAGTCGCGCCGGATGTACGGGTCGAGGGCGGCGAGCAGGGTGTCGACGCGGCGCTCGCGGTAGCCGGTGGCGAGGACGACGGCCTCGGTGGTGTGGCGGGTGCGGGTGCCCTGGTGGGCGTGCTCCAGGTGGAGTTCGAGCCGGGCGGCGGCGATGCGGCCTGCGGTGCGGACGGTGACGCCGGGGGTGAGGACGGCGCCCGGCCAGTCGCCGCCCTGCTGGGCGCGGCGGTACAGCTCGTGGTGGATGGCGGTGATGGTCTCCTGGGCGATGCCCTTGTAGAGCTGCCACTGTCCGGGGAGGAGCTGGTCGCGGACGGCCTCGGGGAGGGCGTGGAAGTAGCGGGTGTAGTCGGGGCTGAACTGCTCCAGGCCGAGCTTGCTGTACTCCATGGGCGCGAAGGACGGCGTACGGGCGAGCCAGTGCAGCCCCTCGGCGCCGAGCGGCCGGTGGCGCAGCAGGTCGAGGAAGACCTCGGCGCCGGACTGGCCGGAGCCGACGACGGTGACGTGGCCGGTGTTCAGCAGCCGTTCGCGGTGTTCCAGGTAGTCGGCGGAGTGGAGGACGGGGACGTTGGGGGCGTCGGCGAGGGGGCGCAGGGTTTCGGGGACGTGGGGTTCGGTGCCGACGCCGAGGACGAGGTGGCGGGCGTGGGTGCGGCCGGGGGACACGGCCTCGCCGTCGGGGCCGAGCGTGCTGAAGTCGAGTTCGAACAGCTCGTGGTCGTGGTCCCAGCGGACGGCGTCGATCCGGTGGCCGAAGTGGAGGCCGGGGAGCTGTTCGCTGACCCAGCGGCAGTAGGCGTCGTATTCGGTGCGCTCGATGTGGAAGCGCTCGGCGACGTAGAAGGGGAAGAGCCGTTCGCGGGCCTTGAGGTAGCTGAGGAAGCTCCAGGGGCTGGCGGGGTCGGCGAGGGTGACGAGGTCGGCGAGGAAGGGGACCTGGACGGTGGCGCCGTCGATGAGGAGCCCGGGGTGCCAGTGGAAGGCGGGCCGCTGTTCGTAGAAGGCGGTGCGCAGGGTGGGGACGCCGTGGGCGAGGGCGGCGAGGGAGAGGTTGAACGGGCCGATGCCGATGCCCGCGAGGTCCAGGGGCTGGTCCGGGGTGGTGGGTTCGGCTTCGGGTTCGGGGGCGAACGGCGGGGTGGGGGGTTGTGCGGTGCTCATGGGGTGGTCGTGCCTTCCACGAGGTCGAGCAGCCGGCGCAGATCGCCGGGCTGGATGTGCGGGTTGAGGAGGGTGGCCTTGAGCCACAGCCCCTCGGGGGTGGTGGCGCGGCCGAGGACGGCGGTGCCGCGGTGCAGGAGGCCGCGGCGCAGCGCGGCGACGGAGTCCGGTCCGGCTCCCTTGGGGCGGAAGAGGACGGTCGAGAGGGTGGGGCGGGCGTACAGCTCCAGGGCGGGGCGGGCCTGGACGAGGTCGGCGAGGGCGTGGGCGTGGGCGCAGACCTGGTCGACGAGGTCGCCGAGGCCGTGGCGGCCGAGGGCGCGCAGGGTGACGGCGATCTTGAGGATGTCGGCGCGGCGGGTGGTGCGGAGGGAGCGGCCGAGCAGGTCGGGGAGTCCGGCGTCGGTGTCGTCGTGGGCGTTGAGGTAGTCGGCTCGGTGGCCGAGGGGGGCGAGGGCGGTGGTGTCGGGTACGGCGAGCAGACCGGCCGCGGCCGGTTGCCAGCCGAGCTTGTGGAGGTCGAGGGCGACGGTGTGGGCGCGGTCGAGTCCGTCGAGGCGCTTGTTCAGGGTGTCGCTGAACAGGAGCGGCCCGCCGTAGGCGGCGTCGATGTGGAGGGTCGCCCCGTGGCCGTCGCAGAGGTCGGCGAGGTCCGGGAGGGGGTCGATGGCCCCGGTGTCGGTGGTGCCCGCGGTGGCGACGAGCAGGGTGGGGCTTGGTAGCTGTGCGGTGAGGGCGTCGTGGACGCGGGCCGGGTCGAGGACGCCGGTGGGGGCGGGCAGGGTGTGCGGCGGGCGCAGGCCGAGCAGCCAGGCGGCGCGGTGGACGCTGTGGTGGGCGTTGGCGCCGCAGACGATACGGAGGGGCGCGCCCTGGGCGGCTTCGCGGGCGAGGAGCAGGGCGAGCTGGTTGGATTCGGTGCCGCCGGTGGTGACGAGGGCGTCGGGCGCGGGGCCGTGCGGGTACACCAGTTCGGCGAGGGCGCGGCAGGTCAGCGCCTCCAACTCGGCGGCGGCGGGCGCCTGGTCCCAGGAGTCGAGGGACGGGTTGAGCGCGGAGACGGCGAGGTCGGCGGCGGCCGCGACGGCGAGCGGCGGGCAGTGCAGATGGGCGGCGCAGTGCGGGTCGGCCGGGTCGGCGGCGCCCGCGGTGAGGGCGGTCACGAGGGTGCGCAGCGCGTGGTGCGGCCCTTCCCCGTGGTCGGGGATGCAGGGCCGGGCCGCGCCGTGCGTCCGGTGGGCCACGGCGCCGGGTCCTCCGGCGGGGATCGGCCCGCCGCGGTCGGCGGCGCCGTGGGTGAGGGCGTCGAGGACGGTGTCGAGCATCGGGCGAAGCGCGCCTGGTCCCTCGCTCCCCCCGGCGAGGAGGCGGGCGGTGCCGGAAGCGGGCATGGGCCTCAAGCTACTTGGCCCGCCGGCGGATCGGCCGGGCTCGGCCGGAAGTGCACCCGTACGTGGTACGGGTGCACGGCGCGGGTTGATCGAAACCCGCGCCCCCTGGGGGTGTCTTGTCGATCAGGCCGGATCAGCGAGCGGTGTCTGGTGCGGTACATCGCAACCCGCGTGAGGAGAGCGCAGCGGCGCTGCGCGCGACGAGCGCGGGGCCGCGAGGTGCCGCCCGCCGCGGCAGCGGCTGATGTCACCGCGGCGTCGCGAGCCCGGCATGATCGGCGAGACACCCCTAGCGCACGGGTTCGTTCCGTACCCGCAGGGCGCGCCGCAGGTCGTCGAGCTGGTCTTCGAGGCGGCGGCGCAGGGCGGGGAGGAGGTCGGGGGCGGTGAGGCACTCCTCGCCGAGCCGCAGGGTCGTCGCGTCCACCGTCGTCGGGAAGCCGGAGCGGGCGAGGGCATCGGCGATGGCGGGGCCGCGGCGGGCGGCGGTCGCGGGGGCGTCGGTGAAGAAGCGGGGGACGTACTCGGTGAGCAGGTCGTGGTGTTCGGGCTGCCAGAAGCCGGTGGCGGTCGCGGTGACGAGGTAATTGGAGAGAGCCGGAAGGGCCGGACTGTCGCCGAACAGGGCGTCCCAGGCGGCCCGTTTGGCGTCCGGGTCGGGGAGTGCGGCGCGGCAGCGGGCGGCGCCCTCCTGTCCGGTGGCGCTGGAGTCGCGGGCGAGTTCGGCGTCGATGTCGGCGGGGCCCGCAGCGCCGAGGACGGCGAGCCGTCCGAGGATCTGCCAGCGCAGTTCGGGGTCGAGGGCGGGGCCGCCGGGGACGGTGTCGCCGTCGAGCCAGTCGGTCAGCTCGGCGGGGGCGGTGGCGCTGGCGATGTAGGTGCGTACGGCGGACAGCCGCAGCCCGGGCCCGGAGCCGTCCTCGGTGCGGCGCAGCAGGTCGCGGCAGGTGGCGGCGAGGGTGCTGAGGGCGGCGGGCCGCTGGTCGGCGGGGACGTAGCGGTCGGCGATCTGGGTGCGGGCGAACGCGAGGACGCCCTGCACGATCGCTATGTCGGTCTCGTGCGGGAGGTGGGTCCGGGCGGCGTCGAGGTAGTCGGCGGCCGGGAGGTCGCCGTCGCGCACCATGTCGCGGGCGGCGTTCCAGAGGGTGGCGCGGCTGACGGTGTCGGGGAGGCCGGAGAGGGAGCGTACGGCGGCCTTCCAGGAGCCGGGGTCGAGGCGGATCTTGGTGTAGGTCAGGTCGCCGTCGTTGAGGAGGATCAGGTGGGGGCGGGGGCCGGTGAAGGAGAGGCGGGCGGTGGGGTCGGTGCCGTTCAGTTCGGCCTCGACGCGCTTGCGCAGGACGAGTTGGTGGGGGGCGGCGGGTTCGTGGTCGTAGAGGCCGATGGCGATGCGGTGGGGGCGGCGGCGGACGGGTTCGGGGGCTCCCTCGTGGTGGATCTCCAGGTGCCAGTGGCCGCCGTCCGTGGTGACGGCGGGGGTGAGGGTGTCCACTCCGGTGGTGCGCAGCCAGGCGTCGGCCCAGGCGTGGACGTCGCGGTCGGTGGAGCGGGCGAGGGAGTCGAGGAAGTCGGCGAGGGTGGTGTTGCCGAAGCGGTGCCGCGTGAAGTGCTCGTTGATCCCGGCGAGGAAGTCCTTCTCGCCGAGCCAGGTGACGAGCTGGCGCAGCGCGGAGGCGCCCTTGGCGTAGGAGATGCCGTCGATGTTGAGGCGGGCGGCGGCGGTGTCGGGGACGAGTTCGGGTGCGGGGGCGACGGGGTGGGTGGAGGAGCGCTGGTCGGCGTCGTAGCCCCAGGTCTTGTGGCGGATGCCGAAGTCGGCCCAGGTGTCGGTGTAGCGGGTGGTCTCGGTGAGGATCTGGAAGCCCATGTACTCGGCGAAGGACTCGTTGAGCCAGAGGTCGTCCCACCAGGTCATGGTGACGAGGTTGCCGAACCACATGTGGGCCATCTCGTGGGCGATGACCATGGCGCGGGTCTGGCGTTCGACGTCGGTGACGGCGGAGCGGAAGACGAATTCGTCGCGGAAGGTGACGAGGCCGGGGTTCTCCATGGCGCCGAAGTTGAATTCGGGGACGAAGGCCTGGTCGTAGGAGTCGAAGGGGTACGGCTCGTCGAAGATCTCGTGGTAGCGGTCGAAGCAGCGCCGGGTGATGTCGAGGATTTCGTCGGCGTCGGCTTCGAGGTGGGGGGCGAGCGAGCGGCGGACGTGCAGTCCGAAGGGCAGTCCGGCGTGCTCGATGTGCACGGAGTGGTACGGGCCCGCGGCCAGCGCGACCAGGTACGTGCTGATGGGCGGGGTGGGGGCGAGCCGCCAGCGGCCGTCCGCGGGGTCGCCGTCGCGGGTGGCGGTGCCGTTGCCGAGGACGGTCCACCGCGGCGGGGCGGTGACGCGGACGTCGAAGACGGCCTTCAGGTCGGGCTGGTCGAAGGCCGCGTAGACGCGGGGGGCGTCGGACATGGCGCACGTGGTGTAGAGGTAGGTCTCGCCGTCGGCGGGGTCGGTGAAGCGGTGCATGCCCTCGCCGGTGTGCGAGTACGTCATGTCCGTCTCGACGCGCAGCTCGTGCTCGCCCTCGGCGAGGCCGGTGAGCGGGATCCTGCCGTCGGCGATGACCCGGGCGGGGTCGAGCGCGAGGTCGTGTCCGTCGAGCACCGCCCGGTGCAGGGCGGCGGGGTTCAGCTCCACGAAGGTGTCCGCGCCGTCCTCGCGGGCGCTGAAGCGGATGGTCGTGGTGGAGCCGAAGTGTGCGTCGCCGCGGGTGAGGTCGAGGTCGATCGTGTAGCGGTGGACCTCGATGAGGCGGGCTCGGATCTGCGCGTCCTCGCGCGTCAGTACGGACATGGGGACATGCTGCCCTACCCGCGGTAGGCGGCACACGGGAGTTCGGAGTCTGCCGGGCGCGGGCGTACGTGGGGGCGCACCACCGGTGTGCGCCCGTGCCGTACGCCCGTGCCGTACGCCCGACGGGCGGGGCCGCGGTGGGGCTCAGGAGCGCGCGATCGTCTCGTGATGCCGGATGACCTCGGCGATGATGAAGTTGAGCAGCTTCTCGGCGAAAGCAGGATCGAGTTTGGCGCTTTCCGCCAGTTCGCGCAGCCGGGTGATCTGGCGGGCCTCGCGGGCGGGGTCGGCCGGGGGAAGCTTGTGGGCGGCCTTGAGGTGACCGACCTGCTGAGTGCACTTGAAGCGCTCGGCGAGCATGTGGACCACGGCCGCGTCGATGTTGTCGATGCTCTCGCGCAGCCGGGCCAGCTCCGCGCGTGCGGCGTCGTCGGCCTCGTGGGTCGTGCTGGTCGGGTCCGGCCGGCCGGGGCGGGCGGCGGGGTCGGTCTCGCGGTGCGTCATGGCCCCCGACCCTATGCCAGCGGGGCCGGGCCCTCGGCTCCGGGACCGCCCCGCCCCCGGTGGGGGGTTGTGAAGGGGACGGAGCGGCTCCCGGGGAGGTCTGCCCCCGGTAGCAGCGCCTCCACCGTGGAGGAGCCGGAAACGCGAGACGGGGTTCCCTTCGGCGCGGGGATTTTCCGGCCCGGCCGGGCCCCGGATGTGCCCTGCCGGACCCCCGGACGTGCCCGGTAGGGCCCCGGCCGGGCCCCGGACGTCACGCGGACCCGGCGCGCACTGCCGCGCCGGGTCCCGTTCCTGCCGTGGTGCGGGTGCCGGGGTCAGCCGCCGAGCTGGGCCGCCGCGGTCTTGATGTTCTGGGCGAAGGTGCTCACCTCGGTGTAGACACCGGGCTTGCCGGGGCGGGCGCAGCCCTCGCCCCAGCTGACGATGCCGACCTGGATCCACTGCCCGGCGTCGTCCTTGCGGAACATCGGGCCGCCGGAGTCGCCCTGGCAGGTGTCGACGCCGCCGGTGGACATCTTGCCGGCGCAGATCTCCTCACCGGCGACGAGTTCGCTGTACGCCGACTTGCAGGTGGCGTCGTCGACGAACGGCACGGTGGCCTTGAGCAGGTAGCGCTGCTGGCTGCCGCCTTCGGTGGCGGCGCCCCACCCGGCGACGGTGAAGTCGCCCTTGTTGTACGCCGTGGTCTCGGCGATCTTCAGGGTGGGCTGGTTGATGGGCTGGGCGAGCTTGATGAGGGCCCAGTCCTTGCCGGTGCCGTTGTAGCCGGGGGCCCGGAGCACCCGGGTGGACTTGACCTTGGTGGCGCTGGAGCTCTGGAGGTCGACGACGCCCGCGGTGGCGGTGATGGAGGTGTTGGCGCCGCTGCCGTTCACGCAGTGGGCGGCGGTGAGCACCAGGGTCGGGGAGTAGAGCGCGCCGCCACAGCCCATGGAGAGGCGGACCATGAAGGGGAATTCACCCTGGGCGGCGCGGGTGCCGCCGACGACGGAGGGGCCGGGCTCGGGGCCGGTGGGCTGGGCTGTCGCGGTGCCCGGCATGAGGCTGAACGCGGCGAGGGCGACCGCGCCGAGGGCCGCGGATCTCTTCAGGTGCTTCAGTGCGTTTCGCAACGGAAGTCCTTTCGTGGGGGGTTGCGCAAAAATGTCAGGCCCACGTCAAATGACGAGACCTGCGAATGCCCAGCGATTATGTGAAGTCCGCGAACAGCCTGGCAAGGGTTGCTTTCCGGCCAATCCGACGCCCCGTCAGCTACGCCCCCACACCCTCACCTGCCGCACCGCCGCCCCGGACCACACGGCCCGCGCGGCCTCCGCGCCACCGCGCCCGGCCGACCGTACAGTGGGCACGTGGCGGCACCGGGCAGCGACATCGAACATGGCTATCCGCACCTGGACATGGTCCGGGCCTCGCTCACCGCGCTCTACCGGCGGCTGTCGCGCGACACGGTGGACACCTTCGGGCTCAGCGTGGTCCCCGGTGACGTGGCCTTCGCCGACCAGGACGACCTGCACCTGGGCGTCCAGCGGGTGGCCCGGGTGATGGTGCGGCACATGCGGCTGCCGGACGCCCGGATGATCGTGAGCTTCCGCGAGATGCGGCACGCGGGGAACGTGGAGCTGGCCGCCGGGCCGGAGTACTTCATCGAGCTGAACTCGCGCTTCAAGACCCACCGCCGCGACATCGGGGCGGCCCTCGCCCACGAGGTCACCCATGTGTATCTGCACCGGCTCGATCTGGCCTTCCCCGGCACCCGCGACAACGAGATCCTCACCGACACCACCGCCGCCTACCTCGGCACCGGCTGGCTGCTGCTCGACGCGTACCGCCAGGACGCGGTCACCAGTCAGAAGCTGGGCTATCTGACGCCGGAGGAGTTCGGCTACGTCCTCGCCAAGCGGGCCCGGCTCTTCGACGAGGACCCGTCGCCCTGGTTCACCAGCCCGCAGGCGTACGAGGCGTACGCCAAGGGGCTGGAGCTGGCTCTGCGCGACGAACGGCAGCCACCGCTCGCCGCGGCCGGCTGGACCGGACGCCGCCGGTACGCCAAGGACCGCCGTTCGGCGCAGTCCGGTCACCCCTCCCCCACCGGGGGCGACTACGTCTTCGAGGGCGGCCCGCCGCTCAGCGTGTCGTTCCCCTGTCCTACGTGCCGCCAGCGCATCCGGCTCCCGGTGCGCGGCAGGCTGCGGGCGCGCTGCGGACTGTGCCGTACGGTCCTGGAGTGCGACACCTGACACGGCCCTGAGGGGGCGGGGCGGCGTGCGAGCGCACTCCACGTCGTACCCTCGCGTGCATGAGCCCCTCCATCGCCACCAACACCCGTGTCGCCCTGGACGAGCTGCTGGAGTTCGTCCGCCCGCGGCACCGCGCCATCCTGATGACCCGCCGCTCCGACGGTTCCCCGCAGGCGTCCCCGCTGACCTGCGGCGTCGACGACTCGGGCCGTATCGTCATGTCCACCTACCCCGAGCGCGCCAAGGTCCGCAACGCCAAGCGCGACACGGCCGTCAGCCTGATCGTGCTGTCCGACGAGTGGAACGGACCGTGGGTGCAGATCGACGGCACCGCCGAGGTCATCGACACCCCCGACTCGGTCGAACCGCTGGTCGAGTACTACCGCAACATCGCCGGTGAGCACCCGGACTGGGACGAGTACCGCTCGGCCATGCGCAAGCAGGGCAAGTCGCTGATCCGGGTCACGCCCGAGCGCTGGGGCCCGATCGCCACCGGCGGCTTCCCCGCCCGGCTGGTGGAGGACTCCCCCGAGGGGTGAGCACCTTCGCACACGCCACGCGGCGCCCTCCCCCGGTCGGGTGGGGGAAGGCGCCGCGCGGCCGGTCCCGTACGCCGTTGTACGGGCGGAGACTCGAGGACCGTCAGTCCATGCGGGTCAGACCTCGGGGTCAGACCATGAGGGCCCGGTCGGTGGGGCGGATCGGGGCGGGCAGGGCGCTGGCCCCGGCCAGGTAGCGGTCCACGCCGCGCGCCGCGGAGCGGCCCTCGGCGATGGCCCAGACGATCAGCGACTGGCCGCGGCCCGCGTCACCGGCGACGAAGACGCCGTCCACGTTGGTCGCGAAGTCGGCGTCGCGCGCGACGTTGCCGCGCTCGTCCAGCTCCAGGCCGAACTGCTCGACGAGGCCGTTCTCCCGATCGGTGCCGGTGAAGCCCATGGCCAGGGTGACCAGCTGGGCCGGGATCTTCCGCTCGGTGCCCGGCTTCTGCTCCAGCTTGCCGTCCTTGAACTCCACCTCGATCAGGTGCAGCCACTGGACGTTGCCGTCCTCGTCGCCCTCGAAGTGGGTGGTGGAGACGGAGTAGATCCGCTCGCCGCCCTCCTCGTGGGCCGAGGTGACCTTGTAGAGCATCGGGAAGGTGGGCCAGGGCTGGCCCTCGCTGCGCTCCTCGCCCGGCTTGGGCATGATCTCCAGCTGGGTGACGGAGGCGGCGCCCTGCCGGTGGGCGGTGCCGACGCAGTCGGCGCCGGTGTCACCGCCGCCGATCACCACGACGTGCTTGCCCTCGGCGGTGATGGGGGACGCCGTCAGGTCGCCCTCCTGCACCTTGTTGGCGAGCGGCAGGTACTCCATCGCGAAGTGGATGCCGTTCAGCTCGCGGCCCGGGACGGGCAGGTCGCGGGAGGTGGTGGCACCTGCCGCGATGACGACCGCGTCGTACCGCTTGCGCAGCTTGGCCGCGTCGATGTCGCGCCCGATCTCCGTCTCGGTGCGGAACTTGGTGCCCTCCGCGCGCATCTGCTCGATGCGGCGGTTGATGTGGCGCTTCTCCATCTTGAACTCGGGGATGCCGTAGCGCAGCAGCCCGCCGATGCGGTCGGCCCGCTCGTACACAGCGACCGTGTGTCCGGCGCGGGTCAGCTGCTGGGCGGCGGCGAGCCCCGCCGGGCCCGAGCCGATGACGGCGACGGTCTTGCCGCTGAGCCGCTCGGGGGGCTGCGGGGTGACGTCGCCCGCGTCCCACGCCTTGTCGATGATGGTGACCTCGACGTTCTTGATGGTCACCGCGGGCTGGTTGATGCCGAGGACACACGCCGACTCGCACGGGGCGGGGCACAGTCGCCCGGTGAACTCCGGGAAGTTGTTGGTCGCGTGCAGCCGCTCGCTGGCCTCCCGCCAGTCCTCGCGGTAGGCGTAGTCGTTCCACTCGGGGATGAGGTTTCCGAGCGGACAGCCGTTGTGGCAGAACGGGATGCCGCAGTCCATGCACCGGCCGGCCTGCTTGCTGATGATCGGCAGCAGCGAGCCGGGGACGTAGACCTCGTTCCAGTCCTTGACCCGCTCGTCCACCGGACGGGTCTTGGCCACCTCGCGGTCGGTGGTCAGGAAGCCCTTGGGGTCAGCCATTGGTCGCCGCCTCCATCATCTTCTCGTGGGTCTCGGACTCGGAGAGTCCGGCTCGCTCGGCGGCGTCCTTGGCGGCGAGCACGGCCTGGTACGTAGCGGGGATGATCTTGCTGAAGCGGGCGAGGGCGCGGTCCCAGTCGGCGAGCAGCGCGGCCGCGACGGTGGAACCGGTCTCCTCCTGGTGGCGGCGCACAGCGTCGTGCAGCGCCTGCTTGTCGGTGTCGTCCAGCTCGCCGGAAACGGCGTCGCGGAGCTCGACGTTGACGTTGTCCCGGTCGAGGTCGATGACGTACGCGATGCCACCGGACATGCCGGCCGCGAAGTTGCGCCCGGTCGGGCCGAGGACGACCGCCTGGCCACCGGTCATGTACTCGCAACCGTGGTCGCCCACGCCCTCGGAGACCACGGTCGCGCCCGAGTTGCGGACGCAGAACCGCTCGCCGACCTTGCCGCGCAGGTACATCTCGCCGCCGGTCGCACCGTACGCGAGGGTGTTGCCCGCGATGGTCGAGTACTCGGCCAGGTGGTCGGCGCCCCGGTCCGGGCGGACGATCACTCGGCCGCCGGACAGGCCCTTGCCGACGTAGTCGTTGGCGTCGCCCTCCAGCCGCAGCGTGATGCCGCGGGGCAGGAACGCGCCGAAGGACTGTCCGGCCGAGCCGGTGAAGGTGATGTCGATGGTGTCGTCCGGCAGGCCGGCGCCGCCGAACTTCCGGGTCACCTCGTGGCCGAGCATGGTGCCGACGGTCCGGTTGATGTTGCGGATGGCGACCTGGGCGCGGACCGGCTGGGCGGCCTCGGCGGAGTCCGCGTTCAGCGCGTCCGCCGCGAGCTTGATCAGCTCGTTGTCCAGGGCCTTCGCCAGGCCGTGGTCCTGCTCGATCACCTGGTGCCGGACGGCGCCGTCCGGCAGCTCGGGGACGTGCAGCAGCGGGCCGAGGTCCAGGCCCTGCGCCTTCCAGTGCTGAACGGCCTGGCTGGTGTCCAGCAGCTCGGCGTGGCCGATGGCCTCGTCCAGCGTGCGGAAGCCCAGCTCGGCGAGGAGCTCGCGGACCTCCTCGGCGATGAACTGGAAGAAGTTCACCACGAACTCGGCCTGGCCGTTGTAGCGCTCGCGCAGCACCGGGTTCTGGGTGGCGATGCCGACCGGGCAGGTGTCCAGGTGGCACACGCGCATCATCACGCAGCCGGAGACGACCAGCGGCGCGGTCGCGAAGCCGAACTCCTCGGCGCCGAGCAGTGCGGCGATCACCACGTCGCGGCCGGTCTTCAGCTGGCCGTCGGTCTGCACGACGATGCGGTCGCGCAGCCCGTTGAGCAGCAGCGTCTGCTGGGTCTCGGCGAGGCCCAGCTCCCAGGGGCCGCCCGCGTGCTTGAGCGAGGTGAGCGGCGAGGCGCCGGTGCCGCCGTCGTGGCCGGAGATCAGCACCACGTCGGCGTGCGCCTTGGAGACGCCCGCGGCGACGGTGCCGACGCCGACCTCGGAGACCAGCTTGACGTGAATGCGCGCCTTCGGGTTGGCGTTCTTCAGGTCGTGGATCAGCTGGGCGAGGTCCTCGATGGAGTAGATGTCGTGGTGCGGCGGCGGGGAGATCAGGCCGACGCCGGGCGTCGAGTGCCGGGTCTTCGCCACCCACGGGTACACCTTGTGGCCGGGGAGCTGGCCGCCCTCGCCGGGCTTGGCGCCCTGCGCCATCTTGATCTGGATGTCATCGGAGTTGACCAGGTATTCGCTGGTCACGCCGAAGCGGCCGGAGGCGACCTGCTTGATGGAGGAGCGCCGCGTCGGGTCGTGCAGCCGCTCCGAGTCCTCGCCGCCCTCACCGGTGTTGGACTTGCCGCCCAGCTGGTTCATGGCGATGGCCAGGGTCTCGTGCGCCTCCTGGGAGATGGAGCCGTACGACATGGCGCCGGTCGAGAACCGCTTCACGATCTCGCTGACCGGCTCGACCTCCTCGATCGGGATCGAGGGCCGGTCGCCGTCCTTGAAGGAGAACAGGCCGCGCAGCGTCATCAGCCGCTCGGACTGCTCGTTCACCCGCTCGGTGTACTTCTTGAAGATGTCGTAGCGGCGCGAGCGGGTGGAGTGCTGGAGCCGGAAGACCGTCTCCGGGTCGAACAGGTGCGGCTCGCCCTCGCGGCGCCACTGGTACTCGCCGCCGATGTCCAGCGCGCGGTGCGCGGAGGGGATGCCGCTGGCCGGGTACGCCTTGGCGTGCCGGGCGGCGACCTCCTTGGCGACGACGTCCAGGCCCGCGCCGCCGATCTTGGTGGCGGTGCCGTGGAAGTAGGCGTCCACGAAGGACTCGTCCAGGCCGACGGCCTCGAAGACCTGGGCGCCGCGGTAGGAGGCCACGGTGGAGATGCCCATCTTGGACATCACCTTCAGGACGCCCTTGCCGAGCGCCTTGATCAGGTTCTTGATCGCGGTCTCGGACTCCATGCCGGGCAGGAACGTACCGGCCCGGACCAGGTCCTCGACCGACTCCATCGCCAGGTACGGGTTGACGGCCGCGGCACCGTAGCCGATGAGCAGCGCGACATGGTGCACCTCGCGCACGTCGCCCGCCTCGACCAGCAGCCCCACCTGGGTGCGCTGCTTGGTGCCGATGAGGTGGTGGTGGACGGCGGAGGTGAGCAGCAGCGAGGGGATCGGCGCGTGCTCGGCGTCCGAGTGCCGGTCGGAGAGCACGATCAGCCGGGCGCCGTCCTCGATGGCGGCGTCCGCCTCGGCGCAGATCTCGGCCAGCCGCGCGGCGAGCGCGTCGCCACCGCCGCTCACCCGGTACAGACCGGAGAGGTTGGCGGCCTTCAGGCCCGGCATGTCGCCGTCGGCGTTGATGTGGATGAGCTTGGCCAGCTCATCGTTGTCGATCACCGGGAAGGGCAGGGTGACGCTGCGGCAGGAGGCCGCGGTCGGCTCCAGCAGATTGCCCTGCGGGCCCAGCGAGGAGATCAGCGAGGTGACCAGCTCCTCGCGGATCGCGTCCAGCGGCGGGTTGGTGACCTGCGCGAACAGCTGGGTGAAGTAGTCGAACAGCAGCCGCGGCCGCTCCGAGAGGGCGGCGATCGGCGAGTCCGTGCCCATCGAGCCGATCGGCTCGGCACCGGCCTTGGCCATCGGCGCGAGCAGGACCCGCAGCTCCTCCTCGGTGTAGCCGAAGGTCTGCTGGCGGCGGGTGACCGAGGCGTGGGTGTGCACGATGTGCTCGCGCTCGGGCAGGTCCGCCAGGTCGATCAGCCCGGCCTCCAGCCAGTCGCCGTACGGCTGCTCGCCGGCCAGCTCGGCCTTGATCTCGTCGTCCTCGATGATCCGGTGTTCGGCGGTGTCCACCAGGAACATCCGGCCCGGCTGGAGCCGGCCCTTGCGGACCACCTTGGACGGGTCGATGTCCAGGACGCCGACCTCGGAGGACAGCACGACCAGCCCGTCGTCGGTGACCCAGTAGCGCCCCGGCCGCAGACCGTTGCGGTCCAGCACGGCGCCGACCTGGGTGCCGTCGGTGAAGGTGACACAGGCCGGGCCGTCCCAGGGCTCCATCATCGTGGAGTGGTACTGGTAGAAGGCGCGCCGGGCCGGGTCCATCGAGGGGTGGTTCTCCCACGCCTCGGGGACCATCATCAGCACCGAGTGCGGCAGCGAGCGGCCGCCCAGGTGCAGCAGCTCCAGGACCTCGTCGAAGGTCGCCGAGTCGGAGGCGTCCGGGGTGCAGAGCGGGAAGATCCGGTCCAGGCCCTTCTCCCCGAACAGGTCGCTGACCAGCTGGGATTCGCGTGCCCGCATCCAGTTGCGGTTGCCCTGGACGGTGTTGATCTCACCGTTGTGGGCGACGAAGCGGTACGGGTGGGCCAGCGGCCAGCTCGGGAAGGTGTTCGTGGAGAACCGGGAGTGGACCAGCGCGATGGCCGTGGCGAAACGGCGGTCGGACAGATCCGGGAAGAACGGCTCCAGCTGGCCGGTGGTCAGCATGCCCTTGTACACCACGGTGCGGGAGGACAGCGACGGGAAGTACACGTCGGCCTCGCGCTCGGCGCGCTTGCGCAGCACGAACGCCTTGCGGTCCAGGGCCAGCCCGCTGCTGGTGCCGTCCGCGACGAAGAGCTGGCGGAAGGCGGGCATGGTGGTGCGCGCGCCGTTGCCCAGCAGCTCCGGCGCGACCGGCACCTCGCGCCAGCCGAGGACGGTCAGCTCCTCCTCGGCGGCGATCCGCTCGATGTGCTCCGCGGCCTCGTCACCCGCCGCCTCGGGCAGGAACCC
Organism: Streptomyces sp. BRA346; assembly: GCF_052851135.1. Taxonomy (NCBI): domain Bacteria; kingdom Bacillati; phylum Actinomycetota; class Actinomycetes; order Kitasatosporales; family Streptomycetaceae; genus Streptomyces; species Streptomyces sp. BRA346. Next base: position 259,867 of record NZ_JAIWIH010000006.1, on the reverse strand, counting down.
GATACCCACGGCATACGAACCGGCCTCGGGAAGATCGAAGTCGGTCACGTCCCGCAGGAAGGCGTCCGGAACCTGCACGAGGATGCCCGCGCCGTCACCCGAGTCGGGCTCGGAGCCGGTGGCTCCACGGTGCTCCAGGTTCCGTAGCACGGTGAGAGCCTGCTCAACGAGCTCGTGGCTGGCCTCGCCGGTGAGGGTCGCCACAAAGCCGACGCCACAGGCGTCGTGCTCATTGCGCGGGTCGTACATCCCCTGGCGGGCGGGGTGGGATGCGGAACGCATCGGCTCTCCCGTCGTCGTCATGGCATTTTGCGTGTGCCGAGGGACGACGTTGGCCCTCCGCGAGAATTTCGTGCAGGTTACATGATGAGTCGGTTCTCGGGAAGTGGATATTCCGTTTCACCATGCGGACACCCCTGCACGGGGCGAGTCGGGCGATGGGGTCTGAAACGACCACCGTCGCCCCGGCGCGAGACGGGCCACACTGCCCGAGCGCTTCGGCTTTATGCCCGCTGGTTAATGGATCGAAACCGTCGAGTAACAGCGTAGTTATACGGTTACTCGTATGAGAGGTCGGTGAGGGGTCAGCCTACGGCCGTGCCGAAGAACGTGCCCAGGGCGTAGGTCACACCCGCCGCCGCCCCGCCCAGCGCGAGCTGCCGCAGCCCGCTGTACCACCACGGCCGGGCCGTCACCCGGGCCACCACCGCACCGCATGCGAACAGCCCGAGCAGCGCCAGCACCACCGCCGGCCACAGCGCCACCGCGCCCAGCAGGTACGGCAGCACCGGCAGCAGCGCGCCCAGCGCGAACGAGCCGAACGAGGACACCGCGGCGACCAGCGGCGACGGCAGATCGTCCGGGTCGATGCCCAGCTCCTCGCGGGCGTGTATCTCCAGCGCCTGCTCCGGGTCCTTCGACAGCTGCGCGGCCACCTCGCGGGCCAGCTTCGGCTTCACGCCCCGCGACTCGTACAGCGCCGCCAGCTCCGCCATCTCGTCCGCCGGGTGTTTGCGCAGCTCCCGCCGCTCGACCTCCAGCTCGGCCTCGACCAGCTCGCGCTGGGAGGCGACGGAGGTGTACTCACCGGCCGCCATCGAGAACGCACCGGCGGCGAGCCCCGCCAGCCCAGTGATCACGATGGTCTGCCGGTCGACGGCCCCGCCCGCGACGCCGGTCATCAGCGCCAGGTTGGAGACCAGCCCGTCCATGGCCCCGAAGACGGCCGGGCGCAGCCAGCCGCCGTTCACATCGCGGTGGGTGTGGTTGTCGCGGTGGGCGATATGCGGTGGCTGAACGGTGTCGATGACGGACATGCGCTGTCGTGCTCCCTTCACGGGCGCGGACCTGCCGCCCGCACCCCAATAGCTCGAAGGTAGACACGCGATCCCCTGTCCCGCCAGCAAGGAAGGCCAAACTTACCGCCCTGACCTGGGGAAACGTAAAAAGGCCGCCGAAACCCGAAGGTTCGGCGGCCTCTTGGCGCAGGCGTCAGGGTTGCTCGGTGGCCTTCGCCTCGGCGGGAGCCTCGGCCTCGGCGGGAGCCTTCGCCTTCGTGTCCTTCCCGGCCGGGGCGTCCTCCTCGGCCGGAGCGTCCTCCTCGGCCGCGCCGTCCTCCACCGCCGCGGGCTCGACGACCTCTTCCCGGCCCGGGGCCTTCTTCGCGGAGATCACCAGGTACGCCACCGCCGCCGCGAAGACGACGATCGACGTCCAGTCGTTGAGCCGCAGGCCCAGGATGTGGTGGGCGTCGTCCACCCGCAGGGCCTCGATCCAGCCGCGGCCCACGGTGTACGCGGCCACATAGAGGGCAAACGCCCGGCCATGCCCCAGCGTGAAGCGGCGGTCCGCCCAGATCACCAGCAGCGCCACGCCGATGCACCACAGCGACTCGTAGAGGAAGGTCGGGTGGTACGTGCCGGCGACGCGCCCGGTGTCCGGGTCGGCGTCGATCTTCAGCGCCCACGGCAGGGTGGTCGCCTTGCCGTACAGCTCCTGGTTGAACCAGTTTCCCCAGCGGCCGATCGCCTGGGCCAGGGCGATCCCGGGAGCGATGGCGTCCGCGTACGCCGGGAGCGGGATCCCCCGGCGGCGGCAGCCGATCCAGGCCCCCAGCGCGCCCAGCGCCACGGCTCCCCAGATTCCCAGGCCGCCCTGCCAGATCTTGAAGGCGTCGACCCAGTTCTTGCCGTCCGTGAAGTACAGCTGGTAGTCGGTGATGACGTGGTAGAGCCGCCCTCCCACCAGTCCGAAGGGCACCGCCCACACGGCGATGTCGGCAACGGTGCCGACCTGGCCGCCGCGGGCGACCCAGCGCCGCCCACCGAGCCAGACGGCGACGAAAACGCCGATGATGATGCAGAACGCGTAGCCGCGCAGCGGGATCGGACCGAGGTAGATCACGCCGGAAGACGGGCTGGGAATGTAAGCGAGTTCCATGACAGGGTCGACGCTACCGTGCCGGGCGGTCAATGCGGCAACCTGCCCGGCACAACGTGTGGATAACGGGTCTCAGCCCCTCGCCGCCGCGGCCACCATGCGCTTCAGCTTGTTGGGCGACAGCGGGGTGTCCGGACCGTAAATCGACTTCCCGTCGAGCAATACGGTCGGGGTCGAGGCGAAACCGGAACGGTTGAAGTCGGCGTGGGCCTTCCTGACCCACCCGTCGTGCCGACCGTCCTCGACGCACGTCCGGAACGCCGCCGTGTTCAGTCCCGGGACCTTGTCCGCCAGCCGGATCAGCCGGGCGTTCTTCGCGTACGCGTCCCGGGTCTCCTCCGGCTGATGCCGGTACAGGACGTCGTGGTACGCCCGGAACTTCCCCGCGTCCTGGGCGCACGCGGCGGCGTTGGCCGCGCGCACCGAGCCGGTGCCGCCCAGATTGCCGTCGATGATGGCGACGAGGTGGTATTCGACCCGCATCCGACCGCGGTCCGCCAGCTGGTTCACGGTCTTGTGGAAGACGTCCTCGAACTGCTTGCAGCCCGGGCAGCGGAAGTCCTCGTACACGGTCAACGTGGCCGGAGCGCCGCGCTTCCCGGCCGGAACGACCAGATCGCCCTTGCCCACCGCGCCCCGCGGCGGCTCGGCGGAGCTGCCCGACTTCCCCGAGTCCTGGTTCGCCTTGGTCGCGAACACGCCCACCCCGCCGGCCACCGCGAGGACGGCGATCACCGCCCCGACCATGCCGAGCGTCCGCTTTCGCTTGCCGCGCGCCTTGTCCTTCTCGCGCTGTTCTTGCAGTCGCTCCCGGGCGCTGCGCTTACCCACACGGTTTTTCTGGCTCACGCCCTCGCCTAACGAGGCGGAGGGGCACCGCTCAGCCCCTCCGCCCCGTATTCCCTCGAACGAGCTACTACCGCGCGGCCCTGACGCCCTCCGCCAGCTCACCCGCGAGCCGGCGCACGCCGTCCAGCCCGGCCTCCGGGCTCTCCGCGTCCAGCAACCGCTTCACGAAGGCCGACCCCACGATGACCCCGTCCGCGAACGCGGCGACCTCGGCGGCCTGCGCGGGGTTCGACACCCCGAGCCCCACGCACACCGGCAGCGCGGTGGTCGCACGGGTGCGCGCGACCAGCTCGCGCGCCTCCTGTCCCACCGATTCCCTCGTTCCGGTGACGCCCATCAGGGACGCGGCGTAGACGAAACCGCTGCCCGCTGCCGTGATCTTCGCCAGCCGCTCGTCCCGGCTGCTCGGCGCGACCACGAACACCGTGGCCAGCCCGTGCTGCTCGGCGGCCTTCCGCCACACCTCGGACTCCTCGACCGGCAGGTCCGGCAGGATGCACCCGGCGCCGCCCACCGCGGCCAGGTCCGCGGCGAACCGCTCGACGCCGTAGCGGTCGACGGGGTTCCAGTAGGTCATGCACAGGATCGGCGCACCCGTCGCCGCGTGCACCTCGCCGACCGTACGGATCACATCGCGGATCCGGACCCCGCCCCGCAGGGCGATGTCGTCCGCGGTCTGGATCACCGGCCCGTCCAGCACCGGATCGCTGTGCGGCAGACCGACCTCGACCACATCGCAGCCGCCCTCGATCATCGCGGTCATCGCCGCGACCCCGCCGTCGATCGACGGAAAACCGGCGGGCAGATATCCGACGAGCGCCGAGCGCCCCTCGTCCTTGGCCTTGGCCAGGACGGACCCCAGCAGCTCCAGATTCCCGGCCATCACTTGGCTCCCTCGTCGTACAGCCCGAAATACCGCGCCGCGGTGTCCATGTCCTTGTCGCCGCGCCCGGAGAGGTTGACGACGATGACGGCGCCCCCGCCCAGCTCCCGCCCGAGATCCAGCGCCCCGGCCAGCGCGTGCGCGCTCTCGATGGCCGGGATGATGCCCTCGCTCTGCGACAGCAGCCGCAGCGCCTGCATCGCCTCGTCGTCCGTGACGGCCCGGTACTCGGCCCGCCCGACGTCCTTCAGATACGCGTGCTCGGGACCGACCCCGGGGTAGTCGAGACCGGCCGAGATCGAGTACGGCTCGGTGATCTGCCCGTCCTCGTCCTGGAGCACATACGAGCGCGACCCGTGCAGGATCCCGGGCTCGCCCTGGCTCAACGTCGCGGCGTGCTCGCCGGACTCCACCCCGTGCCCCGCGGGCTCGAAGCCCACGATCCGCACGCTCTCGTCCCCCAGGAACGCGTGGAACAGCCCGATGGCATTGGAGCCTCCGCCCACGCACGCCGCCACCGCGTCCGGCAGCCGCCCGGTCCGCTCCAGGATCTGCCGCCGCGCCTCCACGCCGATCACCCGGTGGAAGTCCCGCACCAGCGCCGGGAAGGGGTGCGGCCCGGCGACCGTGCCGAACAGATAGTGCGTGCGGTCCACATTGGCGACCCAGTCGCGGAACGCCTCGTTGATCGCGTCCTTCAAGGTGCGACTGCCCGACTTCACGGCGACGACCTCGGCGCCCAGCATCCGCATCCGCGCCACGTTGAGCGCCTGCCGCTGGGTGTCGACCTCGCCCATGTAGATCGTGCACTCGAGGCCGAACAGCGCACACGCCGTGGCCGTCGCCACCCCGTGCTGGCCCGCGCCGGTCTCGGCGATGACCCGGGTCTTGCCCATGCGCTTGGTGAGCAGGGCCTGCCCCAGCACGTTGTTGATTTTGTGGGACCCCGTGTGATTGAGGTCCTCCCGCTTCAGGAAGATCCGCGCGCCCCCGGCGTGCTCGGCGAACCGCGGCACCTCGGTCAGGGCGCTCGGCCGCCCCGTGTAGTTGACCAGCAGATCCTCGAGCTCGGCCGCGAAGGCGGGATCGGCCTTGGCCTTGTCGTACTCCGCGGCGACCTCATCGACCGCGGCGACGAGCGCCTCGGGGATGAACTTGCCGCCGAACGCACCGAAATACCCCTCGGTACTGGGGACCTGACCCTCGGGGTCCGGAATGAAGAAGTCAGAGGACATGGAAGCACTCCGCAAGTCTTGAGGGAACGACGAACCGGGTCCCACCGGCGGACGGCCGCCGACGAGACAGGAGGGGACGGGGTCGCAGGGGTGGGGTCCTGGACACCACGTGTATGTGTGGCGCCGTGGACTTCCGGCTCACTCCGCGCTTCCGGGTGGCGGCGCCGTAAATAGACGGTCCAGGGCCCCGCCCCGGAGGCCCGGCCCGCACCCGAAAAGCACCGTCAGCGCACCGGCAACGAACCCCGGCACACCCAGCGACACCCCGCCGCCCTCAACGCCATCGGCGCCCGTTGACCTGCCCCGGCTCGCATCCGATGTGGTAGCGCACGCGACGCCCCCGCACCCGCCGGGCGGGTGCGCGGCAACCCCGGGGGCGGCACCCCCGCGCCAGGCGCGCGTACACGTCCATGGTCCGCTCAGTCCCGCCCGTGCCGCAGCGCCGGATGCGCACCGGCCGCCACCAGATCGGCGACCGCGCCCTTGGGGTCGCGCCCCGTCACCAGGGCCTCCCCCACCAGCACCGCGTCCGCGCCGTCGTTCGCGTAGGCGATCAGGTCGTGCGGTCCGCGCACACCCGATTCCGCGATCTTGACGATGTGGTCCGGGATCTCCGGCGCGACCCGCGCGAAGTTCCCCCGGTCCACCTCGAGCGTCTTCAGGTTCCGCGCGTTGACGCCGATCAGCCGCGCCCCGGCGGCCACGGCCCGCTCGACCTCTTCCTCGTCGTGCACCTCGACCAGCGGGGTCAGCCCGATCGACTCGGCCCGCTCGATCAGCGAGACCAGTGCCTCCTGCGGCAGCGCGGCCACGATCAGCAGCACCACGTCGGCGCCGTACGCCCGCGCCTCCCACAGCTGGTAGGACGTGACGATGAAGTCCTTCCGCAGCACCGGGATGTCGACCTTGGCCCGCACGGCCTCCAGGTCGGCCAGCGATCCGCCGAAGCGCCGCTGCTCGGTGAGCACGCTGATGAGCGATGCGCCGCCCGCCTCGTAGTCGGCGGCGAGCGCGGCCGGGTCGGCGATCGCGGCGAGCGCGCCCTTGGAGGGGCTGGACCGCTTGACCTCGCAGATCACCTTGACGCTGTCGCCCTTGAGCGCCGCCACGCCGTCCTTCGCCGGCTGGGCCTTGGCCGCCCGCTCCTTGAGCTCGTCGAGGGTGACACGCGCCTGCCGCTCCGCGAGGTCGGCACGGACACCGTCGATGATCTCGTCGAGCACACTCACGCGAGCGGCCCCCTTCCGGGACGGGGATGGAGCTTCTGGTCGAATGCGATGGTAGCTGTCAAAGGACCGAGGTCCCGCATCCGGTTGACGCCGCGTCCCACCAAGTGGTCCTGGACGACGTCATACACAACAACGGTCAGGGTGCCAGTAGTCCCCCGAACGGGAAATTCCGGATGAGGGTGAAGGCGAGGACGGCGCCTCCGATCGCCCAGGCGTGCCACGTCCGCCAGGCCCACGCCCCGCGGCGGTGCCGCCGGCCGAGAGCCCGGACACACCACACCACCCACGCCACACAGAACACGCCGCCGCACACCACGACCAGGGCGTTGTCCCCCAGCGCCCGCAGCAGCTCGCCGTGCGCCAGGGCGTGGGCGCTGCGCAGCCCGCCGCATCCGGGGCAGTAGAGGCCGGTCAGCCGGAACAGCGGGCAGACGGGGTAGTGGCCGGGCTGATGGGGATCGACGACGCCGACGTAGGCGAAGGCGGCGGCCACGCCGGTGAGCACGCCGAGGGGAGCGAGGAGCCGACGCGCCGCGGGAGACAGGACCACACCGCCGAGTCTCCCCGGGAAACCACGAAGGCGCAGCTCAGGGCCGTGCCCGATGATCCGTACGGATCAGCCCGTACGAACTCGTCGGCACCGGCCCCGCGCCGCGCCTCGGCTCACTCGGCTCACTCCTGGGGCTGTACCTGCTTCTCGCCCACCATCCGCAGCGGCTTGGCCTTCGGGGCGCCGAGCCCGGCCGCGCGCATGGCCATCGTGACGACACCGCCGAGGAGAGCGATGACGATGCCCGCCCAGAAGCCGAGCGGGTTGGCCAGCACGGTGAACGCTCCGGCGACGCAGAAGCCGATGAAGGCGATGGTGACACCGGTCCAGGCGGCCGGGGTGTGCCCGTGGGCGTTGGACATGAATTCTCCTCGTAGCTCTACACAGCGCCTGGTCCGGGCCTGGTCCGGGCGCGCGGGGCGAAGCTCCCACGCCATTGTCCCCGATGCCGGAACCGCCCTTGAGCGGGGGTCGCCTCCCCTCGCGCTTCTCCCGGCGCTTCCCCCGCGACTACCGCGAAACCGTCGGGTCCTCGCCCCGGTCCAGGGCCTTCCACAGCTCCTCGGGACGCTCGGGGTCGGGGGCCGCGGAGGCGCGCGCGGTGCGGCGCCCGGCGCCCCGGCCTTCCGCCCCGGCCCGCTCGTACCGCCCGGACATGGCGGGCCAGTGGCGCCCGTACGCCAGCGCCAGCACGCCCGCGCACAGCAGCAGCACGCCACCCGCCAGGGCGACCCACGGCCAGGGCGTGTACGACACGTCGTGGATGGCGCTGCCCGCCACGCCGGTCACCTTGGACGCCTTCTCCTTGAGCGCCGCCTTGTCGGTGGCGCCGAGCGCGGCGCTGATGACGATGCCCGTACCGCTGAGGGCGAGGAGGAGGGAGACGACGACGCGGCCGACGCGGCGTACGGCGAAGACGGCCACGAGCGCGGCGAGACCGACGACGGCGAGGGCGCCGGGCAGCCCGGTGATGTCGTCGCCGTTGGCGCTCTGCGGCAGGGAGCCCTGGGCGACGCTGGCCGTGCCCTCGGCCCACTTGCGGCTGGTGGCCAGCAGGACGAGCGCCGCGCCCAGCGCACCGCACAGCAGCGCGACGGCGAGGCTGCCGCGCGCCGCTCGGCGGCCGCGCGCGGCGGGGGCGGAGGGCTCGTTCTCGGCCCGGGGCGGGGGTACGGCTGCTGCACTCACGCCTACCACTATCCCCCACGCCGAACACCTGCCCGCCCGTGGGCTGCGCGGGACCGCCGCAGGCCGCCCCGCGCGGGGCCTAGGGGGGTGTCGTGCCGATCACGCCGGGCTCCCGACGCCGCGGTGACATCAGCCGCTCCAGCTACCGCTGGGCGGTGCCCCCTCGCGCCTCCCCCAGCTACCGCTGGGAGGTGCCCCCTGACGCCACTCGCTGATCCGGCCTGACCGACAAGACACTCCCTACCGCCCCAGGCGGTTGGCCGCGTGGACCGCGCGCAGCACCGCCGCCGCCTTGTTGCGGCACTCCGCGTCCTCGGCCACTGGGTCGGAGTCGGCGACGACACCGGCGCCCGCCTGGACGTAGGCCGTGCCGTCGCGCAGCAGCGCGGTGCGGATGGCGATGGCGGTGTCGGAGTCGCCCGCGAAGTCGAGGTAGCCGACGCAGCCGCCGTACAGCCCGCGGCGGCTCGGCTCCAGCTCCTCGATGATCTGCATCGCGCGCGGCTTGGGGGCGCCGGAGAGGGTGCCCGCGGGGAAGCAGGCGGTGAGGACGTCGAACGCGGTGCGCCCCTCGGCGAGCTTGCCGGTGACGGTGGACACGATGTGCATGACGTGGCTGTAGCGCTCGACCGACATGAAGTCGACCACCTCGACGCTGCCGGGCTCGCAGACCCGCCCCAGGTCGTTGCGGCCGAGGTCGACCAGCATCAGGTGCTCGGCCCGCTCCTTGGGGTCGGCCATCAGCTCCTCGGCGAGGGCGGCGTCCTCCTGCGGGGTGGCGCCGCGGGGCCGGGTGCCCGCGATGGGGTGCAGCATGGCGCTGCCGTCCTCGACCTTGACCAGGGCCTCGGGGCTGGAGCCCACCACGTCGAAGCCGTCGAAGCGGAAGAGGTACATGTACGGGCTGGGGTTGGTGGCCCGCAGGACCCGGTAGACGTCGAGGGCGCTCGCCGAGCAGGGCGTCTCGAAGCGCTGCGAGGGGACGACCTGGAAGGCCTCGCCCGCGCGGATGCGCTCCTTGATGTCGTCCACGGCCGTCATGAAGTCCGGGCCGCCCCACAGCGCGGTGTACTCGGGCACCTCGGAGGGCGGCAGCGCGGTGGGGTCGGTGGGGACGGGTCGTACGAGGTCGGCGGCCATCGCGTCGAGCCGGGCCACGGCGTCCGCGTACGCCTCGTCCACGCCGGTGTCGAGGTCGTTGTGGTTGATCGCGTTGGCGATCAGCAGCACGGTGCCGTCCCAGTGGTCGAGCACGGCGAGGTCCGAGGTGAGCAGCATGGTCAGCTCGGGGAGCCGCAGGTCGTCGCGCCCGTGCTCGCCGATCTTCTCCAGGCGGCGGACGACGTCGTAGCCGAGGTAGCCGACCATGCCACCGGTGAAGGGCGGCAGATGGACGAGACCGCCCAGGTCACGCGGGGTGTGCAGGGTCTCGACCGTGGCGCGCAGGGCCGCGAGCGGGTCGCCCTCGGTGGGGACGCCGACCGGCGGGGTGCCCAGCCAGTGGGTGCGGCCGTCGCGCTCGGTGAGGGTGGCGGAGCTGCGGACGCCGACGAAGGAGTAGCGGGACCAGGAGCGGCCGTTCTCGGCGGACTCCAGCAGGAAGGTGCCGGGGCGCTCGGCGGCGAGTTTGCGGTAGAGGCCCACCGGGGTGTCGCCGTCCGCGAGCAGCTTGCGGGTGACGGGGATGACACGGCGGTCGGCCGCCAGCTTGCGGAAGGTCTCGAGGTCCATCGTGGCAGCGTCCTGGGTCATGGCTGGGGAGCCTAGTGGGCGGTCTTCCGGCGGTCTTCGGTCCGAAGGGGCTACTCGCCCAGGGGGAGGACGTCGGCGTCGAAGCAGGTGCGGTCGCCGGTGTGGCAGGCGGCGCCGACCTGGTCGACCTTGACGAGCACGGTGTCGCCGTCGCAGTCGAGCGCGACGGACTTGACCTGCTGGGTGTGGCCCGAGGTGTCGCCCTTGACCCAGTACTCCCGGCGGCTGCGGCTCCAGTAGGTGCAGCGGCCGGTGGTGAGGGTGCGGTGCAGCGCCTCGTCGTCCATCCAGCCGAGCATCAGCACCTCGCCGGTGTCGTACTGCTGGGCGATGGCGGGGACCAGGCCGTCGGCGCCGCGCTTGAGGCGGGCGGCGATGGCCGGGTCGAGGGCGGAGGGACGATCGGAGCCGGTCATGCGACCATTCTGCACGTCCCGGAGGGTGATCCTCTCGCCTGCCGATCGCCTGCCGAAATGGCCGGGCCCGATGGTGGGGGTACGGGGCTGATGGGGCATGCTTCGGGCATGACGTTTCCGTCGCCGTCGCATGACCACAACCGGCCTGGAAACGGCGGGGGGTTTGGTCCACCGCCGCAGCCGCAGCAGGAACCACAGCAAGCACAGCAACCACCGCAGGGGGGCTTCGGGCCGCCCGTCGATCCCGCCCCGGGACAGCCCGGTCCGCCCGCGCTCCGCGGCGGTTCCGGACCGCCCCCGCCTCCCCCGCCGCCGGGTGGACCGCCACCCCGCCGGTCCAGGGCCGCGGCGATCGTGACCGGCGTGGCGGTGGGCCTGGCGGTGGTCGCGGGCGTGACCTTCTTCGGCTCACAGGACGACGACGGCGGCGACAAGGCGTCCGACGCCCCGCATTCCGCCGCGAACCGCCCCCTCTCGTCGCCGTCGGGCGACGCGTCCGCTCCGGCCGGTACGGAGGACCCGGGCCAGGGCGCACCGCTGGGCGGCGGGGACGACCAGGCCGCCCCGTCCCCCGACGCCTCGGAGTCCGCCCCGTCCGACCGCAGGATGCCGTACGTCGTGCTCGAGCCGGGCACCTGCTTCGACCACCCGGCGATGGACAGCAGCGTGAGGAAGGTCGAGAAGCGCTCGTGCGACCGCGCGCACGACGGCGAGGTGATCACCAACGAGAGGCTGAAGGGGGACTTCTCCTCCGAGCGGGCGATCCAGCGCAAGGCGCTCTCGCTGTGCGCGACGGACGCGGAGAAGCGGCTGGAGAGCGTCCCCAATGACGGCCGGGAGTACTACTACTACGCGTTCTACCCGGCCCTGGGCACGTACACGGAGCACCGCAAGAACCGGGTCTCGTGCGCGCTGACGGTGAGCACGGGCAAGGACGGCGCCAAGCTGCGCGAGCCGATACCCGAGTAGCGCCCCCGGGCCCCGGGGCGGGCGCTTCTCATGGCGGGCGGCGGGCGTCGGCCGTAGGGTGGGCGGTATGTCCACTCACGCGAAGCGCGAACGCCTGCTCCTCGCCGATCTCTTGGAGAACGCGGGCCCCGACGCCCCGACGCTGTGCGAGGGCTGGACCACCCGCGACCTGGCGGCCCATCTGGTGGTGCGCGAGCGCCGCGCCGACGCGGCCGGCGGCCTGGTGATCAAGCCGCTGGCCCAGCGGCTGACCCGGGTGCAGGCCGAGTTCGCCGCGAAGCCGTACGAGGAGCTGGTGCAGCTCTTCCGCTCCGGCCCGCCGCGGATGTCGCCCTTCGCGATGAAGCAGGTGGACGAGGCGGCCAACACCGTCGAGTTCTACGTCCACGCCGAGGACGTCCGCCGCGCCCGCCCGGACTGGAAGCCGCGCGAGATCGACCCGGTCTTCGCGGACGCGCTGTGGTCCCGTACCGAGCGGGTCGCGCGGGTGTTCGGCCGCAAGTCTCCCGTCGGGCTGGTGCTGCGCCGCCCCGACGGGCGTACGGCGGTCGCCCACCGCGGCGTGCCGGTGGTCACGGTCACCGGCGAGCCGGGCGAGCTGGCGCTGTTCCTGTACGGGCGGCAGAAGGCGGCCCGGGTCGAACTGGACGGCGACAAGGGGGCGGTGGCCGCGGCGCTGGACGCCACGCTCGGCGTCTGACGCCAGGGCTGAGTCACGGCTGAGCCACGGCGCCCGGGCTACGGCGTCACTGCGTGCTGCCGAGGTTGAGGGTGATGACGCCGCCGATCACCAGGGCCACGCCCAGCGCCTTCGCCGCGGTGAGCGGTTCGCCCAGGAAGAGCAGACCGATCACCACGATGAGGGCCGTGCCGAGGCCCGACCACAGCGCGTACCCCACGCCGACCTGCATCCCGTCGTGGATCGCCCGCGCCAGCAGGAAGCACGCCACCGCGTAGGAGGCGAGGCAGGCCAGGGCGGGCCCGGGGCGGGAGAAGCCCGCGGTGGATTTGAGGAGACTGGTGCCGATCAATTCGGCGGTGATGGCGGCCAGAAGGAGGAGGTAGGCCATGCCGACAGTCTCCGAGCGCCGAGAAGTACACGTCAAACCTGTCAACGGGGGCCTGAGCCTCCCGAAATGTGTTGCTCGCCCCTTGCCCGGCCGGAGGGCCCCGCGTAGCGTCGCCGACCGTGCGTACGCCCCTCCCTCCACTGCCCGGACTGCTGGCCTACGAGGCGACCGCGCGGCTCGGCAGCATCGCGGCGGCCGCCGATGAGCTGGGCCTGTCGGCCTCGGCGGTCAGCCAGCGCATCCGGGTGCTGGAGACGCACCTGGGGATCGCCCTGTTCGAGCGCCAGGCGCGCAGCATCCGGCTGACGCCGATGGGGCAGGCGTATCTGCCCGCCGTCCGGGGCGCGTTCGACGATCTGTCGGCGGGCACCACCGGGCTGTTCGGCCCGGCCGGGCGGGGGCGGCTGACCGTGCGGGTGCAGGTGTCGTACGCCATGACCTGGCTGGTGCCCCGGCTCCAGGACTTCCACGACGACTACCCGCACATCGACCTGCGGGTGGTGACCGCGATCTGGGCCAACGAGGTCCCGCCGCACGAGGTGGATCTGGAGATACGTCACGGCAACGGCCGCTGGGCCGGATTCACCGCCGATCTGCTGCACGAGGACCAGGCCGTGGTGGTCGGCTCCCCCGCCCATCTGGCGGCGTACGGCCCGCTGACCGGGCCCGCCGACCTGGAGCAGCGGCCGCGGGTCCAGGTCATCGGCTACGACGACCTGTGGCAGCGGCTGTTCCCGCACACGCCGCCGCCGTCGCGGGGCGCGGAGGCCACCATCACGCTCGATACGACGGTGGCGGCGACCCAGTTCGCCGCGTCCGGGCTGCACTGCGCCCTGGTGCCCGAACGCTTCGCGCGCGCCGCCGTCCGCGACGGCCGTCTCGTGGTCCTCCACGACCGGCTGGTGCCGCTGCGCCAGGCCCACTATCTGCTCCAGCGGAAGGGCGACGGCGAGGCCCCTATGTCCCCGGAGGGGCGGACGTTCGTCCAGTGGCTGATCCGCCAGGACATCGAGGACCCGCCGCTCCAGCCGGGAGGCTAGGGGGTGTCCGCAAAGTCCCGTCGGGCCCGCGACGCCTGGCACGCTCCCCCAGCTACCGCTGGGAGGTGCCCCCTCTCGCTGCGTTGTCGGGAGACCCTCCGCCTTGCGATCGCACGCGCCCCCAGCTACCGCTGGGAGGTGCCCCCTGACGCCGCGGGCTGATCCGACGCGACTTTGCGGACACCCCCTAGTACGTTCTAGAGGGCTACGGGAGCCCCGGGACCGGGCCGGTGGTGGCGCGCTCCACCAGGTGCGGCGCGAACACGCTCTCGGACGCCTCCCGGCCCGCGACGAGATCCAGCGCCCCGCTCACCGCGGCCTCCGCGAGCCGGGCCGCGTCCTGCGACACCGTCGTCATCTGCACATGCGGGAACTTGGCCAGCCGCGAGTCGTCGTACCCGACCACCGAGATCTCCCCGGGAACCGCGTGGCCCTCCCGCCCGAGGACGTCCAGCACGCCCGTGGCGCAGCGGTCGTTGAAGGCGACGACGGCCGTGGGCGGGGTCTCGCGGGCCAGCAGATAGCGCATGCCCTGCGCCCCCGCGGCCTCGGTGAGCCCACCGGCCAGCACCTCGGCCGAGTCCTGGAGCCCGTGCCGCCCCATGGCCTCCAGGAAGCCGAGGCGGCGGTCGGAGCTGCCGGGCGCCCCGGCGCCGTCGATGTGCGCGATGTGCCGGTGGCCGAGGGCGGCGAGGTGGTCGACGGCGAGCGCGACCCCGGCCTTGTCGTCGCCGCGTACGACGCCCACGCCAGGGACGTCGGCGCGCCGGGCGACCAGCAGCGTCGGCCCCCGGCGGGCCAGCCGGGCCAGCTCCTCCGCACCGAGCCGGCTGCCCAGCAGGATGGCCGCCTCGCAGCGCTCGCGCAGCAGGGCGCCGACCGCGGTGGACTCCTCGCGGCTGGGCGCCACGGCGCTGAGCGTCACGTCGTAGCCGCGGCGGGCGGCGGCGGCGTAGATCTGTTCCACGAGGTCGCCGTGGAAGGGCTGCTGGAGTTCGAAGGTGACGCCGAGCAGCCGTGAACTGCTCTGGCGCAGCTTGCGGGCGCGCTGGTCGGGGACGTACCCCATCTCGTCGGCGATCTTCAGGACGCGCTTGCGGGTGGCCTCGCTGGCTCCCGGTACGCCGCGCATCACGATCGAGACCAGCGCGGTGGAGATACCGGCGGCCCGTGCGACGTCGGCCATGGTCGGCCGCGTACCGCCCGTCTCCTCGGTCACTCCCGTCACTCCTGCCCGACTCCTGCCTGCCGCCCCGGCCGATCCGCGTCCGAGCATATCGATCTCTTGACCGGCTCCCCCTTCTCGCTCTACCGTCCTGGGCGTTACTAGAACGTACTAGTTCTCCACGGTACGAGGCCTCAGGGAGCTACGCATATGACCGTCACCGACACCGTGCGGCTGGCCACGATCGGCGCGGGCCGCATCGGCGGCAACCACGCCGGGCTCGTGGCCCGGCACGTCCCCGGCGCCACCCTGGCCGCCGTCGCCGATCCGGTGCCCGGCTCCGCGGAACGCCTCGCGGCCTCCCTCGGCGCCCCGTACGCCACCACCGACCCCGGCGCCGTCCTCGGCCGGGACGACATCGACGGGGTGCTGATCACCGCCCCCGCCCGGGCCCACACCGACCTGGTCGTGGCGGCGGCGGCCGCCGGAAAGCACGTTTTCGTGGAGAAGCCGATGGCGGTGACCCTGGCGGACGCCGACCGCGCCATCGCCGCCGCGCGCGACGCGGGCGTCGTCCTCCAGGTGGGGTTCAACCGCCGGTTCGCCCCCGGATTCGCCGCCGCCCGCGCCGCGGTCGACGACGGCCGGACCGGCACCCCGCAGCTGCTGCGCTCCCTCACCCGCGACCCGGGCCCGTTCACCGCCGACCCGGCCCGTATCCCGCAGTGGACGATCTTCCTCGAAACCCTCATCCATGACTTCGACACCCTGTGCTGGCTCAACCCCGGCGCCGCCCCGGTCCGCGTCCACGCCACCGCCGACGCCCTGATCCGCCCCGACGCCAAGGCGGACGGCCACCTCGACACCGCCGTGGTGACGATCCGTTTCGACAACGGCGCCATCGCCACCGCCGAGGCGTCCTTCTCCGCCCTGTACGGCTACGACGTACGCGCCGAGGTCTTCGGCTCCGGCGGCATGGTCACGGCCGGAAGCGGCCGCAGCACCGACATGACCTACTACGGCCCCGACGGCCTGCACGCCGACACCGCCCGGCGCGATACGGACCTCCTGCGCCCGGCCTACCTCGCGGAGCTGACCGCGTTCGCCGACGCGATCCGCCACCGCACGCCGCCCCCGGTCACCGGGCACGACGCCCGCCGGGCGCTGTCCATCGCCCTGGCCGCCATCCGCAGCGTCGAGACCGCGGCCCCCGTGAACCTGGCCGATGTGACGGCCGAGGTGAGCGCCGTATGAGCCCCTTCACCCTGGCCGCCAGCGCCGAAATGCTCCACCTCGACCTGCCGTTCACCGAACGGGTCCGGCGCATCGCCGACCAGGGCTTCCAGGTCGAGATCTGGGACTGGTCCACCAAGGACATCGACGCCCTCGCCGCCACCGGCGCCACGTTCTCCTCCATGACCGGCTACCTCACCGGCGACCTCACCGACCCCGACGGCATCGAGGCCCTGCTCGCCTCGGCCCGCACGTCCCTCGACGTGGCCGCACAATTGGACTGCCCGCGCCTGAATCTCCACGGCACCGGCCTGGACGGCAAGGGCCTCCCCGTCCGCCCCGTCGAGACCGTCACGCCCGCGATGTGGCTCACCGCCGCCGACACCCTCCGCCGCATCGCGGCCCTCGGCGAGGAAGCGGACCGCGTCTTCACCCTCGAAAACCTCAACCTCGCCGTCGACCACCCGGGCACCCCCTTCGCCCGCGCCGCCGACACCCTCGCCCTGGCCCGCGCCGTCGACAGCCCCCACCTGCGGCTGAACCTGGACCTCTACCACGCCCAGATCGGCGAGGGAAACCTCATCGACCTCCTCGGCCGGGCCCTCCCGTACGTCGGCGAGATCCAGGTGGCCGACGTCCCCGGCCGCTGCGAACCGGGCACCGGCGAGATCCACTACCCCGCCATTGCCACCGCCCTCCACGACCTCGGCTACACCGGCGTCGTGGGCCTCGAATCCTGGGCCCGCGACGACCCCGACACCGCCCTGGAGCGGTTCCGCTCCGCATTCATGGGGTAGCTTTCGCCGCTGGCAGGGCTTGCCGTCTATGAGGAGTGTCGAAACGATGGGCCGTCAGCACACCTACCGCACCACCGTCCGCTGGACCGGCAACACCGGAGCCGGTACCGGCAGTGGCTACCGGGGCTACGGGCGGGGGCACGATGTCGTCGCCGAGGGCAAGCCAACCCTCCTGGGCAGCGCCGATCCGGCGTTCCTGGGCGATCCGGAGCGCTGGAACCCGGAGGAGTTCCTCCTCGCCTCGCTCTCGCAGTGCCACATGCTGACGTATCTGTCGGTGTGCGCCCGGGACGGGGTGACGGTCACGGCGTACGAGGATGCCGCCACCGGGACCATGGAGGAGCAGGCCGGGCACAGCGGGCGGTTCACCGAGGTGGTGCTGCGGCCGGTGGTCACCGTCGCGGACGCGGGGATGGTGGAGCGGGCGCGTTCGGCGCACGGCGATGCCCATCGGGCGTGCTTCATCGCCAACTCCGTCAACTTCCCCGTCCGTCACGAGCCGACGGTCAGCGTGGGGTAGTCGGTGTAGCCGGTCTCGCCGCCCACGTACATCAGGTACGCGTCGCGGATCGGGTTGAGCGGGGCGCCGGTGCGCAGGCGGTGCACCAGGTCGGGGTTGGCCAGGAAGGGGCGGCCGAGGGCGATCAGGTCGGCGCCCTCGGCCAGGAGGCGGGTGGCCCGGCGGAGGCCGCCGTCGGCGGGGATCGCGGCACCGGGCAGGTGGGGGTTGGCGATCAGTGTGCCCGGCCATGTCGTGCGGATCTCCCGGAAGACGGGGTCGTCCGGTTCGGCGCGGACGATGTGCACATAGGCCGGGGCGATGTCCGCCAGCGCCTCGATGAGCGCGGGGTAGATGAGCTCGGTGTCGCCCTCCTCGATGCCGTTGACGGTGGAGTGGGGGGAGATCCGTACGCCCACCCGCTCGGGGCCTATCGCGTCGGCGACGGCGCGGACCGTCTCGGCCACGAAGCGGACGCGGCCGCTCGCCGGGCCGCCGTAGGCGTCGGTGCGGCGGTTGGTGTTCCGGGCGAGGAACTGGTGGAGGAGGTAGCCGTTGGCGGAGTGCACCTCCACCCCGGCGAAGCCCGCGTCGAGGGCGTTGCGCGCGGCGGCGGCGAAGTCGGCGATGGTGGCGCGGATGTCGTCGGTGGTCATCTCGCGCGGCACGACGGCCTCCTGGTGGCCGCCCGGGGTGAAGATGGTCTCCGGGAGCGGGACCGGGGAGGGGGCCAGCGGGGTCAGTCCGCTGGTGTCGGGGTGGCCGACCCGGCCGCCGTGCTGGAGCTGGAGGAACATCGGGCGGCCGCCCGCGGCGTGGACCGCGTCGGTGACGCGCCGCCATCCGGCGACGTGGGCGTCGTTGTGGATCGCGGTGATGTTGGGGTAGGTCTGCCCGACGGCGTTGGGCGTGGCGGCCTCGGCGACGATCAGCCCGGCGGAGGCGCGCTGCGCGTAGTAGGTGTCCATGATCGGCAGCGGTGCGCCGTCGGCGGCGGCGCGGTTACGGGTCATCGGCGCCATGACCAGGCGGTTGGGCAGGTCGAGTTCACCGAGGCGGGCGGGTTCGAACAGGGAAGTGATCGCTGGTGCGTTCGTCATGCCGGTACCGTAGAAGTTCACATTGGTGTCAGATTCAAGCCCGGACCGGCGTGCGAGGTGGGGAATGCGGATCGGCGAACTGGCTCGGCGCACCGGCGTCAGCGAGCGCTCGCTGCGCTATTACGAGAAGCAGGGGCTGATGGACGCCGAGCGCACCCCGGGCGGCCATCGCGAGTACGCCGAGGGCGCGGTGGACCGCGTGATCCGCATCCAGGAACTGTTCGCCGCGGGACTGTGCAGCGAGAAGATCGCCGAACTCCTGCCCTGCATGCGGGACTCGGACGGCGGCCCGTCCCGCATCGCGGGTGGGCGGCTGGTCGCCGACCTCACCGTGGAGCGGGACCGCATCAACCGGATGATCGCCGACCTGATCCGCTCCCGGGAGGTCCTGGACGAGGTGATCGACGCGGCGTCGGCCCCGCCGGAATAGCCGGGCACGCCCCCTGTGGCGCAGGTCACGGGAACCGCCCACCGCGTGCGGAGAGGCACGGGTGTGAGGTGGAAACGACATGACTGAGGGTCTGCGCGAGCGGATACGGGCGGGTGACCGCGAGGCGTTCGCGCAGCTCTACGAAGAGCATGCGCGCGCCGTCTACAACCATGCCTTCCGGCTGACCGGCGACTGGTCGGCGGCCGAGGAGGTGATGGGGGACATGTTCCTCGACGCCTGGCGGGGCCGGGGGCAACTGGAGCCGGGTGACGCCTCGTTGAAGCCGTGGCTGCTGGGCGTGGCGACGAACAAGGCGCGCAACGCCAACCGGGGCCTCGGGCGGCGGCTGGCCTTCCTGGCCCGCCGCCCCGCGCCCGCCCCGGTGGCGGACTTCGCGGACGAGGCCGCGGGCCGGATCGACGACGCCCGCCACCTGGCCGCCGTCCGGGAGGTGTACGGCCGACTGCGGCGCGGCGAGCAGGAGGTGCTGGCGCTGTGCGTGTGGTCGGGGCTGGACTACGCGCAGGCGGCCGAGGCGATGGGAGCGGACGTGGATCGCGAAGAGTAGATCTTCGACCGGGACAGCCTCGCCTACCTCGGTGAGCGCGAATACCGGACGAAGGACTTCGCGGCGGGCAAGAAGGGCGACATCCTGGCGGAGTACGCCCTTCTGGAGCACGGGATCGTCGACCACTACCGCGAGCGGCCCGCCACCAAGTGATCAGAGCATGAAGCGGGGGATCACCGTCCGGTGATCCCCCGCCGTACGCGTACGCCTCAGCGGACCGGGTGCCCCGCGTCCCGCAGCGCGCCCTTGACCTGGCCGATCCGCAGGTCGCCGAAGTGGAAGACGGAGGCGGCCAGCACCGCGTCCGCGCCCGCCGCGACCGCCGGGGCGAAGTCTTCGAGCTTGCCCGCGCCGCCGCTGGCGATGACGGGGATGGTGACGTGCTTGCGCACCGCTTCGATCATCTCGGTGTCGTAGCCGTCCTTGGTGCCGTCCGCGTCCATCGAGTTCAGCAGGATCTCCCCGGCGCCCAGCTCGGCCGCGCGGTGGGCCCACTCCACGGCGTCGATGCCGGTGCCGCGGCGGCCGCCGTGGGTGGTGACCTCGTAGCCGGATTCCGTTTCCGTTCCGGAAGGGCAGCGGCGGGCGTCGACCGACAGGACGAGGACCTGGCTGCCGAACCGCTCGGCGATCTCTCGGATCAGCTCGGGCCGGGCGATGGCGGCGGTGTTGACGCCGACCTTGTCGGCTCCGGCGCGCAGCAGCTTGTCGACGTCCTCGGTGGTGCGCACGCCGCCGCCGACGGTCAGCGGGATGAAGACCTGCTCGGCGGTGCGGCGCACCACGTCGTAGGTGGTCTCGCGATCGCCGGAGGAGGCGGTGATGTCGAGGAAGGTCAGCTCGTCGGCGCCCTCCTGGCCGTAGATCCGGGCCATTTCGACGGGGTCACCGGCGTCCCGCAGGTTCTGGAAGTTGACGCCCTTGACGACCCGGCCGTTGTCCACGTCCAGGCAGGGGATGACTCGGACCGCCAGGGTCATGACGCTCGGGCTCCTCGGAATGCTTCCAGTTCGACTTCCACCAGCACGCGCGAGTCGACGAACCCGGACACCACGACGAGGGTCGCGGCCGGGCGCACGGCGTCGAAGATCTCCTTGTGGGCGCGGCCCGCCTCGTCCACGTCGCGGGCGTGGGTGAGGTACATGCGGGTGCGGATGACGGATTCGACGCCGAGGCCGAATTCCTTCAGCGCGTCCAGGGCGTGCCGGAAGGCCGCATGGGTCTGCTCGTACGGGTCGCCCTCGCCCTCCAGTACACCGCGGTCCGCGAGCGGCATGGTGCCGGAGACGACCACCAGATCCCCGGCCGCGACGGCCCGGGCGAAGCCGATGCTCTCCTCCCAGGGGCTGCCGGTCTGCACGCGCCGCGGGGTCTTCCCGGCCGGGCTTTCGGGTGAGGTCATGCGGATACCGCCTCCAACGCCTCTTCCAGGGTGAACGCCTTGGCGTAGAGCGCCTTGCCCACGATGGCGCCCTCGACACCTTCCGGTACCAGGGTCGCAAGGGCGCGCAGGTCGTCGAGCGAGGAAACGCCGCCGGAGGCGACGACGGGCTTGTCGGTGGCGGCGCAGACGCCCCGCAGCAGCTCCAGGTTGGGGCCCTGGAGGGTGCCGTCCTTGGCGATGTCGGTGACGACGTAGCGGGCGCAGCCCTCGGAGTCGAGGCGGGCGAGGGTTTCGTACAGGTCGCCGCCGTCGCGGGTCCAGCCGCGGCCGCGCAGGGTGGTGCCGCGGACGTCGAGGCCGACGGCGATCTTGTCGCCGTGCTCGGCGATGACCTTGGCGACCCACTCGGGGGTCTCCAGGGCGGCGGTGCCGAGGTTGACGCGGGTACAGCCGGTGGCGAGGGCGGCGGTCAGCGAGGCGTCGTCGCGGATGCCGCCGGACAGCTCGACCTTGAGGTCCATGGCGCGGGCCACCTGGGCGATCTGCTCGCGGTTGTCCCCGGTGCCGAAGGCGGCGTCGAGGTCCACCAGGTGCAGCCACTCGGCGCCGGCCCGCTGCCAGGCGAGGGCGGCCTCCATCGGGTCGCCGTACGACGTCTCGGAGCCGGACTCGCCATGGACGAGGCGGACGGCCTGGCCGTCGCGGACGTCGACGGCGGGGAGAAGTTCGAGGCGGTGCGTTGGCATGCGGGAACCTTACGGTGCGTACGGGGCGGGCGGGTACGGGCGGGGCGGGCCGGTCAGAGCGTGTCGAGCCAGTTGCGCAGCAGGCGGGCCCCGGCGTCGCCGGACTTCTCGGGGTGGAACTGGGTGGCCCACAGCGGGCCGTTCTCCACGGCGGCCACGAACGGCTCGCCGTGGGTCGTCCAGCTGACCTTGGGGCCGGGCATGTGCGGGTTGCTGACCTCCAGCTCCCAGGTGCGGACGGCGTAGGAGTGCACGAAGTAGTAGCGCTCCTCCTTGTCCAGTCCCGCGAAGAGCTGCGAGTCGCCGGGCGCGGTGACCGTGTTCCAGCCCATGTGGGGGACGACGGGGGCGCGCAGCGGTTCGACGGTGCCGGGCCATTCGTCCAGGCCCTCGGCCTCGACGCCGTGCTCGATGCCGCGGCCGAAGAGGATCTGCATGCCGACGCAGATGCCCATGACCGGGCGGCCGCCGGCCAGGCGGCGGCCCACGATCCAGTCGCCGCGCGCCTCGCGCAGCCCCTTCATGCAGGCGCCGAAGGCGCCGACGCCGGGGACGAGGAGGCCGTCGGCGGCCATGGCCTGGTCGTAGTCGCGGCTGATCTCGACGTCCGCGCCGACGTGGGCGAGGGCCCGTTCGGCGGAGCGGACGTTGCCGAAGCCGTAGTCGAAGACGATCACATTCTTAGCGCTGGTGCTCAATTCCAGACCTCCAGCCGAAGGATCCCGGCCAGCAGAGCCATCGTGGCGCCCACTCCCAGCAGCACGATCACGCCCTTGGGCAGCCCCTGCTTGGCGAAGGAGATGACTCCGCCGAGGAGGAACAGCCCGAGCAGGATGAAGACGGTCGACAGCCCGTTCATTCAGAGGGCGCCCTTCGTGGAGGGAAGGATCCCGGCGGCGCGCGGGTCGCGCTCGCTCGCGTACCGCAGCGCCCGGGCGAGCGCCTTGAACTGGCACTCCACGATGTGGTGCGCGTTGCGCCCGTAGGGCACGTGGACGTGCAGGGCGACCTGCGCCTGGGCGACGAAGGACTCCAGGATGTGCCGCGTCATCGTGGTGTCGTAGGTGCCGATCATCGGCGCGATGTTCTCCGGCTCGGTGTGCACGAGGTACGGGCGGCCGGAGAGGTCGACGGTCACCTGTGCGAGGGACTCGTCCAGCGGCACGGTGCAGTTGCCGAAGCGGTAGATGCCCATCTTGTCGCCGAGCGCCTGCTTGAAGGCGGCGCCGAGCGCGAGGGCGGTGTCCTCGATGGTGTGGTGGGTGTCGATGTGCAGGTCACCCTCGGTCTTGACCGTGAGGTCGAAGAGGCCGTGGCGGCCGAGCTGGTCGAGCATGTGGTCGTAGAAGCCGACGCCTGTCGATACATCGACCTGGCCGGTGCCGTCGAGGTCGATCTCGACGACGACCGAGGTCTCCTTGGTCGTGCGCTCCACGCGTCCCACGCGGGTCATGCGCTCTTCTCCTTCATCAGCTCGCGAACCGCGTCGAGGAACGCGTCGTTCTCGGTCGGGGTGCCCGCGGTGACCCGCAGCCGGCCCGGTACGCCGTTGTCCCGGACCAGGACGCCGTGGTCCAGCAGGGTCTGCCAGGCCGCATGGGCGTCCTCGAAGCGTCCGAACTGGACGAAGTTGGCGTCCGAGTCGGTCACGTCGCAGCCGATGGCGCGCAGCTCCCGCACCAGCCGGTCGCGCTCGGTCTTGAGCGCTTCGACGTACCCGAGCAGCGTATCGGTGTGCTCCAGGGCGGCCAGCGCGGTGGCCTGGGTGACGGCGGACAGGTGGTACGGCAGCCGCACCAGCTGGACGGCGTCGACCACGGCGGGGTCGGCGGCCAGGTAGCCGAGCCGCAGCCCGGCGGCGCCGAACGCCTTGGACATCGTCCGGGAGAGCACCAGATGCGGCCGGCCCTCGATCAGCGGCAGCAGCGACGGGCGGTGGCTGAACTCGGCGTATGCCTCGTCCACCACCACCAGCGACGGCTTGGCCGCCTGCGCCGCCTCGTACAGCGCGAGCACCGTGTCGGCCTCGACGGCCGTGCCGGTCGGGTTGTTCGGCGAGGTGATGAAGACGACGTCGGGCTTGCGCTCGGCGATCGCCCGGCGGGCGGCCTCGACATCGATGGTGAAGTCGTCGTTGCGCGGGCCGGAGATCCAGCCGGTGCCGGTGCCGCGCGAGATCAGCGCGTGCATCGAGTACGAGGGCTCGAAGCCGATCGCGGTGCGCCCGGGCCCGCCGAAGGTCTGGAGCAGCTGCTGGAGCACCTCGTTGGAGCCGTTGGCCGCCCACACCTGCTCGGGGCCCACCGCGAGACCCGCCGTACGGGTGAGGTAGCGGGCCAGCTCGGTGCGCAGCTCGACCGCGTCCCGGTCCGGGTAGCGGTTGAGCTGGCGGGCCGCCTCGGCGACCCGCTCCGCGATCCGCTCCACCAGCGGCTCGGGCAGCGGATAGGGGTTCTCGTTGGTGTTCAGCCGTACGGGGACGTCCAGCTGCGGCGCGCCGTACGGGGACTTGCCGCGCAGCTCGTCCCGGATGGGGAGATCGTCAATCCCGGTCACTTGCTCCCAGGTACCTTCCAGTCGAACCGTGCCTTCACCGCCGCGCCGTGCGCGGGCAGGTCCTCCGCGTCGGCGAGCGTCACCACATGGCCCGCGACCTCGGCCAGCGCCTCGCGGGTGTAGTCCACGACGTGGATGCCGCGCAGGAAGGACTGCACCGACAGGCCGGAGGAGTGGCAGGCGCAGCCGCCGGTGGGCAGGACGTGGTTCGAGCCCGCCGCGTAGTCGCCGAGCGACACCGGTGCGTACGCGCCGACGAAGATCGCCCCGGCGTTGCGCACCCGGGCCGCGACCGCCGCCGCGTCCTCGGTCTGGATCTCCAGGTGCTCGGCCGCGTACGCGTCGACCACCGCGAGGCCCTGTTCGAGGCCGTCGACCAGCACGATGCCGGACTGCCGCCCGGCCAGCGCGGGGGCGATGCGGTCCTCGATGTGCTTGGTGGCCGCGACCTGGGTCTCCAGCTCCTTCTCGACCGCCGCGGCCAGCTCCTCGGAGTCGGTGACCAGGACGGACGCGGCCAGCGGGTCGTGCTCGGCCTGGCTGATCAGGTCCGCGGCGACGTGCACCGGGTCGGCGGTGGCGTCGGCGAGGATCGCGATCTCGGTCGGCCCGGCCTCGGCGTCGATGCCGATACGGCCCTTGAGCAGCCGCTTGGCGGCGGCGACCCAGATGTTGCCGGGCCCGGTGACCATGGAGACCGGACGGCACTCCTCGGTGCCGTACGCGAACATCGCGACCGCCTGGGCGCCGCCCGCCGCGTACACCTCGTCGACGCCGAGCAGCGCGCAGGCCGCCAGGATCGTGGGGTGCGGCAGCCCGCCGAACTCGGCCTGCGGCGGGGAGGCGACGGCCATCGAGGCGACCCCGGCCTCCTGCGCGGGCACCACGTTCATCACCACGGACGACGGGTAGACGGACCGGCCGCCCGGTGCGTACAGCCCGACGCGCTCGACGGGCACCCAGCGCTCGGTGACCGTGCCGCCCGGCACGACCTGCGTGGTGTGGTCGGCGCGCCGCTGCTCCCGGTGGACCAGCCGGGCCCGCCGGATGGACTCCTCCAGGGCCGCGCGCACGGCCGGGTCCAGCTCCTGAAGGGCGCGGCTGAGCGCCTCGGCGGGCACCCGCACCCGCTCCATGGTCACGCCGTCGAAGCGATGCGCGTACTCGATCAGTGCAGCGGTGCCGCGATGGCGCACGTCGTCGCAGATGGGCCGCACCTTCTCCAGGGCGGCCTCGACGTCGAGCTCGGCACGGGGCAGCAGGTCGCGGTCGATCCCGCCCTCGGGGAAGGCGGCGCCGCGCAGATCGATACGGGAGATCACGCGATCAATTGTCTCAGACGTGCTCCGACGCCCCGCCCCCCGTATCAGTGAGTGATACGGACCCCCTAAGTTGATCCTGACCGTTGGCGTTCAAGCGGTTACTCAGCGGGAATGGGGTTCCGTACGGGGGTACGGAGGACAGGAGGCACACGGCTGTGACCGAGCCACACGACGGCGATCCTCCCCCCGGGCTGGACCTGACCACCGCCGAGTGGGGCATGTGGCAGGCGTTCCGCAACGGCAGTACGCACGATCTGCGCACCTCCCACCCCCAGCGGAACGACCCCTCGGGACCATACGCCTGGGGCCCGGAGCGCAGTGTGCGCGCGCGTGTCGTCGCCCTGCTGCTGCTCGACGGGCCGCCCGCCCAGCCGGGCCGGGTGGCCGCGCTCAAGCTCAACGGGGTGCACATCACCGGCACGCTCGACCTGGCCGGCGGCAGCATCGACCCGTACGTGGAGCTGAAGAACTGCCGCTTCGAGCGGGAGGTGCTGCTTCCCGAGTCGAACTTCACCACCCTCCGTCTGGTGGGCTGCTCGCTCCCCCGGCTGGAGGCGGCGCGGCTGAGCACCGAGGGCGATCTGCATCTGCCGCGCTGCGTGGTCGACCACGGCATCCGGCTCACCGACGCCCACATCGGCACCGATTTACTGCTGAACCAGCTGATCGTGCGCCGCGACCGCCGCGGCATGTCGATCACGGCCGACGGGCTGACCGTGGCCCAGGACTTCCAGGCCGACATGATCGAGTCGTACGGCGAGATCAGTCTGCGCGGCGCCCAGATCGGCGTGTCGCTCAGCCTGCGCGGCAGTCGGCTGCGCAACCCGTACGGGCGACGGGCGCTGAACGCGCCGCAGCTGACCGTCGAGCGCAGCCTGTACCTCACCGCGGGCGGGGTGAGCACCTACTCCAGCGGTTCGACACCCCCGTACGGCACCACCAGCACGCCGACCCGCGGCACCCGCATCCAGCGCTTCGAATGCGAGGGCGGGATCCGGCTGGACGACGGGCGGATCGGCGACGCCATCGACTTCGACCAGGCCCGCTTCGTCATGGAGAACGACCAGGAGCTGTCGCTGCGCCGGGTGCAGACGCCCGAGCTGCGCTTCCTGGGCGAGCGGCCGCAGCGCGGCCGGGTGATCCTTTCCGGCGCCAAGGTGGTCAACCTGGTCGACAAGTCGGTGAGCTGGCCCGGCCCCGGCGGGCTGACCATGGCGGGCTTCTCCTACGAGAACCTGATCCCGCGCGGCCACTTCCCGCTGTCCCGGCGGCTGGAGTGGGTGGCCGCCGCGACCCCCGAGTACGCGCCCGAGCCGTACGAGATGCTCGCCAACACGATGCGGGCCAGCGGTGAGGACGCCGACGCGCGCGAGGTGCTGCTCGCCAAGCAGCGGCGGCGCCGCGAAACGCTGCCGCTCGCCGGGAAGATGTGGGGCTACCTCCAGGACTGGACCGTGGCCTACGGCTACCGGCCCGGCCGGGCCGCGGTGTGGATGGCGGTGCTGTGGGCCGTCGGCTCGGTGTTCTTCGCCCACAACAGACCGGAGGCCATCAAACCGGGGGAAACGCCGTACTGGAACGCCTCGCTCTATACGCTCGATCTGCTGATCCCGGTCGTCAACCTGGGCCAGGACGGCTACTGGAAACCCGCGGGCGCGGTCCAGTGGGCGTCCATCGTGATGATCCTGCTCGGCTGGGTGCTGGCCACCACCGTCGCGGCCGGTGCGTCCCGGCTGCTGCGCCGCCAGTGACCGGCTCCGGCGCCGCCAGTGAAGGGACACGCGTGAGGCCATTAGGCTTACACCCCGTGACCTCCGCGCGCCTTCCGCTCTTCCCGCTGAACACGGTGCTGTTCCCGGGGCTCGTCATGCCCCTGAACGTCTTCGAACAGCGGTACCGCTCCCTTATGCGCGATCTTTCGGCGCTTCCCGAGGACGCCCCGCGCCGGTTCGGGGTGGTCGCCATCAGGGACGGTCACGAGGTCGCGCCCAGCGCGATCGGCCTCCCGGAGTCGGCGCCCGCGCCCGACCGGGGCCCGGCGGCGGGCTTCGGCCCGGACCCGGTCAAGTCGTTCTACGGGGTGGGCTGCGTCGCGGACGCGGCCACCATCCGGGAGCAGGAGGACGGCACCTACGAGGTGCTGGCCACCGGCACCACCCGCTTCGAGCTGCTGTCCGTGGACTCCACGGGCCCCTATCTGGTGGGCGAGGTCAACGAGCTGGAGGAGGAGCCGGGCGACGGCGCCGGGGCGCTGGCCTCCGGGGTGGTACGGGCGTTCCGCACCTACCAGAAGCGGCTCGCGGGCGCCCGGGAGCGCACCCTCGCCACCGAACAGGACCTGCCGGGCGAGCCCTCGGTGCTCTCCTACCTGGTCGCGGCCGCCGCCGTGCTCGACACCCCGGCCAAGCAGCGGCTGCTCCAGGCGCCCGATACGGCGAGCCGGCTGGCCGAGGAGCTGAAAATGCTGCGCTCCGAGAGCGCGGTCATCGGTAAGCTCCCGTCGCTGCCCGCCGTCGACCTGACCCGCCGCCCCACCAGCCCGAACTGACGCGAACTCACCTGTCATATGGCGAAGAAGACCAAGAAGAACTCCTCCGGAAGCACCGGAACCCCCGCCACCACCGCCCTCACCGCGGCGGGCACGGCCTTCACCGTGCGCTCCTACGACCACGACCCCGCGGCCCCCTCGTACGGCGAGGAGGCCGCGCAGGCGCTGGGCGTGGACCCGGGGCGGGTGTTCAAGACCCTCATCGCGAGCGTCGACGACCGCCTCACGGTCGCCATCGTGCCCGTATCGGCCTCGCTCGACCTCAAGGCGCTCGCCGCCGCGGTCGGCGGCAAGCGCGCCACCATGGCGGACCCGGCCGCGGCCGAGCGCACCACGGGCTACGTCCGCGGCGGCATCTCCCCGCTCGGCCAGCGCAAGCGCCTGCCGACCGCGCTGGACGCCTCCGCCGACGGCCACGAGACGGTCTGCGTCTCGGCGGGCCGCCGCGGCCTGGAGGTCGAGCTGTCCCCGAAGGACCTGGCGTCACTGACGGACGCGGTGGTGGCGCCGATCGCGCGGTTCGACACGCCGTAAAGCGCGGGCGCCCAGTCCCGCCGGGGCCACGGCGTCTGACACGCGCCCCCGGCGACCGCTGGGAGGCGCCCCTTCTCACCGCGGTGTCGGGCTCGCCGAGCAGGCCCGTCTCGGTCCTCCGCCCGGGAGGCGCCGCCTTGACGGGCGCGGGCGCGGCGGTGCGCCTCGCCGGACGGCGCTGACCGCGCGGACCGGGGGCCCTGGCCCGAGCGCGGCGGGTTTACGGCCGTCCCTCAGCCGCGGAGGGTCCGGGCCCTGACCACGTGGCCGTCGCGGATCTCCACGTCGTATTCCGCGCCCGGTCCGAGCGGGCCGCGTGCCGCGAGGGCCGCGGCGTCCAGCCGTCCGCTCTGCCGCGCCCACTCCAGCCGGAGCAGTACGTCGGCGGCGAGCCCGGCGGGTTCGGGGCGCGTACCGGCTGCCGGGCGTCCCCAGGCCGCGGAGACGCCCTCCACCCGCTCCAGAAAGCGTCGCGGCGACCAACGGGGCGAGGCGAGGGCGGCGATGACGGCGCGGGCCGTGGCCTCGTCCGCCACGACCGCCTCTCCCCCGGGACCGTCCAGCGCCGCGTCGGCGCAGGGGGCGCCGCCGGGGCGTACGCGCAGCACGACCCCGGTACGGCCGTCGCCCCCATCCGGCTCATCCGGCACCGACAGCGGCCCGGAGGACCGGCCGCGGTCCAGCGGGGCGGGCTCCCCGGACCAGCGCCGTACGGCGGCGACGAGCGCGCCGAGCCCGTCGCAGGCGGTCGCGGCCCCGGTGGGCCCGTGCACCAGCCATCCGCCGGTGCCCGCGGTCACCCGCAGCCCGCGCCGGTCCGCCGCCCGGGCCGCGGCGACGGCCACCGCCCGGCGGGCGGCGAGCCCGGCGGTCCAGGCCCGCGCCCAGTCGAACGCCCCGCGCTCACCACACGCCCCGCACATCCGTCACCTTCCTACGGCATGACGTCGCCGCTGTTGGGGCCCAGCGTCTGGCCGACGTACAGGTTGCCGCCCGGATCGCCGGCCAGCAGGACGGCGGTGGGGGCCACCTCCTCCGGGCGGCCGAAGCGGCCCAGGGGGAGTTCGGCCTGCTTGGCGGCCTTCCACTCGGCGGTGATCCCGGCGACCATCGGTGTGTCGATGGGACCGGGCGCGATGGCGTTCACCAGGACGCCGCGTTCCGCCACCTCCAGTGCGAGGGACTTGGTCAGCCCGATGACCCCGGCCTTGGCGGCGGCGTAGTGGGACAGCGAGCGGCCGCCCTTGATGCCGAGCTGGGAGGCGACGTTGATGACCCGGCCCCAGCCGCGCTCGGCCATCCCCGGGACGACGTAGCGGCAGCACAGGAAGACGCCGGTGAGGTCGACGGCGATGGTCTCGGACCACAGCCGCGGGTCCATCTCGGTCAGGGGCGCCTCGGTGAGGATGCCCGCGGCGTTGACCAGGATGTCGATGCCGCCGTGCTCCCCCGCCACCGCGCCCGTCACGGCCTCGACGGCGGCGGGGTCCGTGACGTCCAGGGCGGCGTGCCCCGCCGCGCCGGTCTCGGCGGCGGCGGCCGCGGCCCGGGGCGCGTCGCGGTCGGCGATCACGACGCGGGCGCCTTCGCGTACGTACGCCTCCGCGATGGCGCGGCCGATGCCGCTGGCCCCGCCCGTCACGAAGGCGGTGCGCCCCTGAAGGGCCCCGGCCGTCATGCGGGCATCCTGACGGTGAGTCCGCCGTCCACCACGAGGCTCTGCCCGGTGACGTACGAGGCGTCCTCGGAGGTCAGATAGGCGATCGCGGAGGCGACCTCCTCGGGGCGGCCCACCCGCCCCCAGGGGATGGAACCGGCGGCGCGGGCGAGCCCGTCGGGGCCGAGGGAGTTGACCGGGTCGGAGGACTGCGGGGTGACGATGAGTCCGGGGATCACCGCGTTGACGCGGATGCCGCGCGGGGCCAGCTCGACCGCCAGGCTCCGGCACAGCCCCAGCACGCCGGACTTGGCGGCGGCATAGTGGGCGTGGTCGCCCCAGCCGTAGACGCCGCCCGCGATGGAGGAGACGGCCACCATCGCGCCCGGCCCGGACATGCGCCCGGCGGCGGAGCGCAGAGTGCGCAGCACCCCGGTGAGGTCGACGGAGAGCATGTCGTCCCAGGCGTCGTCGGTGAGTTCGGCGAGCGGCGCCCGGCGCAGCACCCCGGCGTTCGCCACGGCGATGTCCAGGCGGCCGTACGCGGTGAGGGCGGCTTCGGCGAACGCCTCGACGGCCGCCGGGTCCCGTACGTCCACGGCGTGCCGTACGCACTCGCCGCCCGCCGCCTCGACCAGGCGCACGGTCTCGTCCGGGTCGTGGGGGTCGCCGGGGTAGTGGCCGAGCACCGTCCGCACGCCGCGACGGGCGTAGGCGACGGCGAGCGCGCGGCCGATGCCGCTGGCCGCGCCGGTGATCGCGGCGACCGGCCGCTCGGGCTGATCGTTCTGAACCACTGATCAAACTCCCTGCTGATATCAGGCTTCGACGGTGTCGACCCGGCGGGCCGCGAACATCACGAAGCCGGAGAGAAAGGTTCCGGCGGCGCCGATGAGCAGCGCGGTCTGGTCCCAGTGGGCGCCGGAGGCGAGCATCGTGGTGGCGAGGGCACCGGCGATGACGGCCCCGGGCTGGCTGAAGGCGTTGATGAAGGAGGTGCCGGTGGCCCGGCAGCGGGTGTCGTAGCACTCGCCCATGTAGAAGAGCATCGCCGCGTACGGGCCGATCAGGAAGAACATCCCGAGGGAGTAGAGCGCGACCACGGCCACCGTGCCGTGCGCGACGGTGAGCATGAGGGCGAAGAGGATGCCGGAGAGGATCCAGCCGCAGGCGATGACGTTGCGGCGGCCGAAGCGGTCACCGGCCCAGCCGTGGAAGAGGTAACCGGCGAAGCCGACGGCGTTGATGACGATGAACAGCAGCAGGGAGCCCTCGAAGCTGACGCCCTTGGCCTTGGTGAGCACCGTCGTGCCGAGCACGCTGAAGATCTGGATGCCGAACCAGTTGGCGAGCCAGGCGAAGCTGAGGACCAGGGTGTTGCGCCGCGCCCGGCCGCGGAAGATCTCCAGCAGCGGGGTGCCGGGGGTCTCGTCCACGCCGTACTCGGCGGCGAGTTGCCGCGCCTCCGCCTCCTTGCCGTCCTTCCGCAGCGCCCGCAGCCGCTTCTCCAGTTCGAACTGCGGGGTCTCCGGCAGGCCGCGCCGCAGCAGGGCGATGACGAGGGCGGGGAAGGTGGCGAGCAGGAAGCAGCCGCGCCAGCCGACGAGCGGCAGGAAGACGGCGACGAACGCGGCCGCGGCCAGGGTGCCGACGGGCCAGCCGGACTGCACCATGCTGTAGACGAAGCCGCGGCGCTTTTTGATCGCCTCGTCCTCGGTGACGGCATAGATCTCG
Organism: Streptomyces sp. BRA346; assembly: GCF_052851135.1. Taxonomy (NCBI): domain Bacteria; kingdom Bacillati; phylum Actinomycetota; class Actinomycetes; order Kitasatosporales; family Streptomycetaceae; genus Streptomyces; species Streptomyces sp. BRA346. Next base: position 227,974 of record NZ_JAIWIH010000006.1, on the reverse strand, counting down.
TTCAGATAGGTCGTATTGACGGCCTGTTCCGACAGGCCCAGGCCGCCGATCGAGCGGACGCCGACCAGATAGGCCGCGCCGGGGGTGACGGCCGAGGCGGCGGAGGCCAGGGCGGTGCCCGAGACGGTGAGGATCATGCCCTTGCGGCGGCCGAGCCGGTCGACGAGCGGGCCGACGCCGAGGACGACGACGGCGGTGCCGACGGAGATCAGGGTGGAGACCAGCGCCGCCCGCTCGTCGCTCCAGCCGAAGCGGCCGGAGATCTCGGGCAGCAGGGTGCCGAACAGGATGTAGTCGTAGACGGCGAACACCCAGGCGCAGAAGGCGATGACGGTGGCCTTGCGCGTGGCGCGCACGCCGATGCGGGGCAGGCGGGCGGCGGGGGGTCCGGGGGTGTCGGTGGGGGTGTCTCTGTGCTGGGAGGGGACGGTGGTCATGGCGGATGCCCCTTGTCGGAAGCGGGGAGAGAGCGCGGGGAAGGAAGAACGGAGGGGAGAACGGAGGGGGATCAGGCCCGGGGGGAGCGGGCCTTGAAGTCGGTGGCGATCTCGTCGAACGTCGACCAGCGGACGCCCTCGTGGCCGCCGATGTACTCGATGAGCCGCTCCAGCATCAGCAGCGTCTGGGGGCGGCCGGAGACATCGGGATGGAGCGTCATGGTGAAGGCCGCGTAGTCCATTTCGCGGTAGACCCAGTCGAACTGGTCGCGCCAGGTCTGCTCCAGCTCGCGCGGGCTGACGAAACCATGGCTGTTGGCGCTGGCCTTGACGAACATCATGGGCGGCAGGTCGTCGAGGTACCAGTTGGCCGGGATCTCGACCAGGCCGGACTCCTCGCCGCGCACCAGCGGCTTCATCCACTCCTCGGCCGGACGCGAGTAGTCGATCTTCGTCCAGCTGTCGCCGACGCGCACGTAGTAGGGCGTGAAGTCGTTGTGCATCAGGGAGTGGTCGTACGCGATGCCGCGCTCGATCAGCAGCTCGTTGGTCACCGGCGAGAACTCCCACCAGGGGGCGACGTAGCCGGTCGGGCGGCGCCCCGCGACCTTCTCGATCAGGTCGATGCTGCGGTCCAGGATGGCGCTCTCCTGGGCGCGGGTCATCGCGATCGGGTTCTCGTGCGAGTAGCCGTGGGCGCCGATCTCGTGGCCCGCGTCGACCACCGCGCGGGTCTGGTCGGGGAAGGTCTCCAGGGAGTGGCCGGGGATGAACCAGGTGGTGCGCAGGTCCTTCCGCTCGAACAGGCGCAGCAGCCGCGGCACTCCGACCTCCCCGGCGAACAGGCCGCGGGAGATGTCACAGGGCGAGTCCTCGCCGCCGTAGCTGCCCAGCCAGCCCGCCACCGCGTCGACGTCGACGCCGAACGCCACAAACATCTCTTTAGCCATGCTGGTTCCTCTCGGTTTGTGTTTCCAGCGCTGTTTTCAGTGCGGTCCGCACCCGCGCCGGGTCGCCGTAGCACCCGAGCAGGGCGGTGAGCAGGACCCGCGCCTGGGAGGGGCGCAGGGTGCCGGTGGGGATCGCCCCGGCGCGGACCAGGTCGGCGCCGCCGCCGTTGCCGTACACCGCGGCGACCGGACCGGCGTGGACGCGGGTCGAGAGCGCGACCACGACGCCGGAGCCGACGAGCCGCGCGACCTCGTCGGCGACCTGCGGGTTGGCGTTGCCCGCGCCGGTGGCCTCGAGGACCACCGCGCGGGCCCCCGCGTCGGCCACCGCGCGCAGGGCCCGGATGTCGCAGCCGGGGTAGACCGCGACGATGTCGGTGCGGATGCGCCCGGGTGCCTCGGGCAGGAAGGCCGCGAGGTCGAGCGGTTTGGGACGCAGGGGCGCCGCGGTGATCTCCACCTCGCCGTCGGCCACCCGCCCCAGCGGACCGCCGTCGGGGGCGGCGAACGCGGCGGGGGCCACGGTGTGGGCCTTGCGGGTGCCGCGGGCGGGGTAGATCCGGCCGTCGAAGGAGATCAGTACGCCGACGTCCCGGGCGCGGGCGGCGTTCGCGACGGCGATGGCGTCGGCGAGGTTGCGCGGCCCGTCGCCGTCCGGGGCGTCCGCCGGGCGCATCGCGCCGGTGAACACCACGGGCCGGGGGTCGGCGTGGAAGAGGTCGAGGAGGTACGCGGTCTCCTCCAGGCTGTCGGTGCCGTGGGTCACCACCACGCCCCGCACGCTCTCGTCGGCCAGCGCCTCGTGGGCGGCCACGGCGACGTCGCGCATATCGGCCGGGGTGAGCAGATAGCTGCCCAGGCAGAAGACGTCGCGCGTCTCGACGGGCACCCCCGGGGGCCGGGGAAGCCGCTCCAGCAGGGCGTCCGCCGGATCGGCGGCGAGCCTGGTGCCATGGGCGTCCTGGCGGGTCGCAATGGTCCCGCCCGTCGACAGTACGACGATCCTGCGCACCCGGCCTCCTCGTGATGTGGCGTGATGTGGCGCGATGGAAGCCGTGGTGCATGGCCTGAAATCGCGCCTTGCGTGACTCAAATGTGCGCCCAAACGTTTGGGGCAATCGTTTGGGTAGGATGTGTGTCACCGGCCACAGGTGTCAAGAGGTCCGCTGTTACCATCACGATCGTTCGCTGTACCGGGGACCGGGGTGCGGCGGTGGGACAACCGGAGGCCGAGCCGAAGTGGGCACGCAGCAGTCACGACCGGTCACCCTGCGCACGATCGCCGATCAGCTCGGTCTGCATGTCTCGACCGTCTCCCGGGTGCTGCACGCGAAGCCGGACGAGAGCCTGCGGGCCGCCTCGGCCGACACCGTGGAGCGGGTCCGGCGGCTCGCCGACGAACTGGGCTACCAGCCCAACCCCCATGCCACCAGCCTGCGCACCCGGCGCAGCAACCTGGTCGGCGTCCTGGTCCCCCGGCTGTCGGACATCGTGCTCGCCACGATCTACGAGGGGATCGAGGAGGCCGCCGCCGAGCAGGGCCTGTCGACGTTCGTCGCCAACACCGGCGACAACCCCGACGCCCAGCGCACCCGCACCAACATGGTCATCGGGCGGCGCGTCGACGGCATGATCTTCGGCGACGCGCACGCGGACGGGCGCTTCCTGGCCGAGGTGGCCGGGCGCGGCATCCCGTTCGTCCTGGTCAGCCGGACCTGTGCCGACCACCCGTCGGTGACCTGCGACGACTACCTGGGCGGCCGACTGGTCGCCGACCATCTGCTGGAGCTGGGCCACCGTGATGTCGCGGTCGTCGCGGGCGAGCCGTACGCGAGCACCGGCATCGACCGTACGGCGGGTCTGGTGGACCGCTACCGGGAGGCGGGGCTGCCGATCCCGGCCCACCGGATCGCGCACTCCCGCTTCGACGTGCCCGGCGGACACGCCGCCACGGCGCGGCTGCTGGACACGCCGGAGCCGCCGACGGCGGTCTTCGCGGTGAACGACTTCGCGGCCATCGGCGCGATCGGCGCCCTCCGCGAACAGGGCCTGCGGGCGGGCGCCGATGTGGCGGTGGTGGGGTTCAACGACACGCCGCTGGCGGCGGAGTTGCCGCTGCCGCTGACGACCGTGCGGTCGCCCATGCTGGAGATGGGCCGCCGGGGCCTGCGGCTGCTGGTCCGGCTGCTGGAGGGCGAGGCGGTCGAGTCCGAGCGCCTGCGCCCGGAGCTGGTCGTCCGCGCCTCCAGCGCGCCGCGGCTCTAGCTACGCGGCGGTCGTGGTCTGGTAGTAGGTCTCCGGCTCCTCGTCGCGGGGGCCGAACAGACCGGTCAGGGCCAGGTGCACGACCATCGCGGCCACCGACCACGCCAGCAGCGCGCCCTTCGCGTTCAGCTTCAGCGGGGCGTCGAACGCGACGCCCTTGCCGACCTGCCGGGCGTGCGTCACGACGTCCGTGGACGGCCCGAGCCAGACGCCGAGACGCCAGGCGATCACCGAGCCGAGGACGCCGCCGATCGCCAGCCCGACCACCAGGGCGACCCCGCCGCGGCGGCAGAACAGGAAGGTCAGCAGCGCCGAGACCAGGCCGAAGGCCAGCGCGGCCAGCACGAACACGCCGTCACCGCCGATCGCGTTCTCACCCTCGGAGTCCTTCAGATAGACGGCCTTGCCGTCCGAGATCAGCGACACCCGGGGCGCCAGCCACAGCCAGAGCAGCCCGAGCAGCACGCCCGCGACCGCCACCGCGATCGCCGCCACGGACGCCTGGACCAGCTCGGCCCGCAGCTCCTCCCCCGGTTCGGAGTACTCGGCGTGCTCGGACTCCTCGACGGGATACGGATCGGGATGCCCCTGCGGACCCTGCGCGGCGGGTTCGCCCGGTGCGGGCTGCCCGTGCTCGGCGTCGTCGTGCGGCGAGGACTGCTCATGTGGCGTCAACGGTGCGGTCACTCCGTCATCGTGCCAGGTGGACGGCGTACTTCGGTCGGCGGGACGTCCGCTGCGGCGCGTCACCGCACGGCTGCCCGGCGATAGGCCCAGGTCGCGGCGGCAAGCGACACCACGGCCACCCCCGCGCACACCCCGAGGTCGGCGCAGACCGCCGGCCAGTCGGGCTGACCGTCGAAGGACCGGGCCAGGGCCTCCACACCGTACGTCGACGGCAGCAGATCACGCGCGTACGACACTACCTCCGGCATCCGGTCGGCGGGCAGCACCCCCAGTAGCAGCGCGGCCGACATCCCCAACTGCCCCAGCAGCGTGGCCAGTTCCTGGCGCGGGGCGAGCAGCCCGAGGGCCGCGCCCAGGCCCGCGAGCGCGGCGCCGGAGAGCGGGATCACCGTGGCGAGCACCCACAGGTGGCCCATCGGCAGCTGGAACAGCGCGCTGCCGACGACCGCGGTGACGGCCGTCCCCGGCACGGTGAAGGAGGCGTACGCGGCGGCCGCGCCGAGCACCACCGCGGCGGGCGGCACCGGCAGCGTCGCGTAGTGGTCGAGCCCGCCGCTCGCGCGGAGCTGGCCGAAGTACTGCGCGAGCAGATTGAGCGCCACGAAGGCCACGACGAGCACGCTCGACCCGGCCACCACGGACCGTGCAGCGCTGCCGCCCTCGTCCACCACGCCGCGCATCAGGACCATGATCCCGATCGACTGGAACGTCGCCACGAACAGCAGCGGGATCCGCGCCACCCGCGCCCGCGACAGCTGCGCCCGGTAGACCGCGACCAGCGCGGGCAGCAGCCGCGCGGAGGCCGCCAGCGGCGCCGGGTCCACGAGCGGGGCGGGGGCGGCGTCGGCTGGCCGGGGCACGGCACCACCGGCCTCCTCGACCGGCGCACCGGCCTTCGGCATGCCGGGCATGGCCTGCGCGGGCACGACACTCACGTCTGCGCTGCTCCTCTTCCGTCTGGCTTGGTCACGGGCTTGGTTACGGACATGACCACGGCGGCGTTCACCGCATGCCGTCCCCTCCTACGGTCCCTCATGTCTTCACCAGCCCCTCCGCACCGTCCGTATGGCCGCCCAGCGCCACGTACACGTCCTCCAGGCTGGGCGTGGCGAGGGTGAAGTCGTCCAGCGCGGCGAAGGCGGGCCCGCCGGTCACGGTGGCGATCGCGGCGCGCGCCGCGTCCGGGGGCAGCCGCAGCGTCCAGCGCCGCCCGGAGGCGTGCGCGGCGTCCCGCAGCGCGGCGACGCCGGGGATGTGCAGCGGCGCCTCGGCGCGCCACACCAGCTCCACCCGCACCTCGTCCGCGACCATCGCCTTGAGCCCGGCGGGGGTGTCGCAGGCGATGACCCGGCCCCGGTCGAGCACCGCGACCCGGTCGAGCACGGTCTCGGCCTCGATGACGTTGTGCGTGACGAGCAGCACGGTCACCCCGCGCTCGGCCCGCCGCCGGTCCACGGCGGCCCAGACGGCGCGGCGCGCCACCGGGTCCATTCCGGTGGTCGGCTCGTCCAGCACCAGCAGCGGCCGCTCCCCCACCAGGGCGGCGGCCACGCAGGCCAGCCGGCGCTGACCGCCGGAGAGCTTCTTGAGCGGCCGCCCGGCGAGCCCGCCGAGCCCCAGCTCCTCGATCACCGCGTCCCGCTCGGCGCGGGCGGCGCGGGCGTCGAGCCCGCGCAGCCGTGCGGTGGTCTCGGCGGCGAGCGCGACGGTCAGCTCGTCCAGCGCGGTGGAGTCCTGGCCCAGGTAGCCGAGGAGGCGGGAGGCGCGCTCGGGGTGGCGTACGAGGTCGTGGCCGAGCACCCGGACCTGGCCCTCGTCGGGCCGCAGCAGGCCGGTGAGCTGGCGTACGAGGGTCGACTTCCCGGCGCCGTTCGGCCCGAGCAGCCCGAACACCTCACCGCGCGCCACGTCCAGGTCGATGCCGTCACTGGCCCGCACCGCGGGCGTGGCGGGCGCACCGCGGCGGCCACGCGCCGCGGGATAGGTCTTGACCAGGCCGCGCACGGTGCACACCACATCGCCTGCCGTCGCCTGTTTCGCGCCCGTCCTCACGAGCTATGAGGGTACGCGCCCAAACACCCGGTGCCGTCCGCGGGGGGCCCGGCCCAGGTCCTGTCCGGCGGATCTTCGTGGGCCCGCGAAGATCCCCCGGACGGGGCCTACTCTCCCGCGGGGGCGTGCTCGGCGGCGGTGCGCACGTCGATCTCGCGCCAGAACCCGGCCCGGATCGCATAGCGGTCGTGCTCGTCGATCTGGTCGTCCTTGTGGGCGAGCAGACCGAAGCGGGCGGCGTAGCGCAGCAGCTCGCCGTCGATGCGGTGCGGGATGCGCGGGTACTCCGTCGACAGCTGGTGGAGGTGGCCCGCGTCGGAGAGCCGCTCGGTCCAGCGGCGGGCGAAGACCTGGCCGACCTCGAACGGGTCGCCGCTGACCGCGGTGATGTCCTCCTCGCGGTCGGCCCAGCGCTGCTCGGCGCTGGTGAGCTGGGCCAGCATGGGCAGATTGGCGGTCTCCGGCGGCTCGCCCACTCCTGAGCCCGGGCCGCGGTCGACCCAGCCCTTGTCGGAGGACCAGCGGAGGGTGGCGCTGGGGGCCGGGTGCGGCGCGGCGGAGGAGCCGGGCCCGCGGCCCAGGCCCGCGAGGTCCTTCGGGGTCGGCACGCCCTTGGCCCCGCCCGCGGCCGTGGCGTCCGGCGCGGCGGCGGGGGCCGGGCCGGGCGCCCGGGCGTCCGCTCCGGCCGCCCCGCCCGCGGCCGGGGCGGCGCCCGGGGCGCCCGCCGCGGGCCGCGCCGTGCCGTTGCGCGTGCCGGGCGATTCGGCTGCCGCCGCCGCGGCGGCCGCGGCGGCGGTCTCCGGCAGTGGGGCGGCGAGGATGGCGGCGATCTCGGGGCGCGGCTCGGTGGTGGGGGCGCAGGGCCCGGGGAGCTCCTTGGCGCGCACCGCGCCGGTGATCCACGCCCGGTCCAGGACGCGCCGCTCGTCGGCCTCGGCGACCAGGTCCTCGGACTGGTTGTAGTCGCCGTCGGCGGCCTGGACGGCCCACAGGTGGACGGCGACGCCGTGTTCCTTGGCCGACATCAGCCCGGGCAGCAGATCGCCGTCGCCGGTGACGAGCACGATGTCGGAGCAGGCGCGGTTGCGGGCCAGCTCGGTCAGCTCGGCGTGCATGGCGGCGTCCACGCCCTTCTGCGCCCAGCGGCCGTCGCTGCGGGTGAGGGCGCCGAGCCGGACGGTGACGCGGGGCATCACCCGCAGCCGCCGGTGCTCGGGCTGGGGTACGCGGTCGGGGGCGCCGTCGAACCAGTAGATGCGCAGCAGCGGGCGCTCGGTCTCGGCCTCGGCACGCTCCCGCAGGCCCTGGATCAGGGTCGCGTGGTCGACGGAGATGCGGGAGCGGGCGGGCTCCCCGGCCAGCAGGCTCGCGGCGGCGCCCAGTAGATAGCCGGCGTCCACCAGGACGACGCAGCGGTCCACGTTCCACCCTCTTTCCTGAAGTCCAGTCGTCGGTCGCCCCCCGACACAGCCGTGCCCCGGATCTGTTCTCGGTCCTCTTGGTCCTCCCTTCGAGTCTGCCCGACCGTACGGGGGTTATCAGTCCGAACTGGATCACCGGCGTGGCGGATACGGCCTCCTCGGCAAGACCGCCCTTCTCACTCACGGTAATTGCCCGAAATGCACGGGTCACCAAGGCGTGTCACTGTTCTTCCCGGGGGCTGATCCCAACTGGAGGCACACCACCATGGGTAAGAACAAGAACCGCGATCGTAAGCAGCAGCAACAGCAGAACCGCGGTCGGGCCGACCAGTCGCAGCAGTCCTCGATGGAGGCGCAGTCCCCGCAGATGCCGCCGGAGGGCACCCCCTCGACGGCACGGAAGGGCCGACAGAAGAGTTTCGGCCACAACTGACCCGCCGCCCAGAACCCGTTGAGGGGCGCGCCCGGCTGCCGGGCGCGCCCCTCATCTGTTCACGGTCTGGTGCTCAGCCTGCCAGGCAGGAGGCTCCCAGCAGCACCTTGAGGTCGCCGAAGAGCGCCGGGTCGGGGGTGACCCGGTGCTTGTCGAGCCGCAGCACGGTGGTCTTGCGCGCCCCTTGCAGCCTGATCCGCACCTCGGTCGACCCGCGGTGGTGGGTCAGCACCTCGCCGAGCTTCTCGACCAGCGGCGGGGTGACCTTGACGGTCGGAATGGTGATCGTCACGGGGGCGTTGGCGCCCGCCTCGGACAGGTCGGGGACCATCAGCTCCATGGCGACCAGCCGCGGAATGTCCTCGCGCTTGTCGAGGCGGCCCTTGACGAAGACGACGGCGTCCTCGATGAGCTGGGTGGAGACCAGCTGATACGTGGCCGGGAAGAACATGCACTCGATGGACCCGGCCAGGTCCTCGACGGTCGCGATGGCCCAGGCGTTGCCCTGCTTGGTCATCTTGCGCTGGAGGCCGGAGATGATGCCGCCGATGGTGACGATCGCCCCGTCCGCGTGCTCACCGCCGGTGAGCTGGGAGATGGCGGCGTCCGCCTTGTCGTTGAGGACGTGCTCGATACCGAAGAGCGGGTGGTCGGAGACGTAGAGGCCGAGCATCTCGCGCTCCTGGGCGAGCAGATACGTCTTGTCCCACTCGACGTCGGAGAACTCGATGTCGAGCCCGAAGCCCGGCGCCTCCCCGCCACCGCTCTCCCCGCCCATGCCGCCGAAGAGGTCGAACTGCCCCTCGGCCTCCTTGCGCTTCACCGCCACCACGTTGTCGATCATCGTTTCGTAGTGCGCGGTGAGGCCCTTGCGGGTGTGGCCCATCTCGTCGAAGGCGCCCGCCTTGATGAGCGATTCCGTGGTGCGCTTGTTGCAGACGACCGCCTCGACCTTGTCCAGGTAGTCGGGGAACGAGCTGTACTTCCCCTTGGACTTGCGGCCGCGGATGATCGCTTCCACCACGTTCTGACCGACGTTGCGGACCGCCGTCAGGCCGAAGAGGATCACGTCGTCACCCTGGGCGGTGAAGTTGGCCTCGGACTCGTTGACGTTCGGCGTGAGCACCTTGATGCCCATGCGGCGGCACTCGTTGAGGTAGACCGCCGACTTGTCCTTGTCGTCACGGACCGAGGTGAGCAGCGCCGCCATGTACTCGGCGGGGTAGTTGGCCTTGAGGTACGCGGTCCAGTAGGTGACCAGGCCGTACGCGGAGGAGTGCGCCTTGTTGAACGCGTATCCGGCGAACGGGACCAGCACGTCCCACACCGCCTGGATGGCCTCGTCGGAGTAGCCGCGCTCCCGGCAGCCCTTCTGGAAGGGCACGAACTCCTTGTCCAGGACCTCCTGCTTCTTCTTGCCCATCGCACGGCGCAGCAGGTCGGCTTGTCCGAGCGAGTACCCCGCGAGCACCTGGGCGGCCTTCTGCACCTGCTCCTGGTACACGATGAGGCCGTAGGTGATGCCCAGGACCTCCTTGAGCGGCTCCTCCAGCTCGGGGTGGATCGGCGTGATCTCCTGCTGGCCGTTCTTCCGCAGGGCGTAGTTGATGTGCGAGTTCATGCCCATCGGGCCCGGCCGGTAGAGGGCCGAGACGGCGGAAATGTCCTCGAAGTGGTCGGGCTTCATCATGCGCAGCAGGGAGCGCATGGGGCCGCCGTCGAACTGGAAGACGCCGAGGGTGTCGCCGCGGCAGAGCAGTTCGAAGGTCTTGGGGTCGTCCAGCGACAGGTCGAGCATCTTGAGGTCGACGCCCTTGTTGGCGCGGACCATCTTGACCGCGTCGTCCATGATGGTGAGGTTGCGCAGGCCGAGGAAGTCCATCTTCAGCAGGCCCAGCGACTCACAGGTCGGGTAGTCCCACTGGGTCACGACCTGGCCGTCGTTCTTCGGCGAGAACACCGGGACGTGGTCGGTCACCGTCTCGCTGGACATGATCACGCCCGCGGCGTGCACGCCCATCTGACGGACCAGGCCCTCGATACCGCGCGCGGTGTCGATGACCTTCTTCACGTCCGGCTCGTTCTCGTACATCCCGCGCACCTCGCCCGCCTCGCTGTAGCGGGGGTGCTTCTCGTCGGTGATGCCTGACAGCGGGATGCCCTTGCCTAGGACGTCGGCGGGCATGGCCTTGGTGATGCGGTCACCCATCGCGTACGGGTAGCCGAGCACGCGGGCCGAGTCCTTGATGGCGTTCTTGGCCTTGATCGTGCCGTACGTGCCGATCTGGCAGACCTTGTCGTGGCCGTACTTCTCGGTCACGTACCGGATGACCTCACCGCGCCGGCGCTCGTCGAAGTCGATGTCGACATCGGGCATGGTCACACGCTCGGGGTTGAGGAACCGCTCGAAGATCAGCCCGTGCTCGACCGGGTCGAGGTCGGTGATGCCCAGCGCGTACGAGACGATCGAACCGGCCGCGGAGCCCCGGCCGGGGCCCACCGCGATGCCGTTGTTCTTGGCCCACATGATGAAGTCGGCGACCACGAGGAAGTAGCCCGGGAACCCCATCTGGATGATGACGTCCATCTCGTACTCGGCGAGCTTCTGCCGGTCCTCGGGAATGCCGCCGGGGAAGCGCTGGGCCATCCCCTTGCGGACCTCCTCCTGGAACCAGGTGACCTCGGTGTACCCCTCGGGCACGTCGAAGCGCGGCATCAGGTCGCGCTTCTCGAACCAGCCGGTGTTGTCGATCTGCTCCGCGACCAGGAGGGTGTTGCGGCAGCCCTCCTGCCAGGCGTCCGAGGAGTCGATGGCGTACATCTCCTCGGTGGACTTCAGGTAGTAGCCGGTGCCGTCGAAGCGGAAGCGGTCCGGGTCGGAGAGGTTCTTGCCGGTCTGGACGCACAGCAGCGCGTCGTGCGCCACGGACTCGCGGGAGTAGGTGTAGTGCGAGTCGTTGGTGACCAGCGGCGGGATGCCCAGCTTCTTGCCGATCTCCAGCAGCCCGTCCCGGACCCGGCGCTCGATCTCGATGCCGTGGTCCATCAGCTCCAGGAAATACCGGTCCTTGCCGAAGATGTCCTGGTATTCGGAGGCCGCCTTCAGGGCCTCGTCGAACTGGCCGAGCCGCAGCCGGGTCTGGAGCTCACCGGAGGGGCAGCCGGTGGAGGCGATCAGCCCTTCGGACCACTGGGCGATGGTCTCCTTGTCCATCCGGGGCCACTTGACGAAGTAGCCCTCCATATAGGCGTCGGAGGAGAGCCGGAAGAGGTTGTGCAGACCGGTCTTGTTCGTCGCCCAGATGGTCTTGTGGGTGTAACCACCGGAACCGGAGACGTCATCGCGCTTCTGGTGCGGCTGGCCCCACTGGACCCGTCGCTTGTAGCGCCGCGACTCCGGCGCGACATACGCCTCGATGCCGATGATCGGGGTGACCCCGGCGGACGTCGCCTGCTGGTAGAAGTCATACGCGCCGTGCAGGTTGCCATGGTCGGTCATGGCGATGTGCGTCATGCCCATCTCGTTGCAGGCGTTGAACATGTCCTTGAGCCGCGCCGCACCGTCCAGCAGCGAGTACTGGGTGTGGACATGCAGGTGCGTGAAGGGCGGCTTGGTCACGGTGGCAGACCTCCGGCGAACGGTTGATGACAGCTGGGTGGGACAGGACCGAAGGTTACCCCTCCGGACTGACAGCGGACGGGCACGGGCGAGTAGCCTCAGGCGTTGATCCTCTCGGGATCCTCCGTCCCGCCGCATACGTCGGAACGTATGTCGCACGGGATGAAAAACACCCTGTCGTATGAGTCACCACGCCGTAATCCCCATGCCCCAGGAGGCGCTCCGCGATGTCGACCCAGCAGACCCAGGCGGAACAGCGCGGCGAACACATCCTCGCCGTCTTCGACACCGCCTTCGGCGAGCTGCTCGCCGCCGACCCGGCCGCCTTCCGGGTGAAATTCCGGAAGATGGCCGCCTCGGCGTTCGCCTTCTACCGCGGCACGGCCTGCCTGTTCTACTCCGACGTGGAGCGCGAGCGGGCCGGCGGGCCGTACCTGGACGACCGCACCAGCCGGGTGTGGATCCACGGTGACCTCCACGCCGAGAACTTCGGCAGCTACATGGACGCCAACGGGCGCCTGGTCTTCAATGTGAACGACTTCGACGAGGCCTACGTCGGCCCCTTCACCTGGGACCTCAAGCGCTTCGCCGCCTCCGTCGCGCTCATCGGCTACACCAAGGCGCTCAGCGACGAGAAGATCACCGAGCTGGTGCGCATCTACGCCGCCGCCTACCGCGAGCGGATCCACGCACTGGCCACCGGCGCCAAGAACGACGAGGTGCCGCCCTTCACGCTGGAGACCGCCGAGGGTCCGCTGCTGGACGCGCTGCGCGTCGCCCGCTCGCTGACCCGCTTCGGGCTGCTCGACTCGATGACCGAGATCCGCGACTTCGAGCGCCGCTTCTCGGCGGGCGGCGGCTCCATCGAGCTGGACGCCGCGACCCGCTACAAGGTGCTGGCCGCCTTCGACGGCTATCTGGAAACGCTTCCCGAGTCCAGTCTCGCGCGTCCGGACTCCTACCGCGTCAAGGACGTCGTGGGCCGCCGGGGCATCGGCATCGGCAGCGCCGGGCTCCCCTCGTACAACATCCTCCTGGAGGGCAACAGCGACGCCCTGGAGAACGATGTGGTGATCTACATGAAGCAGGCGCAGACCCCGGCGGTCTCCCGGCACATCACCGACGAGCAGGTGCGCGCGTACTTCCACCACGAGGGCCACCGCACGGTGATCTCGCAGCGCGCCCTCCAGGCGCACGCCGACCCGTGGCTGGGCTGGACCGAGCTGGACGGGGCCGGGCAGCTCGTCGCCGAGATCTCGCCGTACGCGGTGGACCTGGACTGGTCCGACATCGACGACCCGTCCGAGATCGCGGCCGTCGTCGCCGACCTCGGACGGGCCACGGCCACCATGCACGCCGCCGCCGACGACCAGAGCGGCCACTCGCTGGTGCCGTTCTCCACCGAGCGCGCCATCGACGCGGTGATCGCCGCCGACGAGGACGGCTTCGCGGAGCTGCTGGTGGACTTCGCCCACTCCTACGGCACCCGGGCCCGCACCGACCACCAGATCTTCGTGGACCTCTTCCGCAACGGCCGCATCCCGGGGCTCTGAGCAGCGACGCGGGGTGCCCGCAGGGCGGGCACCCCGCGCCCTGAGCCCCTCTTGATATCACTCCTACAGGCGAACGTGGCACAATCCGACCTTATGGACGGCATGGGCGGCACCGCCGGAACGGGCGGCACCGGGCCCCAGCTGAGGGCCCTGCGCGCAGCGCTCTTCACGGCGCTGTGCGTCACCCTGTCCTCGGCGTCCCATGTGCTGCTCTCCCGCGTCCCGCTGCCGCTGTCGACGGTCGCGGTGCTCTCGGTGGTCGTCTTCGCCCTCGCCTACGCCCTCGCGGGCCGGGAGCGGAGCTTCTGGGGCATCGCCGCCCTGCTGGTCCCGCTGGAGCTGGCCGCCGACACGATCTTCACCACGGGCCAGGACGCCTGTTACGGCCAGTCCGGCGGCCCGGTGGCCGGGCCCCTGCGCTCCATGGGCGTCGACCTGCTCTGCAACAGCGGTGACGTGGGCACCCCGCTGGCCGGGATCACCCATCCGGGGGGTGGCACTCCCCTGTCCGCCGCCGTCAGCTCCGCCACGCCCTGGCTGCTGCTCGCCGCCCACGTGGCCATCGGGCTGATCGCCTCGGCCTGGCTGCGCCGCGGTGAGGCCGCCGTCGCGCGGCTGCTGGGCGCCCTCGCCGGTTTCGCCTTCCGGCCGCTGCTGCTGGCCGTCGCCGTGGTCACCTCGGCCCTGCGGCCGCGGACCCCGGCCCTGCTGCCGATACGCCCGGCGCGCCCGGCCCCCGCGCTCCCCCTTTTGGTGCACTCCGTCGTACGACGTGGACCGCCCTGCTCAGTCGCCGCCTGAGCACAGCGTTTCCCTTCCACGTACGCACTACAGACCGACGTAGAACGACGGAGATCGATCAATCATGAGCAACCGCAATAGCCACCAGAACAAGCAGGCCGCGCGCGAGCGGCTGCGCGCCGAGCGCGAGCGTCAGGCCAAGAAGGAGCGGGTGCGCCGCCAGCTGTTCGTGGGCGGCGCGGTCCTCGCGGTCCTCGCGATAGCGGGCGGCATCGGCTACGCCGTCACCAATATGAACACCGACGACGTCAACCAGAAGTGGCGGACGGCGGCCGAGAAGAAGACGATGGCGAAGCCCGCCAACACCAGCGGGGCCCAGGGCACCACGGTCGTCATCGGCGACAAGAAGGCCAAGAACACCCTCCACGTCTACGAGGACATGCGCTGCCCGGTCTGCGCCCAGTTCGAGAAGTTGACCGGGCCGACCGTGCTCAAGGACATCAAGGACGGCACCTACAAGGCGCAGTTCACGATGGGCACCTTCCTCGATGACAACAAGCAGATGCCCGGCGCCGGCTCGAAGAACGCCCTGAGCGCGCTCGGCGCGGCGCTGAACGTCAGCCCGCAGGCCTTCCTGGACTACAAAACGGCGCTGTTCTCCCCGAAGAACCACCCCACGGAGACCGACGACGCCTTCGCCGACGACCAGAAGCTGCTCGACGTCGCCCAGCAGGTCAAGGAGCTCAAGAACAACGCGGCCTTCGAGAAGGCCGTGAAGAAGGGCACGTACGACCGGTGGGCGCTGGCCATGTCGGCGTCCTTCAACAAGGCCAAGGACATCGACGGCACCCCGGCCTTCAAGCTCAACGGCAAGGTGCTGGAGACCCCCCAGAAGAATCCGCCCATGACGCCGGACCAGTTCACCCCGCTCGTCCAGCAGAACCTCAAGAAGTAACCGCCCCGCACCGCCCGGTCCGCGCGGGCGTGCCTCCAGGGGATCACCCCGGGGGCACGCCCGCCGACCCGGCGGTGACCCCGCGGCGACACGGGGGCGAACTTCCCCCGGAAGCCCTGCCCTTCGGGGCTACTTGCCAGTAATCTCGTCGGCCGTGACCGACGCCAAAAACCACATATCCCGCCGCAGCGCCGTCACGGCCGTAGCGGCCACCGCCGCCCTGCTGCCGCTGGCCGCCCAGCCGGCCGCCCACGCCGCCACCGGACCCGCCTTCCTGCACGGCGTCGCCTCCGGCGATCCGCTGCCCGACGGCGTCCTGCTGTGGACGCGCGTCACCCCCACCCCGGACGCCGTCCCCGGTTCGGGGCTCGGCCCGGCCGTCGAGATCGGCTGGGAGATCGCCACCGACCGGGAGTTCCGCACGGTCGTCGCGCACGGCACCGCCAAGACCACCGCCTCGGCCGACCACACCGTCAAGGCCGATGTGCGCGGACTGCGCCCGGCCACCGCCTACTTCTACCGCTTCCGCTCCGACGGCGGCGCGTACTCCCCCGTGGGGCGCACCCGCACCGCTCCGGCGGCCGACGCCGCGGCCCCCGGGATCCGCTTCGGCGTGGTCTCCTGCGCCAACTGGGAAGCGGGCTGGTTCTCCCCGTACCGCCATCTCGCGGCCCGCACCGACCTGGACGCGATCCTGCACCTGGGCGACTACATCTACGAGTACCAGAGCGGCGAATACCCCGAGAAGAACGTCGTCCGGCAGCACGCCCCCACCCACGAGATCGTCACCCTCGCCGACTACCGCACCCGGCACGGCAGGTACAAGACCGACGCCGATCTCCAGGCGCTGCACGCCGCGGTGCCGATGATCGCCATCTGGGACGACCACGAGCTCGCCAACGACGCCTGGTCGGGCGGGGCCGAGAACCACACCCCCGGCGCCGAGGGCGCCTGGGCGTCACGGATGGCCGCCGCCAAGCAGGCGTACTTCGAGTGGATGCCGGTGCGCCCCTCCACCGAGGGCACCACCTACCGGCGGCTGCGCTACGGCACCCTCGCCGACCTCCACCTGCTCGACCTGCGCTCGTTCCGCTCCGAACAGGTGGGCGTGGGCAACGGCGCGGTGGACGACCCGGAGCGCACGGTCACCGGGCGCGCCCAGCTCGACTGGCTCAAGTCCGGGCTCTCCGCCTCGGACACCACCTGGCGGCTGGTGGGCAACTCGGTGATGATCTCGCCGGTCGCTTTCGGCGCGCTCCCCGCCGAAGTACTCGCCCCGCTGGCCGAACTCCTCGGGCTGCCCAAGGAGGGCCTGGCGATCAACACCGACCAGTGGGACGGCTACACCGACGACCGGCGCGAGCTGCTCGCCCATCTCACCGGGAACGCCATCGGCAACACCGTCTTCCTCACCGGTGACATCCACATGGCCTGGGCCAACGACGTGCCGGTGAAGGCCGCGACCTATCCGCTCTCCGACTCGGCCGCGACCGAGTTCGTGGTCACCTCGGTGACCTCCGACAACCTGGACGATCTGCTCCACGTACCGGCGCACACCGTCTCGCTGGCCGCGGCCGCCGCCCTCCGCGCCGCCAACCGCCATGTGAAGTGGCTGGACATGGACGCCCACGGCTACGGCGTGCTCGACGTCACCGCCGAGCGCGCCCAGATGGACTACTACGCCGTTTCCGACAAGGCCGACCCGCACGCCACCGCGTCCTGGGCCCGGTCCTACCGCACCCGCTCCGGCACCCAGCGCGTCGAGCGTGCCGACAAGCCGGTGGCCTGACTACCCCAGCTCGTCGAGGAAGCCGAGCGCCACCCGCCAGGTGGCCTCGGCGGCCTCCTCGTCGTAGTCCGGCAGCTCCGGGTCGGTGTACAGGTGCCCGGCCCCCGGATAGCGGAAGACCTCCACATCGGCCCCGGTCCGCCCCATCCGCAGGTACCAGGCGTTCAGCCAGTCGTGCGGCTCGAACGGGTCGGGGTCGGCGACGTGCAGCTGCACCGGCAGCTCGTCGGTCGTGGTGTCGTCGGCGATGTCCGACGTCCCGTGCAGCAGGAGCAGGCCGCGCGCCTTCTCGTCGGCCAGCGCCAGGTTCTGCGCGATCGAGCCGCCGAGCGAGAAGCCCGCGTAGACCAGCCCGCGGTTCGAGACGGGCGCCGCGGCCCGTACCGCCCGCTTCAGCAGCTCGTCCCCGCCGATCTCCTCCTTGAGGGCCATGCCCTCCTCGGCGGTGTTCGCCGTCCGACCCTCGTACAGATCCGGTACGTGCACCTCGTGCCCCGCGGCGCGCAGCCGGTCCGCGGCCGCGTGCACCGCGGGCCGCAGGCCGTACATGGAATGGAGGAGCAGGATCGGGGAACGGGTCACAGTGGTCACTTCCTAGTGGGTGGAACGCTTCGCCCATCGTGCCAGGTACGGCCCGGGAAGGCGGAACCCAGAACCTCCGGCGGAAGGACGAGGAAGATCTTCATGGAGGACGTGCTGCGTCCGGTCATCGTCATCGGCGGCTCCCTCGCCATCACCGTGTTCATCGGCTGGGGAGCCGACTGGCTGCTGCGACGGATCGACGCCCGGCACCCGGAGACCCCGCTGTGGGACCTGCTGCGCGGCTGCCGGCTGCCGCTCCAGGTGACGGTGTGCACGGCGCTGCTGCGCGGCTCGTACGAGACGATCGACGCGCAGGCCATCACCGCGCACCAGACGGCGATCGGCCGGCTGCTCACCCTGGTGCTGATCGCGGCGACCGCCTGGCTGGTGATCCGGGGGTCCGGCGCCATCGTGGAGTCCTCGTACTCCCGCTACGCCGCCAGCGCGCACGACCCGGCGCGGGTGCGGCGGGTGCGCACCCAGGTCACGCTGATCCAGCGGGTGGTGGCCGCGGTGGTCGGGGTGGTGGCGGCATCGGCGATGCTGCTGACCTTCCCCGCGATGCGCGCCGTCGGGACGTCCATGCTGGCGTCCGCCGGAATCCTGGGCATCGTCGCCGGTGTCGCCGCCCAGTCGACGCTGGGCAACCTCTTCGCCGGTCTCCAAATCGCCTTCGGCGACATGGTGCGCATCGGCGACACGGTGGTGGTCAACGGCGAATGGGGCACGGTCGAGGAGATCACCCTGACCTTCCTGTCCGTGCGGACCTGGGACGAGCGGCGGATCACCATGCCGGTGTCGTACTTCACCGGCCAGCCGTTCGAGAACTGGTCGCGCGGCGGCACCCAGAAGACCGGCACGGTCCTCTTCCACCTGGACCACCACGCCCCGATCGCGGAGATGCGGACGAAGCTGCGCGAGATTGTGCAGGAGTCCAAGGCCTGGGACGGCAGGGACTGGAGCCTGGTCGTCACCGACACCAGCCCGAGCACCATCGTGGTGCGGGCGCTGGTGACCGCGCGGGACTCCGACGACGCGTGGACGGTGCGGTGCGAGATCCGGGAGCGGATGATCACGTGGCTGCGGGAGGAGCATCCGTACGCGCTGCCGCGGATCGCGACCGCGCCCGCGGTGCAGGCCCAGGTGCCCGCCCCGGCGCCCACGCATCCCGCCCCCGGGCGCGAGGACCACTTCGCCCGCTTCGACAACGGCTTCCGCAAGAGCTAGCGGTCCTCGGGGGGCTCAGCGCCTCACAGCGCCCGTCGCATCGCGCGGTGCGGAATGCCGCTGCCCTCGTCGAACTCGGGCCCGAACGCCTCGTAGCCCAGCCGCTCGTAGAACGCGAGCGCGTGGGTCTGCGCCTCCAGGTAGACCCGGGACAGCCCGCGCCGCCCCGCCTCCGCCTCGACGGCCCGGACCAGCGCGGCGCCCAGCCCCGTGCCGCGCGCCGCGGGGACCACGGCAAGGCGGCCGAGGGCGGCGGTGGTGGCGCCGTTCACCCCGGCGCGGCCGTACTTCTTGTCGGCGGCCGCGCCGTGCAGAAAGCGGACCGTGCCCACCGGGCGGCCCGCCGAGGAGGCCAGGAGGTGGACGGCGTGCGCGTCGTACGCGTCCATCTCCTCCGCCATGGAGATGCCCTGCTCGACCACGAAGACCTCGCGGCGCACGGCATGGCAGTCCGTGAGGTCGCCGTCGGTCACCACCTCGATCGCGTACGGCGCGCTCACGCGCTCTCCGCCCGCACGATGTCCAGCGCCCGCTGGAGGTCGTCCGGGTAGGGGCTCTCGAACTCGATCCAGCTGCCGTCGGACGGGTGCTCGAAGCCCAGCCGCATCGCGTGCAGCCACTGCCGGGTCAGCTTCAGCCGCTTGGCGAGCGTGGGGTCGGCCCCGTAGGTGAGGTCGCCGACGCACGGATGGCGGTGGGCCGACATGTGCACCCGGATCTGGTGGGTGCGCCCGGTCTCCAGCTTGATGTCGAGGAGGCTGGCGGCGCGGAAGGCCTCGATGAGGTCGTAGTGGGTGACGCTCGGCTTGCCGTCCGCCGTCACGGCCCACTTGTAGTCGGCTTGCGGATGACGCCCGATCGGCGCGTCGATGGTGCCGCTGAGCGGATCGGGGTGGCCCTGGACCAGCGCGTGGTAGCGCTTTTCGACCGTACGCTCCCGGAACTGCTGCTTCAGCAGGGTGTACGCGCGCTCGGACTTGGCGACGACCATGAGCCCGGAGGTGCCCACGTCCAGCCGGTGGACGATGCCCTGGCGCTCGGCGGCGCCCGAGGTGGCGATGCGGAAGCCCGCGGCCGCGAGCCCGCCGATCACGGTCGTTCCGGTCCAGCCGGGGCTGGGGTGGGCGGCGACGCCGACCGGCTTGGCGATGACCACGATGTCGTCGTCGTCATGGACGATCTCCATGCCCTCGACGGGCTCGGCGACGATCTGGACCGGCGGCGCGGCCTGCGGCATCTCGACCTCGAGCCAGGCCCCGCCGGAGACCCGGTCGGACTTTCCGGCGACGCTGCCGTCGACCTGCACCTTCCCGGCGGCGGCCAGCTCGGCCGCCTTGGTCCGCGAGAAGCCGAACATGCGGGCGATCGCGGCGTCGACGCGCTCGCCCTCCAGTCCGTCGGGTACGGGCAGGGTGCGGATCTCGGGAATCGTACTCACCCGTCGAGTATGACGGACCGCGCGGACCGGTTCGTACGCCCGTCGGATACCGGTCCGCGGCGGCCGGGTGTCAGTCCTTGTGGACCGTGCCGTCCGGGTCCAGACCGCGGAACGACAGGATCACGATCAGGAAGCCGCCGCACACGATCGCCGAGTCGGCGAGGTTGAAGACCGCGAAGTGGGCGGGTGCGATGAAGTCCACGACCGCGCCCTGAAGGTCGCCGGGCGCCCGGAAGACCCGGTCGGTGAGGTTGCCGAAGGCGCCGCCGAGGAGCATGCCGAGCGCGATGGCCCACGGCAGGCTGTAGAGCTTGCGGGCCAGCCGCGCGATGACCACGATCACCGCGGCCGCGATCACCGTGAAGACGATGGTCATCGCCTCGCCCATACCGAAGGCCGCGCCGCGGTTGCGGATCACCTCCAGCTGGAGCCAGGTGCCGATCACCTCGACCGGAGCGTGGTGCTCCAGCTTCGCGACCACGGCCAGCTTGCTGACCAGATCCAGGAGGTACGCGAACGCGGCGACCGCGACCAGCACCCCGATCCGCCGCCTCTTCCCGGCCCCGGACGCGGCACCGGCGGCGCTGGTCCCGGCGCCCTCCTCGGCCTTCCCCGCGTCTGGCGTACCGATGGCCTGCTCCGCCTCTGTCAACGTGTGTCCCTCATCGTCCGGGCCAGTCTCCCCCTGGCTCAGACGAGGGTACGGCACAGGCGTGCGGACGGTCAGCGGCGCTCCTGACGCTGTTTGCACTCGACACACAGCGTGGCGCGCGGGAACGCCTGCATCCGGGCCTTGCCGATCGCGTTCCCGCAGTTCTCGCACAGGCCGTACGTCCCGGCGTCCAGCCGCTCCAGGGCGCGCTCGGTCTGGAGCAGCATCTCGCGGGCGTTCCCGGCGAGGGCCATCTCGTGCTCGCGCGTGATGTTCTTGGTCCCGGTGTCGGCCTGGTCGTCGCCCGCGCCGTCGCCGGAGTCGCGCATCAGCCCGGTGATCGCCTCCTCGGAGGCGAGGATCTCGGTGCGCAGCCGCCCGGCCTCGGTCAGCAGTTCGGCGCGCGCCTCGTCCACCTCCTCCGCCGACCAGGGGTCCTCACCGGGGCGTACGGCCAGCTCAGCCGGGTCGACGGGCCCGTTCGCGACCCGGGCCTTGGGCACGCCGGACGGCGGGAACGACGGCGCGGTCTGCTTGGCGGCCGGCGCACCGCCCGGGGTCTTCTTCGCAACCACTTTCCTGGCTCCCGTCTTCTTCGCGGGCACCGCCTTCTTGGCCGGTGCGGCCGACGCGGTCTTCTTGGCCGTGGCCTTCTTGACCGTGGTCTTCGTGGTCTTGGTGGCCTTGGTGCTCTTCTTGGCCGCGCTCTTCTTGGCCGCCGCCGTCCTGGCGGCCGCCTTCTTCGTGACCTTCTCGTCCTGCGCGGCGGCCGATGTGGCCTTGCCGGCCGAGGCGCTCTTCTTCGCGGACGCGGCCTTCGTCGCCTTCGCCGTGCTCTTCTGCACGGCGGTCTTCCTCGCCACCATGGCCGCGGCCCCTTCACATATTGTGATCTTGCTCGCGAATCGTTCCGGAACGATAAATCGACTCCGGGCACGCGGCAACGGGGCACGCCGCCCGATTCGCCCGGCTTGCCCGTACGACAACCCGGTCTCCACCGTTGTGCCCCACCCGCCGCCCGGTAATCCGGCCGGGAACCGGTACCGGAGAGTGACGTACGACGACTCCCGGACTGAAGCACCCGGCGTATCGGCATTCGGGTCATCTCAGGACCGGCCCGTCCCCCGGTCGGCGCAGTGAGGAAAAGCGGTCGGCCGCGGTCCGTCCGGCCCCGTACACTGGGCGCAGCGAAAGGCGTGGATGGGGACGAGTAGCGTCGTAGGCGGCCACGAGCGACCCGGGGACGGTGTGAGCCCGGGGGCGAGCGCGATGCGAAGGATCACCCCGGAGCCGCCGGAAGAACACCCGCACAGGGCCAGTAGAACCGGCATCGCGACCCTAATGAGGGGGCCGGGAGCGCACTGCTCGCGGCCAAGGAGGGTGGTACCGCGGGAGCGCTGACGGCTCTCGTCCCTCCGACGGAAACGACGAGACGTATCCGCCGGAGGACGTGTTCCGATGACGCAGTACCGCCAGGTGCCCGCCCAGGTCGACCTGCCCGCCCTCGAGCACGCCGTGCTCGACTTCTGGCGGGAGAACAAGATCTTCGCCCGTACCCTCGAGCAGTCCGAGGGCCGGCCGGAGTGGGTCTTCTACGAGGGCCCGCCGACCGCGAACGGCATGCCGGGCGCCCACCACATCGAGGCCCGCGTCTTCAAGGACGTCTTCCCCCGCTTCCGCACCATGCGCGGCTACCACGTCGCCCGCAAGGCGGGCTGGGACTGCCACGGCCTGCCGGTGGAGCTGGCGGTCGAGAAGGAGATGGGCTTCAACGGCAAGAAGGACATCGAGGCGTTCGGCATCGCCGAGTTCAACGCCAAGTGCCGGGAGTCGGTGACCCGGCACACCGACGCCTTCGCCGACCTGACCCAGCGCATGGGCTACTGGGTCGACCTGGACGACGCCTACCGCACGATGGACCCCGAGTACGTCGAGTCGGTGTGGTGGTCGCTCAAGGAGATCTTCACCAAGGGCCTGCTGGTCCAGGACCACCGGGTCGCCCCCTGGTGCCCGCGCTGCGGCACCGGGCTGTCCGACCACGAGCTGGCGCAGGGCTACGAGACCGTCGTCGACGCCTCGGTCTACGTACGCTTCCCGCTGACCTCCGGCCCGCTGGCGGGCGAGGCGTCCCTGCTGGCCTGGACGACCACCCCGTTCTCGCTGGTCGCCAACCTCACCGTCGCCGCCCACCCCGACGTGACCTATGTGGTCGCCACGGACGGCAACGAGAAGCTGGTCGTCGCCGAGTCGCTGGTCGAGCAGGCGCTGGGCGAGGGCTGGCAGACCACGGGCCAGAGCTTCACCGGTGCGGAGATGGAGCGCTGGACGTACCAGCGCCCCTTCGAGCTGGTCGAGATCCCCGACGCGCACTTCGTCGTCAACGCCGACTACGTCACCACCGAGGACGGCACCGGACTGGTCCACCAGGCGCCCTACGGTGAGGAGGACTTCAAGAGCAGCCGCGCCTACGGCGTGCCGATCGTCAACCCGATCCGCACGGACGGCACCTTCGAGGAGGAGCTGGACCTCGTCGGCGGCCAGTTCTTCAAGAAGGCCGACGAGGCGCTGGTCCGCGACATGGACGAGCGCGGGCTGCTGTTCAAGCACCTGGCGTACGAGCACAGCTACCCGCACTGCTGGCGCTGCCACACCCCGCTGATCTACTACCCCCAGCCGTCCTGGTACATCCGCACCACCGCGATCAAGGACGCGCTGCTGCGGGAGAACGAGAAGACCAACTGGTTCCCAGACTCGGTCAAGCACGGCCGCTACGGCGACTGGCTCGACAACAACATCGACTGGGCCCTGTCCCGCAATCGCTACTGGGGCACCCCGCTGCCCATCTGGCGCTGTGAGGAGAACCACCTGACCTGTGTCGGCTCGCTCACCGAGCTGTCCGAGCTGACCGGCACCGACCAGACCGGGCTCGACCCGCACCGCCCGTACATCGACGAGATCACCTTCGCCTGCCCCGCCGACGGCTGCTCCCTGGAGGCCGTGCGGGTGCCGGAGGTCATCGACGCCTGGTACGACTCGGGTTCGATGCCGTTCGCGCAATGGGGCTACCCGTACCGCAACAAGGAGGTCTTCGAGAAGCGCTACCCGGCGCAGTTCATCTCCGAGGCCATCGACCAGACCCGCGGCTGGTTCTACACGCTGATGGCGGTCGGCACGCTCGTCTTCGATCGGTCGAGCTATGAAAACGTGGTCTGCCTCGGTCACATCCTGGCCGAGGACGGCCGGAAGATGTCCAAGCACCTGGGCAACATCCTTCAGCCGATCCCGCTCATGGACCAGCACGGCGCCGACGCCGTGCGCTGGTTCATGGCCGCCGGCGGTTCGCCGTGGGCCGCCCGCCGAGTGGGCCACGGCACCATCCAGGAGGTCGTGCGCAAGACGCTGCTCACCTACTGGAACACGGTCGCCTTCCAGGCCCTGTACGCCCGCACCACGGGCTGGGCGCCGTCCGACGCCGACCCGGCCCGGGCCGAGCGCCCCATGCTGGACCGCTGGCTGCTGGGCGAACTGGGCACGCTCACCGAGCAGGTCACCCAGGCCATGGAGGCGTACGACACCCAGCGCGCCGGCAAGCTGCTCTCGGCGTTCGTGGACGACCTGTCCAACTGGTACGTGCGCCGCTCGCGCCGCCGCTTCTGGCAGGGCGACGCGGCCGCGCTGCGCACCCTCCACGAGGTCATCGAGACGGTCACCCGGCTGATGGCCCCGCTGGTCCCGTTCATCACCGAGCGGGTCTGGCAGGACCTGGTCGTCCCCGTGACCCCGGACGCCCCCGACTCCGTCCACCTGACCTCCTGGCCGGAGGCCGACCAGGCCATGATCGACCCGGCCCTGTCGGCGCAGATGGCGCTCGTACGGCGCCTGGTGGAGCTGGGCCGGGCCACCCGTGCCGAGTCCGGCGTGAAGACCCGCCAGCCGCTGTCGCGCGCGCTGGTCGCCGCGTCCGGCTTCGAGAAGCTGGGCCCCGAGCTGCGCACCCAGATCGAGGAGGAGCTGAACGTCACCTCGCTCGCCGCGCTGAACGAGGTCGGCGCCTCGCTGGTCGACACCACGGCCAAGGCCAACTTCCGTGCCCTGGGCAAGCGCTTCGGCAAGGGCACCCAGCCGGTCGCCAAGGCCATCGCGGAAGCCGACGCGGCCGCGCTGTCGGTGGCGCTGCGCGAGGGGACCGCCTCGGTCGTGGTGGACGGCGAGACGGTCGCCCTCTCCCCCGACGAGGTCATCATCACCGAGACCCCGCGGGAGGGCTGGTCCGTCGCCTCGGACTCCGGCGCCACGGTCGCCCTCGACCTGGAGATCACCCCGGAGCTGCGGCGCGCGGGCCTGGCCCGGGATGCCATCCGGCTGATCCAGGAGGCCCGTAAGAACAGCGGGCTGGACGTCGCGGACCGGATCGCCCTGCGCTGGGAGACCGCCGACGAGGAACTCCGCCAGGCCCTCACGGACCACGCGGGGCTGATCGCGGACGAGGTCCTCGCCACGGACTTCGCCCCCGGCGAGGCCGACGCCGCCTACGGCGCCCCCTTCGAGGACGGCACCCTGGGCCTCACCTTCCGCCTCCGCAAGGCGTAACACCCGAGCGGGGGTTCGCCCCCTCCCCGCAACCGGGGCCCACCCCGGGCCCCGGTTGCGGCACGCCCGCCCGAGCGCCGCGACCGGCACGCCGCGCGGCCCCCAGGCGGCAACCGACATGGGGCCCGGGCACCACGACCGGACGTAGGCGCGGCGATCGGAGGGCGAACCCCAGCCGGGAGTTTGTCCCCTACCCGCCCCTTCCCGAACCTGGGCTCCGCCCCGGACCCCGGCCCGGGCAGGCTGCTGTCAGCCCGCCCCTTCCCGAACAGAGGGTTCCGCCCCGCCCCCCTGGCCTCCGGCCCGGCGGCGCCCAGCCGAGCTGGCACCGGCTCGCCCGGGCTTCGCGACCGAGCCCACAAGCACCCGGCCGCCCGGCGGGGCGGAGGCCCCGCCCGCGCCTACGACCGGAACCCGTTGCGGAGCACTCGCACTTCAGCCCGTCCGGCGCCCCGGACCGGGGGTCCGGGGGCGGAGCCCCCGGGTTCGGGGAGGGGCGGGTAGGGGAAAGAGCCCCCGGCGCACCGAACCCGCACGGCAAAAGGGCCGGGCCCGGGAGCTTGAAGCTCCCGGGCCCGGCCCTCGTGATTGCCGAGACGACGCGCCGACGCGCGCAGCGTCAGTTGTCGTCCTCGTCGATGAGGAAGCCCCGCATCGGGCTCGGCGCCTGCTGCATCGGCTGCGGACTCTGCGGCCGCACCGGTGCCATCGGCTGGGTCATCGCGGGGGACATCTGCTGCTGGCCACCGTACGACGGCGCGCCGCCGTTCTGGTTGTGGCCGCCGCCCATCGACTGGTTGCCGCCCATCGTGTGGCCACCCATCGAGCCGGCACCCGAGGAAGCCATGGACCCGCTCATCGAGGGGGACGGCGGCAGCGAGGCGGTCGCGGGGGTCCGCGGCGGGGCCAGCGAGTCGTCGGACTGGTTCTCCAGCTGGCGCAGCTGGCTCTCCAGGTACGACTTCAGCCGCGTGCGGTACTCGCGTTCGAAGCCGCGCAGGTCCTCGACCTTGCGCTCGAGCGTGGCACGAGCGGACTCCAGGGAGCCCATCGCGACACGGTGCTTCTCCTGCGCGTCCCGCTCCAGCGCGTCCGCCTTGGCGCGGGCGTCACGCTCCAGGCCCTCAGCGCGGCTGCGGGCCTCGCCGACGATCTTGTTGGCCTCGGAACGGGCCTCCGCGATCGCCTGGTCGGCGGTCTGCTGCGCGAGCGAGAGCACGCGCGCGGCGCTGTCGCCGCCCGGGCCCTGACCCGGCTGCGGCAGCTGCGGGCCGCCGGGACCACCGGGGCCGCCCATCGGGCCACCCATGGGTCCGCCGGGACCCATCGGGCCGTTCTGGCCCATCGGACCGGGACCGCCAGGACCGCCAGGACCGCCGGGGCCACCGGGACCGCCCTGACCCATCGGGCCGGGCCCGTTCTGGCCCATCGGACCGGCCGGCAGCTGCGGGGCACCGCCCGGAAGCTGGGGCGGGCCGCCCATCTGCTGCTGCTGCTGTTGCTGCTGCTGCGGCGGGCCGGGCTGGCCCTGCTGCTGCTGCTGCGGCGGTCCGGATATGGCGGCGGGGACAGGGGCGCCGGGTCGCTCCTGCTGTTCCGGAGGTTTACGCATGCCTTGCTGCTGCTGACTCTGTGCGGCGGCCCGCGTGGCTGCGGCCAGCTTGGCGCGCAGGTCCTCGTTCTCCCGCAGCAGCCGGGTCAGTTCGGCTTCGACCTCGTCGAGGAAGGCATCGACCTCGTCCTCGTCATAGCCTTCTCGGAGGCGGACGGTCGTGAACTGCTTGTTCCGCACGTCCTCGGGGGTCAACGGCATCTCTACTTCACCTCAACGTAGTCGTCGGCAATCGGCAAGACCGTATCGTTCACACCCTGCTCGCAAAATTGCTCACGACGGTGATCAGGATCCAGACGATGATCATCAGCACGAAGAAGGACAGGTCGAGCGCCACACCCCCGAGACGCAACGGCGGGATGACCCGCCGCAGCAGCTTGAGTGGCGGATCGGTCACAGTGTAGGTGGCCTCGAGGATGACCACCATCGCCCTACCGGGTTGCCACGAGCGTGCGAACTGGAAGACATAGTCCATCACCAGCCGGAAGATCAGCACGATCAGGAAGCAGTACAGCGCGATGTAGATCACCTGTAGTGCGATGCTCATCTCGCGCGTCCCTCTCCCCTGTTTCGTACGCGGCCTTGCGGCCTCGGATGACTCGGTGTTGCCGTGTTGCGTCTCAGCTCTGGTTGAAGAACCCGCCCTCTGCGATACGGGCCTTGTCCTCCGCCGTGACATCGACGTTAGCAGGAGACAACAGGAACACCTTCTGCGTCACTCGCTCAATGCTCCCATGGAGACCGAAGACGAGTCCGGCGGCAAAGTCGACAAGTCGCTTCGCGTCCGTGTCGTCCATCTCCGTCAGATTCATGATCACCGGGGTGCCCTCGCGGAAGTGTTCCCCGATAGTACGGGCCTCGTTGTAGGTCCGGGGGTGCAGTGTGGTGATGCGGTACGGCTCCCGCTCGGACACAACCTTGGGCATGATCACCGGTGCGTTCTTCTCCAAGTTCTGACGTTCAGGTGTGATAGACGCCACGGGGGCAATTCGCGCGGGTTGTCTGCTTTCCGTCGCAAGCGGAGCCGGTTCGCGCTGTGCGGGGGGGTGGACGACTCGCACAGATTCGCCCCTCTCCGGCCGCGGTTCGGTCTCCACTGCCGAATGACGCCGACGCTCCCGCTCGGGCTCCGGCTCGGGCTCGAATTCGTCGTCGGGGTCGAACCCCCGGCCGTCGTACCCATCGTCCTCCACGAGGCCGAGGTAGACCGCCATCTTGCGCATCGCGCCGGCCATTCTCTGCGTCCTCCGCTCTGTGGTGGATCGGCTCCGCCACCGGATGCCTTGGATCCACGTGGCCTGCCCGTCTTTTGACGGGAATGACCATATTTTCTGCTGTGGTCCGACTTCTTCGCGACGTTACCGGAGCCTGGGGCGGACTCCGAGTACCGCGGTGCCGACGCGCACATGTGTCGCTCCCGCCGCAACCGCTTCTTCCAGATCTGAGCTCATTCCCGCCGAGACCATGTTCGCAGCCGGATGAGCCACGCGCAGGCCGGATGAGATTTCCATCAGCCGGTCGAAGGCCGCCCGCGGCTGGTCCGCGTAGGGACCGGCCAGCGGCGCCACGGTCATCAGGCCGTCCAGCCGCAGACCGTCGGCCGCCACCACGGCCTCGGCCAGCGCGCCCACTCCGTCCGGACCGACCCCGCCGCGCTGCCCCCGCTCCCCGGAGTCCACGTCGAGCGCCACTTGAATCAGGACACCCAGCTCGCGCGCGGCCCCCACGGCCGCACCCGAGAGCGCGTCGACCAATCGCTTGCGATCAACCGATTGCACCACATCGGCATAACTACATACGGAACGGACCTTATTGGTCTGCAATTGCCCGACAAAATGCCAGATGAGTGGCAGATCAGCGCATTCCGCAGCTTTGGGAGCGGCCTCCTGATCGCGGTTCTCCGCGACGTGCCGGACGCCGAGTTCCGCGAGCAAACGGACGTCGCTCGCCGGATACGTCTTGGTGACCACGATCAGGGTCACCTCTTCGCGCTTGCGACCGGCGGCGGCGCAGGCGGCAGAGATACGTTCCTCCACCCGTGCCAGGTTCGCGGCCAGTTCCGTCTTGCGATCCGTCACAGCTCAGCCGTCCAACCAGACATAGCTCGCGAGCCGCCCCGTCGTGCGGTCGCGCCGGTACGAGAAGTGGTCCGCCGATTCCAGCGTGCAGATGTGAGATTCTCCATCCATCTCCACACCGGCGCGGGCGAGTTGGGCCCGCACTCCGGCCGCCACGTCCACCGCCGGGGTGCCCCAGCTGGTCTCGGCCCAGGACTCGGGCACCGTCGCGGCGACCTCGGTGCGCATCGCCGCGGGGACCTCGTAGCACCGGCCGCAAACGGAGGGTCCGCTTCGGGCCACGATCCGGGCCGGGGAGGCACCCTGAGCCGTCATCGCCTCGACCACCGCCGGGACCACCCCGGCGACCAGCCCGGGCCGTCCCGCGTGCGCGGCACCGGCGACACCGGCGTCCGGGTCGGCCAGCAGCACCGGGGTGCAGTCGGCGGTGAGGACGGCGAGGGCGAGCCCCCGACGCGACGTCACCACCGCGTCCACACAGGGGATCTCACCGGTGGTCCAGGGGCCCTCGACCACGGCCACGTCCCGGCCGTGCACCTGGTTCATCCAGACGACGGACGACGGGTCCAGGCCGAGCGCCTTGGCCGCCAGTTCGCGGTTGGTCCGTACGGACTGGGGGTCGTCGCCGACCGCCCCGCCGAGGTTGAGCTCGTCATACGGAGCGGCGCTCACCCCGCCCCACCGATCGGTGAAGGCGAAGTGCGCGCCGCTCGCGTCGTGCTGTTGCGCTATCACTGCGGGATCGCTTCAGGGTCGCCGTGGAGCCATGGCAGCGGGCTCACTTCAGGAAGTCCGGCACGTCCAGCTCCTCGGCCTGGCTGTCCTGGTAGGGACGGGCCGGCGGGACCTGCGGAGTGGACACCGGGGGCGGCGGCGGGACCTCGGCGACCGGAGCGGGCTCCGGGGCGGGCTCCTCCTCACGCGGAGTGACGCTGCCGAGGCCGCCGAAGGACGGGCGGCCGGCTTCCTGGGCGGGCGGACGGGGGGCCTGGCTGCCGGTGTTCTCCTCGCGGCCGCCGTTGTACGAGCCCAGCACCTTGTCGCGGTTCTGGTTCTTCGCGGGGGGCTGGCCGCCGTCGAAGCCCGCCGCGATGACGGTGACCCGGACCTCGTCGCCGAGCGCGTCGTCGATCACCGCGCCGAAGATGATGTTGGCCTCGGGGTGGGCGGCCTCGCTCACCAGCTGGGCGGCCTCGTTGATCTCGAACAGACCGAGGTCGGAGCCGCCCGAGATGGAGAGCAGCACGCCCCGGGCGCCGTCGATCGACGCCTCCAGCAGCGGCGAGGAGATCGCCATCTCGGCGGCGGCCACCGCGCGGTCGTCGCCGCGCGCCGAGCCGATGCCCATGAGCGCCGAGCCCGCCTCGGACATCACGGACTTGACGTCCGCGAAGTCGAGGTTGATCAGGCCGGGGGTGGTGATGAGGTCGGTGATGCCCTGAACACCCGACAGCAGCACCTGGTCCGCCGACTTGAACGCGTCGAGCACGCTCACCTGACGGTCGGAAATCGACAGGAGCCGGTCGTTCGGAATGACGATGAGGGTGTCGACCTCGTCGCGCAGACCCGCGATGCCGTCCTCCGCCTGATTGGCGCGGCGGCGGCCCTCGAAGGTGAACGGACGGGTGACCACACCGATCGTCAGTGCGCCCAGCGACCGGGCGATGTTGGCGACGACGGGCGCGCCGCCGGTGCCTGTGCCGCCGCCCTCGCCCGCGGTCACGAAGACCATGTCGGCCCCCTTGAGGACCTCCTCGATCTCCTCGCGGTGGTCCTCGGCGGCCTTGCGGCCGACATCGGGGTTGGCGCCGGCGCCCAGTCCACGGGTGAGCTCGCGGCCGACGTCGAGCTTGACGTCCGCGTCACTCATCAGCAGGGCCTGCGCATCGGTGTTGATCGCGATGAACTCGACGCCCTTGAGCCCGACCTCGATCATCCGGTTGATGGCATTCACGCCACCGCCGCCGATGCCGACGACCTTGATGACTGCGAGGTAGTTCTGCGGTGCTGCCACGTCGAAGGCCTCTCGCCTCGAGTTACGTGTCGCCACCCCGCTGTTGTCGCGGTGCGCCGACTGATGCCGAATGGGACGGTTCCGATTGCCGACCCCAACCCTAACGCTGAAGTTTAGGGTTACCAGTGCCTCTGTTTCCCGGAGTCTTCGGAACAGGACACTAAGTCGACAAGTGGCGCGCGTTCAATGAACACGCCGAACCTCCCGCTTTTCTTTTCACCCTATGTGATCACCCAGTGGGCTAGCCAACCAGGGTGCTGGCCTGCTGGTATCCCCGTCAACTGCGGGACACCGCAGGCGCGCTCGGCGCGCTGACGTCGAAGTGACCGGCGTCGGGCCGCGCTTTCATGAGCGCCGTGAGCGCCTTCGCCTTCGCGGCTCCGCGCTCATCGCTCCCCCACGCAACCGTACGGCTCCGTGACAGCTCCAGGGTGATCGAGTCGTACGAGCGGACCCGGACCGAGCGCATGTCCGCACGGACCTTCGCCGGGAGCCCGGCGACTACCCCGGCGGCCTCGCGCCGCAACCGCGCCGGGCCGAAATGGCGTGAACTCGGCGACCGGTCCGGCTCCATTTCAAGCAGGGGAACGCCCTTCGGCCGCTTGGCCAGACGGGAGAACCGCACGCCATGGGCGTCCACTTCGCGGAACTTCCCGCCCTCTTCGACAATCACTTCGGCCTTGCGTTCCGTCACATCAAGACTGATGGTGTGCGGCCATGACCGGGATACGTCCACTTTCGCTATCCGTGGCAGCCGGTCGCGCAGCCGCTCCCCGATCGCGCCGGTGTCCACGGCGACGAGGGGGGTGTTCAGCGGAACGTCCGCGGCCTCGCGGACCTCGTCCGGGGTGAGCACGTCCTCGCCGGTGACCGTCACCCGCTCGGCGCGCAGCCAGCTCGACCCGTACAGCAGCCAGCCGGTCCCGCCGCCCAGCAGGGCCGCGACCACGGCGGCGATCACCAGGGTGCGGCGGCGGGGCAGGCGGAACCTGCGCCGCGCCGCGAAGATGCGCGGGGGCGGGCCGGACGGCGACGTCCTGCGGGCACCGCTCTCGGCGGTCGTCGGTCCGGCCACGCTCCCTGCCTTCTCACGCCTGGCGGCGTGCCGCGATTGCCTCGTACACCATGCCGACCAGCAGCTCGTCGGCGTCCCGGCGGCCGAACTCGGCGGCGCGCCGCGACATCTCGTACAGCCGGTGCGGGTCGCCGAGCACCGGGAGCACATTGCTCTGCACCCATTCGGGCGTCAGTTCGGCGTCGTCGACCAGCAGTCCGCCGCCCGCCTTGACCAACGGCTGGGCGTTGAGCCGCTGCTCGCCGTTGCCGATGGGCAGCGGGACGTAGGCGGCCGGCAGCCCGACGGCGGACAGCTCGGCGACGGTCATCGCGCCCGCGCGGCAGAGCATCATGTCGGCCGCGGCGTACGCGAGGTCCATCCGGTCCACGTACGGTACCGGGATATAGGGCGGCATTCCGGGCATGTTGTCCACATGCGGCAGTTCGTTTTTCGGGCCGACCGCGTGCAGGACCTGGATTCCGGCCCGCTGGAGGAACGGGGCGACCCGCTGGACCACCTCGTTCAGCCGGCGCGCGCCCTGCGAACCGCCGGAGACCAGCAGGGTCGGCAGGTTGGGGTCGAGGCCGAAGGCCGCGCGCGCCTCGGGGCGGACCGCGGCCCGGTCCAGGGTGGCGATGGAGCGGCGCAGCGGGATGCCCACGTAGCGGGCGCCGCGGAGCTTGCTGTCCGGGGTGGAGACCCCGACGGACGTGGCGTAGCGGGAGCCGATCTTGTTGGCGAGACCGGGCCGGGCATTGGCCTCGTGGACGATGATCGGCACGCCCAGCCGCTTGGCGGCCAGATAGCCGGGCAGGGCCACATAGCCGCCGAAGCCGACCACGCAGTCGGCCTTGGTGCGCTCAAGGATCTGCTCGGCGGCCTTGATGGTGCCGCGCAGCCGCCCGGGGACGGTGATCAGCTCGGGTGTGGGTTTGCGTGGCAGCGGAACGGCGGGGATCAGCCCGAGTTCATAGCCGCGCTCTGGCACGAGCCGGGTCTCCAGCCCGCGCTCCGTGCCGAGCGCCGTGATCCCCACGGTCGGATCCTGCCTTCGCAGGGCGTCCGCGAGGGCGAGCGCGGGCTCGATGTGGCCGGCGGTCCCCCCACCGGCGAGTACGACATGCACCGAAATTCACCGCTCTCCGGACGGCCGTTCCTTGACGCGCCGTCTCATCGTCTTCCGTCTCACCCGAGCCAGCTTCTTCCGCAAAGCAGGCTGCCGCATGGCCAGTGCCGCCCGTGCAGCGGGCTCGGCCCGTGCGAAGGCGATCAGCAGACCTACGGCGAACATGGTCGGCAGCAGGGCGGACCCTCCGTAGGAGAACAGCGGGAGCGGAACCCCGGCGATCGGCAGCAGACCGAGCACCGCACCGATGTTGATCACGGCCTGGGCCGTGATCCAGGTGGTCACGCCTCCCGCGGCGTACCTCACGAAGGGGTCCTCCGTGCGTCCGGCCACGCGGATACCCGCATAGCCTAGAGCCGCGAAGAGGACGAGCACCGACAGCGTCCCCGCCAGGCCGAGTTCCTCCCCGGTAATGGCGAAGATGAAGTCGGTGTGCGGTTCGGGGAGTTCACCCCATTTTTCCATGGATGCGCCGAGTCCGGAACCGAACCATCCGCCATTGGCCAGAGCATAGATCCCATGCACCGCCTGCCAGCACTGATCGTTGGCTCCGGGCTCGGTGGCGCCGATGCAGGCGAGCCGGGACATCCGGTTGGCGCTGGTCTTGATCAGCAGGATGCCGATCACTCCGGCGAAGGCGAGCACCCCGGCGAAGAGCCGGGTGGGGGCGCCCGCCAGCCAAAGCAGGCCGAAAAGGATCGCCGTGAGGATGATCGCGGTGCCCATGTCGCCGCCGAGCATGATCATCCCGAGCAGCAGGGCCGCCGCCGGGACGAGTGGCACCAGAAGGTGCTTCCACTGCGTGAGCAGCCGCTTGTCCTGCTTGCGGGCCAGCAGGTCGGCGCCCCACAGGACGAGGGCGAGCTTGCCGAACTCGCTCGGCTGGAGCATGAACGGGCCGCCGAAGGAGATCCAGTTCTGGTTGCCGTTGACCGAAATCCCTATCCCCGGCACCTGGACCAGGCACATCAGAAAGACCGAGGCGGCCAGCAGCGGATAGGCGAAGGCGCGGTGCAGCTTGATCGGCATGCGCACGGCCAGCAGCATCAGCGCGGCGCCGAGCGCCGCCGCGAAGAGCTGTTTGCGGAAGAAGTACGAGGGCGCGAGGCCCGACTGGAGGGCCTTGATCTGGGAGGCGGAGTAGACCATCACCAGACCCAGCACGGTGATCAGCGCGGCGCCGCCGAGGATCAGGTAGTACGCGGTGAGCGGCCGGTCCCAGGCCTTCTTGGCGCGCTGCTGTGCGCCCCGCAGCGCGTCCAGCACGCTGCCCTTGGAGGGACGGCGGGGCCTACGGATCACCGGGCGGCGGGGGGCCCTCGGCGGGCTCGGGCGGCCCTTTCCGGCCGCGGCCCTGGCCGCAGCGGCCTCGTCGGCCCTGGCCTTGTCCGCCCTGGCCCTGCCCGTCCTGCCCTGGTCCGCCTTGCCCTGGTCCGCCTTGCCCTTGTCCCCGAGGGGCGCGGCCGGGGCCTTGCCGCGGCCGCCCGGCGGCCGGGCGGGCGCCGCGGACCGCTCCCCGCCCCGCGCGGCGGGCCGGGGCCGCGCGGCGCCGCCCGCCCGCGGCCCGGGGCGGCCGGTGGCTGCTCCGGCCTGCCGGGACCGCGGCGCGGCGGGCTGGTCAGGCGTCATGTCGAATCCCCTCCAGGTTCTCCGCGCGAGCGGTGGTCCTCGCGGGGGACCGGCGGGCTACTGCTCGTCCGTGACCGGGCCCGAGGCCAGGTCGTGAACCGCCGCGGCGAAGGCGTCGCCCCGCTTGTTGTAGTTGGTGAACATGTCCATCGAGGCACAGGCCGGGGCCAGAAGGACGGTATCGCCCGGCCGGGCGAGCCGGGCCGCTTCCCGGACAGCCGCCGCCATCGCCCCAGTGTCGGTCCGGTCGAGGTCCACGACCGGGACATCCGCTGCGTGTCGCGCGAGCGCTTCCCGGATCAGGGCGCGGTCGGCGCCGATCAGCACCGCACCGCGCAGCCGCGGGGCGGCGCCGAGCACCAGCTCGTCGAAGGTGGCGCCCTTGGCGAGGCCGCCGGCGACCCACACGATGTGCTCGTACGCGCCCAACGACGCCTCGGCGGCGTGGGTGTTGGTCGCCTTGGAGTCGTCCACGTAACGCACGCCCCCGACGTCCGCGACGTGCTCCACCCGGTGCGGGTCCGGGCGGAAGGCGCGCAGCCCGTCCCGTACGGCCTGGGGCGGCACGCCGTAGGCGCGGGCCAGGGCCGCGGCGGCGAGCGCGTTGGCGATGTTGTGCGGCGCGGGCGGGTTGACGTCGGCGACCTCGGCCAGCTCCTGGGCGCTCTTCTGCCGGTTGGTGACGAAGGCCCGGTCGACCAGGATGTTCTCGACGACGCCGAGCTGGGAGGGGCCGGGGGTGCCGAGGGTGAAGCCGATCGCCCGGCAGCCCTCCTCGACGTCGGCGGCCCGGACCAGGTCCTCGGTGGCCGGGTCGGCGGCGTTGTAGACGCAGGCGACCTGGTTGCCCTCGTAGATCCGGCCCTTGTCGGCCGCGTACGCCGCCATGGAGCCGTGCCAGTCGAGGTGGTCGGGGGCGAGGTTGAGCACCGCGCCGGAGTGGGCGCGCAGCGAGGGCGCCCAGTGCAGCTGGTAGCTGGACAGCTCGACGGCGAGCACGTCGTACGGCGTATCGCCCAGCACGATGTCCAGGAGCGAGACGCCGATGTTGCCGACGGCGGCGGTGCGCAGCCCGGCCGCCTCCAGGATGGACGCCAGCATGCGCACGGTGGTGGTCTTGCCGTTGGTGCCGGTGACCGCGAGCCAGGGCGGGGCGTCCGGGCCGCGCAGCCGCCAGGCCAGCTCCACGTCGCCCCACACCGGGACGCCCGCCTTCTCGGCGGCCAGGAAGAGCGGGCTGCTGGGCTTCCAGCCGGGCGTGGTGACGATCAGCTCGGTGCCCTCGGGGAGCCCCGCGGCGGAGCCGCTATTGGACGCAGTCCCGTCGCCGAGCCGGACCGTGATGCCGAGCGGCTCCAGTTCGGCCGCCTGGGCGCGCTGGGGCTCCCCGTCGCTTCCGTTGACGACGGTCACCGTGGCCCCGAGGCCCCGCAGCGCACGCGCTGCGGGGACCCCGGAGACGCCGAGTCCGGCGACGGTGACATGCCGTCCGGCGAGGTCGGTGACGTCGATGGTCACGAAGCCCGCCAGCCCGCGTAGAAGATGCCGAGTCCGACGATCACGCACATGCCCTGAATGATCCAGAACCGGACCACCACCAGGACTTCGCTCCAGCCTTTGAGTTCGAAGTGGTGCTGGAGTGGTGCCATCCGGAAGACCCGGCGCCCGGTGAGCCGGAACGAGCCGACCTGGATGACCACGGACAGGGTGATCAGGACGAACAGACCGCCGAGGACGGCCATCAGCAGCTCCGTGCGGGAGCAGATGGCGAGCCCGGCGAGGCCGCCGCCGAGCGCGAGCGAGCCGGTGTCCCCCATGAAGATCTTGGCGGGCGAGGTGTTCCACCACAGGAAGCCGAAGCAGGCGCCCATCAGCGCGGAGGCGACGACGGCGAGGTCGAGCGGGTCGCGCACCTCGAAGCAGGACGAGGGGTTGGTCAGGGTCCGCGCGTTGGCGCAGGACTCCTGGTACTGCCAGACGCCGATGAAGGTGTAGGCGCCGAAGACCATCACGGAGGCGCCGGTGGCCAGGCCGTCCAGGCCGTCGGTGAGGTTCACGCCGTTCGACATCGCGAGGATCATGAACAGCGCCCAGATCGCGAAGATCACGGGGCCGAAGGACCAGCCGAAGTCCTGGACGAAGGAGAGCCGGTCGGAGGCCGGGGTCTGCTGGCGGGCGTCGGCGAAGTTCAGCGCGAGGATCGCGAAGGCGACACCGACGATCAGCTGACCGGCCATCTTGGCCTTGGCCCGGAGGCCCAGGCTGCGCTGCTTGACGATCTTGATGTAGTCGTCGAGGAAGCCGACCAGGCCCATGCCCGCGAACAGGAAGAGCACCAGCACACCGGAGAAGGTGGGCTGGCTGCCCGTGATCACCTTCGTCACCGCGTAGGCGATCAGCGTGGCCAGGATGAAGGAGATGCCGCCCATGGTGGGCGTGCCCTTCTTGCTGCCGTGCGTCCGCGGGCCGTCGTCCCGGATGTACTGGCCGTAGCCCTTGCGGGCGAGCAGCTTGATCAGCAGCGGGGTGCCGATCAGGGTCAGAAAGAGACCGATGGCTCCGGAGAAGAGGATCTGCCTCATGGCGCCTACGTGTTCTTCTCCCGCGGCGAGGCCACCGGCGAGGAGGGTCTGCCCCATGGTCATCGCCCGGCGACCTCACCCTCGAGCAACGCCTGCGCGAGTTGCTCCAGGCCGACCGACCTGGATGCCTTCACCAACACGACATCCCCCGGTCGCAGCTCGCTCCGCAGCAGATCGACCGCTGCCCGCACGTCGGACACGTGCACCGACTCCTCACCCCACGAACCCTCGTTCTTGGCGCCCATGTCCAGCCACGCGGCCTCCTGACCGCCGACCGCCACGAGCTTGCTGACGTTGAGCCGGACGGCCAGCCGTCCGACCGCGTCGTGCTCGGCCAGTGACTCATCGCCCAGCTCGGCCATCGGGCC
The DNA here is from genome assembly GCF_052851135.1 of Streptomyces sp. BRA346. Taxonomy (NCBI): domain Bacteria; kingdom Bacillati; phylum Actinomycetota; class Actinomycetes; order Kitasatosporales; family Streptomycetaceae; genus Streptomyces; species Streptomyces sp. BRA346. The sequence goes on along the minus strand of NZ_JAIWIH010000006.1, from coordinate 190,117 downwards.
CAGCACCGCCCACGTGCGACGCCCCGGTGTTGCGGCGCCCATCGCGGCCAGCGCGCGCAGCGCGGCTCGCATGGACTCGGGGTTCGCGTTGTAGGCGTCATTGACGACCGTCACGCCGTCCGAGCGCTCGGTGACCTCCATCCGCCAGCGGGAGAGCTGCCCCGCTTCGGAGAGCGCCACGGCGATCTCGTCGACGGACATGCCCGTCTCATGGGCGACGGCGGCCGCGGCGAGCGCGTTCGACACGTGGTGCTCACCGTACAGGCGCATGGTCACGTCACCGCACCCGGTAGGGGTGTGAAGCGTGAAGGCGGGGCGGCCACCGTCGGCAAGCCGGACATTCGAGGCACGCACGTGGGCGTCCCCGGCCTCGCCGAACAGGACGGTACGGGCCTTCGTACGGGACGCCATGGCGCGCACCAGGGGGTCGTCGGCGTTGAGCACCGCCACCCCGCCGTCCTCGGCGGAGGGCAGCGCCTCGACCAGTTCGCCCTTGGCCTCGGCGATCTGCTCGCGGCCGCCGAACTCCCCGATGTGCGCGGTGCCGACGTTGAGGACGAGCCCGATGCGGGGCGGGGTGAGGTCCGTCAGATAACGGATGTGCCCCTTGCCTCGGGCGCCCATCTCCAGCACCAGGTGCTGGGTCGTCGCGTCGGCGCGCAGCGCGGTCAGCGGCAGCCCGATCTCGTTGTTGAACGAGCCGTGCGTCCACACGGTCGGGCCGTGCCGCTGGAGCAGCTGGGCGATGAGGTCCTTGGTGCTGGTCTTCCCGGCGGAGCCGGTGAGCGCGACCACGGTGGTGCCCAGCCGCTCGACGACGGCGCGGGCGATCGCGCCCATGGCGGCGACGGCGTCGGGGACGACGATCGTCGGAACCGGGGCGTCCGGTGTGGAGACCGGGCGGGTGGCCAGGACCGCCACCGCGCCCGACTCGACCGCGCCGCGCGCGTAGTCGTGGCCGTCCACGCGCTCGCCGGGGAGCGCGGCGAACAGGCTCCCGGGCCGCACCTCGCGGGAGTCGATCACGACGGGTCCTGTGACCTTCAGGTCAGGGTCCGGTATGTCGTGCGGCTGCCCACCGACGAGGCCGGTGATCTCGGTGAGGGACAGTGGGATCACTGATCACCTCCGGCCGTGCGGGAGAGCTGCCTGGAGGGGGCTGGTGCGCGCATGGCGGTCTGTCATCCCTGGTTGTCTTGAGGTGTGTGCCCGTGCGGTTCGCTCGCCTCGGGGCGTTGCGGACCGCGCCCCTTGGCTCGCTCGCTGAGTTCGATGGCTTCCCGCAGGACCTGGCGGTCGTCGAAGGCGCGGATCACCCCGGCGATGTCCTGGCCCTGCTCATGGCCCTTGCCCGCGACGATCACGGTGTCGCCGGGTTCGGCGCGGGCGACGGCGGCGGCGATGGCGTTCTCCCGGTCCTCCTCGACCAGGACGTCGCCGCGCTCGTGCGAGGGCACCTCGGCGGCGCCCGCGAGCATCGCGGCGAGGATGGCGAGCGGGTCCTCGGAGCGCGGGTTGTCGGAGGTCAGCACGGCCGTGTCGGCGTACCGGGCCACCGCGGAGCCCATCGGGCCCCGCTTGAGCCGGTCGCGGTCGCCGCCGCAGCCGAGGACGGCGTGCAGCTTGCCGTCGGTGACCTTGCGCAGGGCGCGCAGCACCGACTCCACGGCGTCGGTCTTGTGCGCGTAGTCGACCACCGCGAGGTACGGCTGGCCCACGTCGACGCGCTCCAGCCGGCCGGGCACGCCGGGGACGGCGCCGATGCCGTCCGCGGCCGTCTGCGGGTCGATCCCGGCGACGGCGAGCGCGACGAGGGCGGCGAGCGCGTTGGCGACGTTGAACGGGCCCGCGATGGGGGCGGCGGCCCGTACCGTCTCGCCGTTCGGGCCGATCGCGGTGAAGGTCGAGCCGAGCGGGCCGACCTCGACGTCCGCGGCGCGCCAGTGGGCGTCGGGGTGGCCCTCGGCGGAGAACGTGGTGACCGGGACCTCGGACTCCTCGATGAGCCGGCGGCCGTACTCGTCGTCGTAGTTGATCACTCCGGCCCGGCTGCGGGCCTTGGTGAACAGCTGGGCCTTGGCCTGGAAGTAGTCCTCCATCCCCGAGTGGAACTCCATGTGCTCCGGGGAGAGGTTGTTGAACACGGCGACGTCGAAGACGCAGCCGTCGACGCGGCCGAGGACCAGGGCGTGGCTGGAGACCTCCATGACGACCGAGTGGACGTCGCGTTCGCGCATCACCGCGAACAGCGCCTGGAGGTCGGTGGCCTCGGGGGTGGTGCGCTCGGACTTGATGCGCTCGTCGCCGATGCGCATCTCGACGGTGCCGATGAGCCCCGTGGGACCACCTCCGGCCTGCTCCGCGGCGGCCCTGAGCCCGCCGTCGACGAGGTAGGCGGTGGTGGTCTTGCCGGAGGTGCCGGTGATGCCGATCTGGAGCAGGCTGTGGCCCGGCTCGTCGTAGATCGTGGCGGCCAGCGCGCCCATCCGGCCGCGCGGGTTGTCCACGACCAGGACCGGCAGCCCGGTGGCGGCGGCGCGCTCGGCGCCGTCCGGGTCGGTCAGCACGGCGGCCGCGCCGAGGTCGGCGGCCTGGGCGGCGAAGTCCGCGCCGTGCAGCCGGGCGCCGGACAGCGCGGCGTACACGTCGCCCGGGCGCACGGCGCGCGAGTCATGGGTGATCCCGGTGACCGCGGCCTCAGCCGGGACGCCGGAGGCATCGACGCCCAGCTGGTCCGCCAGCTCCGCGAGCGGGACGGGCCGGACCTGGAGAGGGCGGGGCGCTCCCGGGTATTCCACAGAAACGTCCTTCTGAGGGGTTTGAGACTGATCAGCTTGGGGCACGGCGGTGAGCGTACCCGGCCCACCCGCTCCGTCGCGAAATCCGGCGTCGGAGCAGCGGCGCACCGGGCCCCGGTTCCCGGGCTCCCGCGTGATCGTCGTCACGGCTGGACCCGCTCACTGGTCCGGGCTGTAGCTCACGGGAAGCCGCTTGGGCTGCGTACCCGTAGGCGGGACCTGGAGCGACTTGAGCGCGAACTCCATGACCTTCTTGTAGACCGGACCACAGACCTGACCGCCGAAATAGCTGCCCCTGGTCGGATTCTGCACCGCGCAGTAGACCGTGAGGCGCGGTTTGTCCGCTGGTGCGAAACCGGCGAACGAAGCGGTGTATCCGTGGTAACGGCCGGTCTTCGGGTCCACGCGGTTGGAGGTGCCGGTCTTGCCCGCCACCAGATAGCCGGGGATCTTCGCCTTGGTACCGGTGCCCTCCTCGTTGTCCACGACCGATTCGAGCATCTCGGCGAGCGTCTTCGCGGTCTTCGGGCTCACCACGCGCGTCTTCTCGGGCGCGGGCGCGGGGGTGAAGTCGCCGCCGGGGCCCCGGGTGCCGCGCACCAGGCTGGGGGCGATGCGCTGGCCGCCGTTGGCGACGGTGGAGTACACGGAGGCCGCCTGGACGGCGTTGAGCGACAGGCCCTGACCGAAGGGGATGGTGTACCCCTGGGTCGGGCTCCAGTCCTGCGGCTTGGCCAGGATGCCCGGGGTCTCGCCGGGGAGGCCGAGCCCGGTGGGCTGCCCGATGCCGAACCGCCGCAGGTAGGAGTAGAGGATCCGGTTCTTCTGCTTCTCGGTCTTGCCCAGCTGCTCGGTGGCGAGGATGGTGCCGATGTTGCTGGACTTGGCGAGCACCCCGTTGAGCGTGAGGTACCAGGTGGGGTGGTCGACGTCGTCGGCGAAGGCGCGACCCGCGCGCGGCAGCCGGTTCGGGACCTGCACCTGGGTGTTCCAGCGGGCGGCGCGCTCCTGGAGGACGGCGGCCATCGACATCACCTTGCTGACGCTGCCCGGCTCGTACGCGTCGGAGACGGCGGCGTTGCCGAGGGCGTCGCCGTCCGCGGTGGAGATGTCGTTGGGGTCGAAGCCGGGGGCGTTGGCCATGGCCAGCAGCCGGCCGGTGCGGGTGTCCTGGACGACGACGTAGCCGCGGTCCGCCTGCGACTTCTTCACCTGGTCGGAGATGGCGTTCTGGGCGGCCCACTGGATGTCGCGGTCGATCGTCAGCTCGACGTCGTTGCCGGGCACCGCGGGCTGTTCGCTGACGTCCCCGGTGGGCACCTGGTGGCCGCCGGACTGGGCGTAGACACGCTTGCCGTCCTTGCCCGCGAGCTTCTTGTTCAGCTGCTGCTCGATCCCCGCGGCCCCGCGCCCGTCGGCGCCCACGAAGCCCAGGATCCCGGCGGCGAGGTCGCCGCCCGGGTAGACCCGCTTGCTGTGCGACTCCCGGTTGACCCCGGCGAGGACGTTGGTGCCCTTGCCCTTGGCCGCGGCGTCGTCCAGGTTGTTCTTCAGGTCCTTGATCTGCTTCCAGACCAGCGGGGTCTGCTGCCGGGCCAGCACGACGTACTGCGACGTCGGGTTGTCGGTGAGCTTCTTCTCCAGGTCCGCCTCGTTCTTGCCGAGGATCGGCGCGAGGAGGGCGGCCGCCTGCCGGGGCGCGTCCTTCATCTTGGCGTTGCGCGGGGTGAGCAGGTCGGGGGCGGCCGTGATGTCGTACGCGTCCACGGTGGTGGCGAGGTTGACGCCGTCGCGGTCGGTGATGGACCCGCGCTCCGCGGACAGCTTGACCGGGATGTAGCGGTTGACGTTGGCCTTGGCGGCGTACGCGGAGGCGTCCACGGCCTGCACCTGGAGCAGCCGTACGACGAAGGCCAGCATGACGAGGGTCAGGCCGAGGCTGATCAGCCGCAGCCGGGGGCGCGGGCTGCCCAGCCGCAGCTGCGCCGGAGCGCCCCCGGGGCGCCCGCCGCGCTGCGCGCCGGGGCGCGGGCCGCGCTCGCCGGGGCGGCCCTGCGCCCCCTGGCGCGGGCGGCGGTCGCGGTCGCCGCGCGGCGCCGCCGGGCCGGGCACGCGTCGGCGGGGGTCCTGGGGTCGCGTCACCGTGTCACCTGCCAGGGGCCGGGGTGGTCGGGGCGCCGGCCGCCGGGGCCCGCGGGCTCGCCGACGGCAGGACGGCCGGGGCCGGGGCGGACGCCGCGGCGGGAGCCGACGGGGTCGGCGCCTGGGTGGGGTCGAGCACGAGCGGGGGCAGCGGGCCGGGGGCGTGCGCCACCGAGGGCTGCCCGGTGGCCGGTGCGGGCACCCCCGCCACCGTGCCGTCCGGGTTGAGGAACGCCGGGCTGCCGCCGGGCACCATGCCCAGTTCCTGGGCGCGCTGCTCCAGCGCGCCGGGGGCGGAGAGCTGGTCGACCTCCTGCTGGAGCGACTGGCGTTCGTCGCTCAGCTCGTCGGTCTGCTTCTCCAGCTTGCTCAGCTCGAACGACCCCTGGTTGAGCGAGGAGTTCAGCAGCAGCAGCGCGATCAGGCCGGAGCCGAGCAGGATCACGACGAGCAGCACGAAGGGCGCCCGCCTGGCCGTGACCGCGCCCGGTACGGGCGACACCGGCGCCCGGGTCACAGCGCGTCCTCGCGGATGCGCTCCGCGCCCCGGAACCGGGCCGGGGCGGCGCGGCGGTTCTCGGCGATCTCCTCCTCGGTGGGCAGCTCGGCGCCGCGGGTGAGCAGCTTGAGCTTGGGCTGATAGCGCTCCGGGACGACCGGCAGGCCGGGCGGCGCGGTGTTGGCGGCACCGGCCGCCAGCACGTGCTTGACGAGCCGGTCCTCCAGCGAGTGGTACGACAGCACGGCGATCCGCCCGCCCACCGCGAGCGCCGCCACGGCCGCCGGAACGGCCCGCTCCAGGACGGACAGCTCGCCGTTGACCTCGATGCGCAGCGCCTGGAAGGTGCGCTTGGCGGGGTTGCCGCCGGTGCGCTTTGCGGCCTGCGGCAGGGCCTCGCGGATCAGCTCGACGAGCCGGGCGCTGTTGCTGAACGGCTCCTTGGCGCGCTCCCGGACCACCACGTCCACGATCTTCTTGGCGAACTTCTCCTCGCCGTACGTCCGCAGGATGCGCACCAGGTCGCCGGGCGGGTAGGTGTTCAGCACCTCGGCGGCGCTGATGCCCGTCGACTGGTCCATCCGCATGTCCAGCGGGGCGTCCTGCGCGTAGGCGAAGCCGCGCCCGGCCTCGTCCAGCTGCATGGAGGAGACGCCGAGGTCGAACAGGACGCCCTGGACGCGCGGCACCCCGAGCCGGTCCAGAACCTCGGGCAGCTCGTCGTAGACGGCGTGCACCAGGGTCGCCCGGTCGCCGTACGGGGCCAGCCGCTCACCGGCCAGCCGGAGCGCGTCCGGGTCGCGGTCGAGGGCGACGAGCCGGGCGGCGGGGAAGCTGCGCAGCAGCGCCTCGCTGTGCCCCCCGAGGCCGAGCGTGCAGTCGACCACCACCGCGCCGGGTTCGGCGAGGGCGGGGGCCAGCATGTCCAGGCAGCGCTGAAGCATGACGGGAACGTGGAGAGCGTTGCTGCTCATTGCGCTGCTCGTGCGCCCTTCTGAGGGTCGGGCGTGGCGGGTACGCACCGCCGGGTCCCCACCCGCTCTGAAGGGGAAGCGGCCGACTGGCGCCGGGGAAGTGACGTCAGGCGACCGGAGCGGGAGGAGGCCGAGGGGTACGTACGCACCGCGCTCACGCGAAATTTCGGGGATCCAAGGGGAGCGTCACGCCTCCCACTTCGCGCCACTTTAGTCCACTCGTCCCTTCGGTCAACCAACCGGCCAGCGCGTCCCGCCGACGAGGTCGCCCGAAGGGAACGGCCGCGTCCGAGGGCACCGGACAAGGGCGCACGGGGGCGTGAAGTGGCTCACAATCACTCCTTCGGAGCACCCGATGCCCTCGTTTGCGTAACCTAAAGAAAAGACAAAATCCCCTGGTGGGCTTAGGGTCATAGCCATGTCGATATCTGTCACCGACCGCTTGGTCGAGGCCAACCGCGCGTACGCCGACAAGTTCACCGACCCCGGGATGGACGCCCGCCCTGTGCAGAAGGTGGCCATCGTCGCCTGCATGGACGCACGTCTCGATCTGCACGAGGCGCTCGGCCTGGAGCTGGGCGACTGCCACACCATCCGTAACGCGGGCGGTGTGGTCACCGACGACATCATCCGTTCCCTGACCATCAGCCAGCGCGCGCTGGGCACCCGCAGCGTCGTGCTGATCCACCACACGGGCTGCGGCCTGCTGAACCTCACCGAGGACTTCCGGCACGAGCTGGAGGAGGAAGTGGGCCAGCGGCCGTCGTGGGCCGTCGAGGCGTTCAAGGACCTGGACGCCGATGTGCGCCAGTCGATGGAGCGCGTCCGCACCTCGCCGTTCCTGCTGCACCGGGACGACATCCGGGGCTTCATCTTCGATGTGACGACCGGTCTGCTGCGCGAGGTCGAGCCGCGCAGCTGAGGAGATTTTCAGCCCGAACTCGCACAAGCGTGACAAATAACCCCGGGTTATCCACAGCCGAGTGACGCGAGACGGCGAAGACCGCAAGAATGCGTAGATGACATCGTCCCCCGCAACCCCGCGGGGGCCGGTGACAGCGTTTGCGGTGGGCCGGTCCGTCCTTGGTCGGACAGTCGGCCCTGAGAACGGGCCGAGGAGGGCCGGGTGACGACCTATGACGAACGAGCGAGCCTCAGCGATCTGACCACCACAGCGGAGCGGGTCCGCCGGTCGGTGGAGGGTGTGATCGAGGGCAAGCCCGAGGTCGTACGGCTTTCGCTGACCGTGCTGCTCGCCGAGGGGCATCTGCTGATCGAGGATGTCCCGGGCGTCGGCAAGACCATGCTCGCCAAGGCGCTCGCGCGGTCCATCGACTGCTCGGTGCGCCGTATCCAGTTCACCCCCGACCTGCTGCCGTCGGACGTCACCGGGGTGAGCATCTACGACCAGCAGCGCAAGGAATTCGAATTCAAGCCGGGTGCGATCTTCGCCCAGATCGTCATCGGCGACGAGATCAACCGCGCCTCCCCCAAGACCCAGTCCGCGCTCCTTGAATCGATGGAAGAGCGCCAGGTCACCATCGACGGGAAGAGCTACGAACTGCCCGGCCCGTTCATGGTGGTGGCCACCCAGAACCCGGTCGAGATGGAGGGCACGTATCCGCTGCCCGAGGCGCAGCGCGACCGCTTCATGGCACGCGTCTCCATCGGCTACCCCAGCCCGCAGGCGGAGCTGGAGATGCTGGACGTGCACGGCGGGGTGTCCCCACTGGACGACATGCAGCCGGTCGCCCACGCCCACGAGATCGTCAAGCTGGTCGAGGCGGTGCGCTCGGTGCACGTCGCCGAGGCCATCCGGCGGTACGCGGTGGACCTGGTGTCCGCCACCCGCAACCACCCCGATCTGCGGCTCGGCGCCTCCCCCAGGGCCACCCTGCACCTGCTGCGGGCCGCCAAGGCGTCGGCCGCGCTGGCCGGGCGGGACTTCGCCCTCCCCGACGACGTGCAGTCGCTCGCCGTCCCCGTGCTGGCCCACCGGCTGCTGCCCACCGCCCAGGCCCAGCTGAACCGGCGCACCGCGGAGCAGGTCGTCGGCGACATCCTCCAGCACACCCCGCTGCCCACCTCGTCGCAGCGGAGCGGCGGGCCGGTGCCCCCGGTGCCGCCCATGCCCCCGGTCGACTACGGGCAGCAGCCGGGCGCACGGAGGCTGTGATGACCACAGGGGGGACGGGCGCGCGCCCCGGAGGCGCCGGAAGCGGGGAGGACCGGGGCACGATCCGGGCGGCGCTGGCCGGGCTGACCACCCGCGGCCGTTCCTTCCTGGCCGCCGGGGTCGCCGCCGCGGTGTGCAGCTATGTGCTGGGCCAGGCCGATCTGCTGCGGGTGGGGCTGCTGCTGGCGGCGCTGCCCCTGGTGTGCGTGGCCGTGGTCTACCGCACCCGGTACCGGGTGGCGGGCAGCCGGCGGCTCGCGCCCGCGCGGGTCCCGGCGGGCTCCGAGGCCCGGGTGCACCTGCGGATGGACAACGTCTCGCGGCTGCCCACCGGGCTGCTCATGCTCCAGGACCGGGTGCCGTACGTGCTGGGGCCGCGCCCCCGCTTCGTCCTGGACCGGGTGGAGCCGGGCGGCCGCCGCGAGGTGTCCTACCGGGTCCGCTCCGATCTGCGCGGCCGCTATCCGCTGGGCCCGCTCCAGCTGCGGCTGAACGACCCGTTCGGGATGTGCGAGCTGACCCGCGCGTTCAGCGCCTACGACACGCTCACCGTGGTGCCCCGGGTCGAGCCGCTGCCCGCGGTGCGGCTGACGGGCGAGGCCGCGGGGTACGGGGACGGGCGGCACCGCTCGCTGGCCCTGGCCGGTGAGGACGATGTGATCCCGCGCGGCTATCGCCACGGCGACGACCTGCGCCGGGTCCACTGGCGGTCCACCGCGCGCTACGGAGAGCTGATGGTGCGCCGGGAGGAGCAGCCGCAGCGCGCCCACTGCACGGTGCTGCTGGACACCCGGGGCATCGCCTACGAGGGCGCGGGGCCCGACTCCCCCTTCGAGTGGGCGGTGTGCGGCGCGGCCTCGGCCTCGGTGCACCTGCTGGAGCGGGGCTATGCGGTCCGGTTGCTGACCGACACCGGAAGCTCGGTGCCCGGCCCGGACGGCGGAGGCGGATTCACCGGTTCCACGCATGACTCGGCCGAGACGGCCGGGCTGATGCTGGACACCCTCGCGGTGGTGGACCACTCCGACGAGGACGGGCTCTCCCCCGCGTACGACGTACTCGGCGGCGGGGGCGAGGGCCTGCTGGTGGCCTTCCTGGGCGATCTGGACGAGGAGCAGGCCGCGCTCGTCGCGCGGATGCGGCACCGCGCCACGGCGGCGGTGGCGTTCGTCATGGACGGCCCTGCCTGGTCGCGGGGCATGGAACCGGCCGGTCCGGAAGAGCTGGGGGACGCGCTGCGCCGACTGCGCGAGGCGGGGTGGACGGCGCTGCCGGTCGCCCCTGGCGCCTCGCTGGCGGAGCTGTGGCGGCAGGCCGACGGGCAGGGCGCCACCCGGGCCGACACCGGACCTCGGGTCGTCGGCGGCATGACAGGGAGCTGGGGATGAGTGGGAGCGTTCGGCTGGCGATCTGCGCGGCGTTGGCCACGGCCGCGGCCGCGTGCGCGCTGCTGCCGCTGGTGAATCCGGCCGGCTGGCTGCTCCAGGCCGTGCTGCTGCTGGCGGTCCAGAGCACCGCGGGCGTGGCCGCCCGCCGGGTGCCGCTGGCCCGTCCGCTGACGGTCGCGGGGCAGGCCGTGGTGATGATGCTGCTGCTCACGGTCGTGTTCGCGTCCGGGCAGGCGATCGCCGGGGTGCTGCCGAGCCCGGAGGCCCTCCATGAGTTCGCGCTGCTGCTGCGCGAGGGCACCAGCGACGTCGGGCAGTACGCGACCCCGGCGCCGGTCACCGACGGCATCCGGCTGCTGCTGATCGGCGGGGTGCTGCTGATAGGGCTGGTGGTCGACGCGCTCGCGGTGACCTACCGCAGCGCGGCCCCCGCCGGGCTGCCGCTGCTGGCGCTGTACTCGGTCGCGGCGGGCCTGTCGGACGACGGAAGCGACTGGGTGTGGTTCCTGGTCGCGGCGGCCGGCTATCTGCTGCTGCTCCTGGCCGAGGGCCGGGACCGGCTCTCCCAGTGGGGCCGCGTCTTCAACGGCGGCGCCCCGCGCGCGCCGGGCACGCCGACCTCGGGGCTGGCCGGGGCCGGTGGCGGCCCCGCGTCGGCCCCGGTCCGTGCGGGCCACCGGATCGGCGTGCTGGCGCTGGGCATCGCGGTCGCGGTGCCCGCGGTGCTGCCGTCCCTGGACGGCGGGCTGCTGAACCGGCAGGGCAGCGGCGGCGGTCCGGGCAGCGGCGGCGGCACCATCTCGGCGGTGAACCCGCTGGTGTCGCTCCAGGACAGCCTGAACCAGCCGGAGAACAGGGAGGTGCTGCGGTACCGCACCTCCTCGCAGAGCACCCAGGACATGTATCTGCGGATCGTGGCGCTCGACAAGTTCGACGGCGCCTCGTGGAAGTCGTCCGAGCGGCACGTCACGGATGTGCCGGGCCGACTGCCGGCGCCGACCGGTCTCGGCCCCGCGGTCCGGACCACCTCCGTGGACACCACCATCTCGGCCGCCGAGTGGTACGCGCAGAACTGGCTGCCGCTCCCCTACCCGGCCGACAAGGTGCAGATCGACGGGCGCTGGCGGTACGAACCCGAGGGCCGCACGCTGGTCGGCGACCGCGGCCAGACCACCCGCGGCGCCCGCTACCGGGTCACCAGCCTGATGGTGGAGCCGACCGCCGACCAGCTGGCCTCCGCCCCGCCACCGAACCCGCGGCTGCTGCGCGAGTACACCGAGGTGCCGGACTCGCTGCCGCCCGTGGTCTCCCAGACGGCGCGCGAGGTGACCTCGGGCGCGTCCAACGCGTACCAGAAGGCGGTCAAGCTCCAGGACTGGTTCGCGGTGAACGGGGGCTTCCGGTACGACACCGAGGTGCAGTCCGGCAGCGGTTCGACCGCCATCGCCAAGTTCCTCAAGCAGAAGGCGGGCTTCTGCGTCCACTTCTCCTTCTCCATGGCGGCGATGGCCCGGACGCTGGGCATACCGGCGCGGGTGGCCGTCGGGTTCACCCCCGGCACCTCGCAGGCGGACGGTTCGGTGTCGGTCGGGCTGAAGGACGCCCACGCCTGGCCCGAGCTGTACTTCGAGGGCGTCGGCTGGACCCGCTTCGAGCCCACCCCGAGCCGCGGCACCCAGCCCGACTACACGATGGAGCAGACGCCGTCGGGCGAGGTCCCCGACGAGCCCTCGGCCCAGCCGAGCACCAGCTCCGAGCCGACGGCCGCGCCGTCCGCCTCGGACAGCTGCGCACCGGAGCTGCGGAAGGAGGGCGGCTGCGACGCGGCCGCGGTCCCGCAGCCCGGTGACGGCTCCTCGGGCGGCGGGTTCTCGGTGACCACGGTCACCAGCTGGAGTTCGCTGGCGCTGCTGTTGCTCGTGGTGCCGCTGCTGCCCATGCTGTGGCGGCGGCGGGTCCGGGCCCGCAGACTGGACGGCTCCGGCGGGCGCACCGAACAGGACGCCGCCGACCGGATCCTGGCGGCCTGGCACGAACTGGTCGACACCGCCTGGGACTTCGGCGTCCTGCCGGACGACTCCCAGACCTCGCGCAAGGCCGTGGCCCGGATCGTGCGGCTCACCGAGCTGGACGACGAGGCGAGACAGGCGGCCGAGCGGGTGGCCACGGCGGTCGAACAGGTGCTGTACGCGCCGCACCCGCGCCCGGTCGCCGGGGTCGCCGACGACGTGCGGGCGGTCCTGGCCGGTCTCCAGGCCGGAGCCGGACGCCGCGAGCGTCTACGGGCCCTGCTGGCCCCGCGCTCGGCGGTCCAGGTGGTGTGGGCAGCCGCCCGCCGCTGGTCCGCCCTGGTCGACCGCTGGGGAACCCCACGATGGGCCCGCTGGGCGGCCCAGCTCCGAGGCCCCCGCGGAGAGCGGAGCTGAGGGCGGACCGGGCCCTTCGCCGGGGCGGCACGACCGCCCGGCGAAGGGCCAGACGCGACCCGCGTGGATGAAGGGCCAGGGCCGGCCCGGCTGACAGCTCGCTCAGGACGCATAGCTCAGCGGTGGAGCGCTGCCCTTACAAGGCAGCTGTCCGCCGGTTCGAACCTCGACGGCAGGCCGGCGCGGCCATCGCTGCAAGGCCGGAGACGTCCCACCGGTGCAAGGCCGGGTGCGGCCCCGGCGGGGCGTGACGGGGCACCCCCGCATCGGGGGCGTGCGGTACGGACATGGGTGAGGGGCGGTCGCTCTCGGCGACCGCCCCTCACCCATGCGTTCTCAACCGGTGGACCCGCTCCGGCCCGGGGTCCCGGTGGTCAGTGGCCCTGCTCGTCGCGGCGGCGCTGCCACCGCTCCTCGATCCGGTCCATCATGGAACGGCGCTGGCGGCCCTGACGGCGGGGCGGCCCGGCCCCACCCGCCCGCTGCGCCTCACCGGGCTTGGGCGCCTTGCGCCAGCCCGTCACGGCGAGCACCGCACACCCCAGCATGATGAGGAAGCCCACCACGCTGATCCAGATCTGCGGAACGATCACTCCGACCATCAGGAGCGCGATGCCGACCAGAAAACCCGCGACCGCCTGGTAGACCCGTCGCCGGGTGTACGTGCGCAGGCCGCTTCCCTCAAGCGTTGTCGCGAACTTGGGATCTTCGGCGTACAACGCTCGCTCCATTTGCTCGAGCATGCGCTGCTCGTGCTCCGAGAGCGGCACGGAGTCCTCCTACTCGTCGGTCGCGGGGGGCGACCGGGGTGCGACCCTTTCAGGATAGGCAGGGAATCGCCCCCGTGAAACCCGCCCCTCAGCGCCAATTCGCCCACCGTTACGTGTGTGACGAAAGTTGACGCTGAGACGTCCATTCCCCTCCCGCCGATTCGCCATGCCGGACGGTGTACCCCGATCATACGGGGCCGGACGGCCGAGCGGGTGCGCTGTGGCCTACTCCACCTGCGCCATCCGTCACGGAGCGGGGCGGGAGCGGCGGGCGGTCAGTCCCGCTCGGCGAGGACGTGCAGCTGGGTGGCGACGGAGTGGAAGGCGGGCAGCTCGGCGGCGGCCTCCTCCAGCCGCAGGAGCGCGTCGAGGGCGCCGGGCTCGGTGTCGACCAGGACTCCGGGGACCAGGTCGGCGAAGACCCGTACGCCGTGCACCGCGGCGATCTCCAGCCCGGCCTCGGTCACCAGCTCGGACAGCTGGTCGGCGGTGAAGCGGCGCGGCATGGGGTCGCCCTCGCCCCAGCGGCCGTCCGGCCCGGTAAGCGCTTGCCGGGCCTCCGTGAAGTGTCCGGCCAGGGCGCGGGCGAGCACGGCACCGCCGAGCCCCGCGGCGAGCACGCTGAGGGTGCCCGCCGGGCGCAGCGCGTCCGCGGCGTTCCGCAGGCCCTCGGCGGGGTCGTCGACGTACTCCAGCACGCCGTGGCACAGGACCACGTCGTAGCCACCGCGCTCGACCACGTCGAACAGGCCGTGGGCATCGCCCTGGACGCCGCGCACCCGGTCGGCGACCCCGGCCTCGGCGGCCCGCCGCTCCAGCGCGAACAGCGCGTTGGGGCTGGGGTCGACGACCGTCACGCGGTGGCCGAGCTGGGCGACCGGCACGGCGAAGTTGCCGCTGCCGCCGCCGGTGTCGAGCACGTCGAGCGTCCCGTGCGCGGCCCCGCTCCCGGCCCCGGCGGCTGCCGCCGCTTCCCCGCCCGTGGCCTTGGCCCGCCGTTCCAGGGCGTCTTTCAGGACCTCCCACACCACGGCGGTACGGAGGGACGCACGGGGGCGCTGCGGGTCTGACACGGCGGGTGGCTCCTCGGCGCGGTGCCGTCACCGCCCGGGGCGGCGACGACGGGTTACTGACGTCGCTCCCAGCCTATTGCCTCCGGACCCCGGGCCGGTCCCGCGGTGGTTTCAGCGGTGGTCAGCAGTGATCAGCGGTGGTCAGCGACCTGGCTCGCCGTCCGTCGGCGGGGTCTGCCGGGGCAGCGCGGGCTGGAGCACCAGCATCCGCTCGACCAGCCGCAGGAACATGGCGGCGGCGCGCAGCAGATCGTCCGCGTCGCGGCAGCTGGCCGCGCCCTGTATGCCCGCTTCGGCGCGGGCCCGGCGCTCGGCGCCGGAGGCGAACAGGGCGCTCCACTCGGTCAGTTCGGGGGCGACCTCCGGAAGCACCTCCCAAGTGCTGCGGATCCGGGCGCGGCGCCGGGCCGTGGTCTCGGGGCGGCCCCGCACGGCGAGCACGGCGGCGGCCGTCCGCAGGGCCGCCAGATGCGCGGTGGCGAATCGCTCGTTCGAGGTCTCCAGCACGGCGGCCTCCTCCAGCCCCTGGTGAGCCTGGGTGAGCAGGTCCAGCGCGGCAGGTGGGGCCGCGGAGCGGCGCAGCACGGGGTGGACGTCGCTCGCGGGGCCAATCGACGAAGGGGCAGGGGTAGGGGCAGGGGCGGCGGCACGGTGCCGGCGCTCTGCGGCGGTACTGGCCATGACGAACCTCCTGTCGTCGCGTGGCGGCCGGGTCGTATGACGAAGCGACCGCCGTATGGGGCCATCGTGGGGCACACCACTGACAATCGGCCCTGACCTGCTCCTTTCTCCTCCGGGTCGCCTCGGGGGCACCTCTCGGTCCGCCCCGGTGCGGATGCCCGATCCGTGATCCCCCATACTGAATTGAACTGACTGGTCAGTTCAAAAAGTTGATGATTCATACGGCCGAGGCACACAGGGAGTGGTTCTCGTGACGGGCACCCCGGACCGGGGCGCCGGAGCGGCGGTGACGGCCGGCGGACTCGGCGTCAAGGGCTCACACGGCTGGGCGTATCGCGATGTCGGCGTCACCGCGGACCCCGGCGCACTGATCGCCGTCGAGGGGCCTTCGGGCTCCGGGCGCACCTGTCTGCTGCTCACACTCACCGGACGGATGCGCCCCACCACCGGGCAGGCCGCCGTCGGCGGCTTCCGGGTTCCCCAGGAGATGCGCCGCATACGTCGGATCAGCGCGCTCGCCCACGTACCCGGCGTCAGCGAGCTCGACCCGGCGCTGACGGTCGCCGAGCATCTGCGCGAGCGGGCCCTGCTCCAGCGCCGGTTCGGGGACTCGCCGCGCGGGCTGCTGCGGCCGCGCCGGGAGCGCGCCGCCGCCTCCCGGGCCGCGATCGAGGCGGCCCTCACGGCGGCCGGGCTCGACCTGGAGGCGCTGCCCAAGGGGCCGCGTACGGCCGTACGGGACCTGGAGCGGCTGGAGGCGCTGCGGCTGTCGGTGGCGCTCGCGCTGATCTCCCGGCCACGGCTGCTGGCCGTGGACGACACCGACCTGAAGCTCTCGGACGCCGAACGCGCACGGGCCTGGGCGCTGCTGCGCGGGATCGCGGAGGGCGGCACCACGGTCCTCGCGGTGTGCAGCCAGGCCCCGGAGGGCGCCGTGGTGGTCTCGACCGTCACGGACCCCGCCGAAGCCACGGACGCGGACGACGACACGAACGAAGACGACGACACGGACACCGACGAGGAGGGGGCGGCGGATGCGCTCGCCGAAACTGGCCGCGCTTGAGCTGAAGCGGTTCGGCAGGGGGAAGCTGCCCCGGGCGGCGCTCGCCGCCCTGCTCCTGCTGCCCCTGCTGTACGGCGCGCTCTACCTGTGGTCCTTCTGGGATCCGTACGGCAAGCTCGACAAGATCCCCGTGGCGCTCGTCAACTCCGACAGGGGCGCCACCGTGAAGGGCAAGCACCTCACCGCGGGCGACGACCTCACCGAGCGGCTGCTCGACAGCGGCAAGAGCTTCGACTGGCACCGCACCAGCGCCGCCGAGGCGCGCGAGGGCGTCGAGAGCGGCAGGTACTACCTGTCGCTGACCGTGCCCGGGGACTTCAGCAAGCGGATCGCCTCCAGCTCCGGCTCGAGCCCGGAGACCGGTGCCCTCAAGGTGCGCACCAACGACGCCAACAACTACATCGTCGGCCAGATCTCCCGCAGCGTCTTCTCCGAAGTGCGCGCGGCGGCCTCCACCAAGGCGTCCCGGGGCTTCTACGACAACATCTTCGTCTCCTTCTCGGACATCCACGGCCGCACCGAGAAGGCCGCCAAGGGCGCCGACGAGCTGGGCCGGGGCATCGGCAAGGCCAGGACGGCCGCGGGTGACCTCGCCAAGGGACTGGGTACGGCGAAGAAGGGCAGCCACGGCCTGAAGTCCGGACTGGGCAAGCTCAACAAGGGCGCCGGGACACTGGACACGGGCGCGGGCGGGGTCGCCGACGGCACCCAGACACTGGCCGACACGGTGAACGGCGTAGCGGACAAGGCCGGTCCGTTCCTCAAGGAGCACGGCAAGGAGATCGGCGACGTCTCCCGGCTGGTCGCGGACGCCTCCCAGCAGGCGTCCGACGACCTGGACGACCTCCCCGAGGCGGCCTCCAGTGCCGCCGCCGACGCCCGCTCGGCGTCCGACGACCTCGCCGCCGACTACCGGACCCGCTGCGAGGGCCCGGTGGCCACCGCCCCCGACTGCCCGGCGCTGAAGAAGGCCGTACGGGCGGCCGACCGTGCCGCCGATGTGGCCGAGGACGTCAACAAGCTCGTCAAGGACAACACCGGGCAACTCGACACCCTCGCGGGCGACTTGAACGATCTGCACGACAAGGCGCTCCTGCTCGCCGAAAAGGCCCCGCACCTGGGCACCGACCTCGACGCCGCGGTCAAGAAGGTCAACGCCCTCAACTCAGGGGCGCACAAGGTCGCCAAGGGCGCGGGCAAGCTGCACACCGGGCTGACCACCGCCCACGGCGCGGCGTCCACCCTCGACACCGGGGTCGGGAAGCTGCGCACCGGGTCGACCTCCCTGAAGGGCGGTCTGGTCAAGCTGGCCGACGGCTCCGGCACGCTCTCCGGCGGGCTGCACGACGGCGCCGCGAAGATCCCCGATTACGACAAGCACGACCGGGACGCCCGTACGGGGGTGATGGCGGACCCCGTCCAGCTCGTCAACCAGGAGCTGCACAAGGCACCCAACTACGGCACCGGTTTCGCCCCGTACTTCGTCCCGCTGTCCCTGTGGGTCGGCGCGATGGTGGCCTACATGCTGATCCCGCCGCTCAACGCCCGGGCGATCGCCGCCGGGGCCTCCTCCTGGCGCGTCGCGCTCGCCGGATGGCTGCCGGTCGCCGCGATCGGCGCGGTCCAGACGGGGGCGCTGATGGCCGTGCTGCACTGGGCGGTGGGGCTCCAGATGGTGCGGGCCGCGGGCACGGTCGGCTTCCTGGTGCTGGTGGCCGCCTGTTTCGCGGCGATCGTGCAGTGGCTGAACGCCCGCTTCGGACCGGCCGGGCGGATCCTCGTCCTGGCGCTGCTGATGCTCCAGCTGACCTCGGCGGGCGGCACCTATCCGGTGCAGACCAGTCCCCGGTTCTTCAACGCCATCCACCCCTTCCTGCCGATGAGCTACGTGGTGGACGGGCTGCGGCGGCTCATCACGGGCGGCGGGCTCGGCCCGGTGTGGGTCGCGTGCGGGGTGCTGCTCGGCTTCGGCGCGGCCGCGCTCGCGCTCACCGCGTGGTCGGCGCGGCGCAGGCAGGTGTGGTCGGTCGACCGGCTGCACCCTCAGCTGTCGCTGTGAGCACCGGACCGGTCGGCGCCATGCCTGGGGGCGCCCTGTGAGCGGGACCACTCCGGCAGCGGGCAGAATCGGCGCCATGGACAGCAGCAGCACGCGCCGCCAGGGCACCCGGCAGAAACTCTTCGAAGCAGCGGTCACCCTCATCGCCGAACAGGGCTTCTCCTCCACCACCGTGGACGAGATCGCCGAGCGGGCCGGGGTGGCCAAGGGCACGGTGTACTACAACTTCGCGTCGAAGACCGTGCTGTTCGAGGAGCTGCTGCGGCACGGCGTCGAGCTGCTGACCGCCTCGCTCCAGAACGCCGCCGACGAGAACGCCGAGCGCGGCGGCAGCCACGTGGACGCGCTGGACGCCATGGTCCGGGCCGGGCTGGACTTCATCTCCCGCTATCCGGCGCTGACGCAGCTGTACGTGGCCGAGCTGTGGCGCACCAACCGGGCCTGGCAGTCGACGCTGATGATGGTCAGGCAGCAGGCCATAGCGGTCATCGAGGCCGAGCTGCGGGCCGGGGTGGCGGCGCGGGAGCTGAGCGACGACATCGACATCCCGCTGACCGCGTCGGCGCTGTTCGGGATGGTGCTGGTGGCCGCGCTCGACTGGCAGTCCTACCAGCCGGAGCGGTCGCTGGAGGACGTCCACGCCGCCCTGTCCCGGCTGTTGCAGGGGCGGGTGGGCGGAGCCCTGGTCAAGGAGGCTCCGGCTTCGGGCTGACGACGTCCCGCGGCAGCTGCCGCGGGACGGTCGCCCGCACGAAACAGAAGGCGCTGTTCCGGAACGGTTCGACCCCCATCGACCCGTCGCGGAACAGCGCCTCCCCCCGTACTTCCCCCGTTTCCCCCGTACTTTCCCCCGTGCTTCCCCCGTGAGAGCCCCCGGGGCGTATTCCCCGGCGGCTCCCCCGTCCGGAAGGCCGCCGTGCCGTTCCGCCGCCCCGTGTCGGCGGTCCGGTCCGCGTCCTTCCGTGTGCTCCACTCTCCCGTCTGCGGGGGTGGCCGCCCATCCGCGCGCCTACTCATCTCGGCGACTAGGTACGGGTACTCAGTCACCCGCGCGCGGGCCCAGCGTGCGTCCGGGGACGAGCGCGGGGCTGTCGGTGGGGCCGGATAAAGTCACTGGCATGGCACGGATTGCGGTGATCGGCGCTGGGATGGGCGCCATGGCGGCCGCCGCCCGGCTGGCCGTCGCGGGCCACCGGGTGGTGGTGTACGAGCGCGGGCGGACCCATGGCGGCGGGGTCGGGCTGTTCGAGCGGGACGGCTTCCGCTTCGACACGGGCCCGGGGCTGCTGCGGCTGCCCGCGGTCTACCGGGACCTGTTCGTGAAGACCGGCAAGGAGACCCTGGAGCAGACCGTCCGGCTCACCCAGGTCGACCCGGCGGTGCGGCACCTCTTCGCCGACGGCACGGACGTGGCGCTGCCCAACGCCTCCCGCGCCGGGGTGCTCCGGGCGCTGGACGGCGCCTTCGGGGCGGGCGCGGGCGAGCGCTGGAGCGATCTGGTCAACCGGGCGCGCGAGGCGTGGGACGCCACCCGCAGACCCCTGCTGGAGGAGCCGCTGCGCACCGACTGGCGGGTGCTGGGCGGCGATCCGTATCCGGCCGCCGCCCCCGCGCGGCGCGGCTGGTTCGGCGGTCTCCTCGCGCGCGGCGGGGGCCGTCCGCGGGTGCCCACCCTGGCCGAGGTGGCGCGGCGGGAGCTGGCGGATCCGCGGGCCGCCGCCCTGCTGGAGAGCCATGCGCTCGCGCACGGCCTGGACCCGCGCACCGCCCCCGCGAGCGCCACCGTGCTGCCCTATGTGGAGCAGACCTTCGGCGCCTGGTACGTCGGCGGCGGGATGCGGGCGCTCGCCGACGCGCTGTACGAGCGCTGCGGCAAGCGGAAGGTGGAGTTCTGCTTCGAGGCGAAGGTCACCGGCATCGTCGAGAAGGACGGCCGGGCGGCAGGCGTCGAGCTGGCCGACGGCACGGTCGCCGAGGCGGACGCGGTGGTCGCGGGCATCGACCCGGCGCTGCTGCCCGCCCTGCTCGGCGGCCAGGAGCCCTGGCGGGAGGGCGAGGACGTCACGCCCGGGCCGGGGCCCGGCGCCGGTCCGCCCGGCCGCCTCACGGTCTTCCTGGCGCTGCGCGGCGGCCGCCCCGGCGACGCGGTGCACCGGACCGTGGTGCACGCCCCGGACCGGGAGGCGGAGCTGACCGCCGTCTTCGGCGCGGAGGGCGACGGCGGCCCGCGAGAGCCCTGTCCGCGCCCCACGGTGACCGTCCTGCGCCCGGACGATCCCGCGACCCGCCCCGACGACGGCCACGAGGCCGTCACCCTCACCGCGGTCGTCGCCCCGCACGGACCGGTCGACTGGACCGACGGGGAGGCCGCCGCGCGGGGCGCGGACCGGCTGATCACGGCCGCGGAGGCGGCGATACCGGGGCTGCGGGACCGGATCCTGTGGCACGAGGTCCGCACCCCCCGCGACATCGCCGCCGACACCGGTGTCGCGGGCGGCTCCGTGCCGGGCCCGGCGCTGGCCGGTGCCGAGGGGCGGTATCTGCGCCCGGCCAACCTCACCCGGCTCCCGGGCCTCTATCTGGCGGGCGGCTGGTCCCACCCGGGCGGCGGGCTGGCCCACGCCGGGATGTCGGGTGCGCTCGTGGCGGGCCTGATCGTCGAGGGGCAGGACTGGCGCGGCTCACAATGAGCGACGCCGGTCCCGGCCCACGTCGGAGGCGGGCCGGGACCGGCGTGCGTGGGCGCCGGGTCACAAGCGGTCAGAAGCGGTACTGCTCGTCGTACCCCTGCTGGAAGCCGCCCTGCTGCTGGTAGGGGTACGGCGGCTGGTCCTGCTGCGGGGGCGGGGTGTCGCCCTCGCGCTGCTGCGGGACCCAGGAGCCGCCCGGCTCCATCGCGTCGGTGCCCGGGGCGTATTGCTGCGGGGAGCCGTACGAGGCGTCCGCCGCGTAGTGGTCGCCGCCGTACCCACCGGCGGCGTACGGGTCCTGCTGGTAGCCCGCGTACGGGTCGGGGTACTGCGCCTGTGCGTAAGGCTGCTGGCCGTATGCCTGCTGGTCGTAGCCACCCGCGTACGGGTCCTGGCCGTAGGCCGCGTACGCCTGGTCCTGGTAGCCGTACTGCGAGGCGTCCGCGTACACGTCCTGCTGCTGGCCGTAGCCCACGTCGGCGTAGCCCTGGTCCTGAACGCCCGGAACGCCCTGGACACCCTGGCCGTCCTGCGTGCCGTACCCGGCGTACGTCTCGTACGGGCTGTACCCGGCGTTCGGGTCCGCGTAGGCGCCGGAGGCGGGGGTGAACGGGGACGGGTCCTCGTAGACGCCGTACTCGCTGGTGTCGTCCGGCATCGGCTCCGGCCGGTAGGTGGGCGGCTCGGGCCGCGACACCGGGACGTCCTCCAGGTCCGAGACCTGGAGCATCGGCTCGGGCTCCGGGCCCTCCGGCCCGGGGTCGCGCTCGCGCCCCCGGCCCAGCCCCGGCACCCCGGGGATGCTCTCCAGCGCCCAGCCCATCTCGAAGCCGCGGCGGAAGGAGAGCGTGACATAGGTCTGGCCGATCGCGAAGGCGATCGCGCCGATCGCGATCACGACCACCGAGGGGACCAGCACCCCCACGACCACACCCAGAAAGCCGACGAAGGCCAGCAGCCGCCAGCGCAGCCGCGCCTTGTACTGAAGGAGTACCTCCCCCAACAGCCACAGCGCCACGACGCCGAAAGCGATGTAGAGGACCGTCCAGCCCATGCCCGCCCCTCTCAGTGCGGCTGCCCCTTGGCCGCCGTCATCAGGACCGCTGGTGCAGTCCCAGATTCTTGTAGATTTCCAGCGTCGCCGTGGAGTGGTTCAGGGTAATGAAGTGAAGCCCGGGGATCTCCTCGGCCATCAACCGCGAACACAGCTCCGTCGCGTAGTCGATCCCGATCGAGCGTACAGCCGCCGCGTCGTCCTTGACCGCCAGGATGCGTTCGGCCAGCTCCGGCGGGAAGGCGGCGTTGCTGAGCTGCGCGAACCGCTCGATCTGCTTGACGTTTGTGACCGGCATGATCTCAGGGATGATCGGTGTCGTACAGCCCGAGGCCGCGACCCGGTCGCGCAGCCGCAGGTAGTCCTCCGGATAGAAGAACATCTGAGTGATCGCGAAGTCGGCGCCCGCGCGGCACTTGTCGACGAAGTGACGGATGTCGGTGTCCCAGTCCGTCGAGCGCGGGTGCATCTCGGGGAAGGCGGCGACGCCGACGCAGAAGTCGCCCGACTCCTTGATCAGGCGGACCAGCTCGGCGGCGTAGGTGATGCCGTCGGGGTGTCTGACCCACTCGCCCATGGGGTCGCCGGGCGGGTCGCCGCGCAGGGCGAGCATGTTCCGGATCCCGGCGTCGGCGTACTGGCCGATGATGTTGCGCAGGTCGGCGAGGGAGTGGTTGACCGCGGTCAGGTGGGCGACGGGGGTCAGGGTGGTGTCGGTCGCGATCTGCTCGGTGGCACGGACGGTGCCCTCACGGGAGGAGCCGCCCGCGCCGTAGGTCACGGAGACGAAGGTCGGTGAGACGGCCTCCAGTCGGCGGATGGCGTTCCACAGAGTGTGCTGCCCCTTGTCCGTTTTGGGGGCGAAGAATTCGAAGGAATACGACTGCTCGCCCGAAGCGAGCAGGTCACGCACGGTAAGGGCTCGATCAGTCCTGGTGGAAGCGGTGCCTAGGGCCATACGGGAAGGTTAGCCAGCAGGCTGGTCGGCGCCCACCCGGCGACGTGGTTATGGGGGTTTTGCGAGGCTCCTGTCCGCAATGCGGACAGGATGATCGAGCCGGGCTCAACCCCGACACTTGCTAGACATCTGCTGCTCGCACGCGCTTCGCCAGGGATTCCGTGGCCGCCGCCGGGTCCTCGGCCTCGGTGATGGCCCGCACCACGACGATCCGGCGCGCTCCCGCCTCCAGCACCTGGTCCAGGTTGGACGCGTCGATGCCGCCGATCGCGAACCAGGGCCGGGCCGGGCGCCTCGCTGCGGCGTGACGGACCAGGGAGAGACCGGGGGCGTGGCGTCCCGGCTTGGTGGGGGTGGGCCAGCAGGGGCCGGTGCAGAAGTAGTCCACGCCGGGCTCGGCGAGGGCCGCGTCCACCTCGGCCTCCGCGTGCGTGGAGCGCCCGATCAGCGGGCCGTCGCCGAGGATGGCGCGGGCCGCCGGGACGGGCAGGTCGCCCTGGCCCAGGTGGAGCACGCCGGCACCGGCGGCGTGGGCGACGTCCGCCCGGTCGTTGACGGCGAGCAGCTTGCCGTGGCGGCGGCAGGCGTCGGCGAAGACGGCGAGGTGATCCAGCTCCTCGGCGGCCTCCATGCCCTTCTCCCGCAGCTGGACGATGTCCACCCCGGCCGCCAGCACGGCATCCAGGAACTCCGGCAGGTCGCCCTGGCGCTTGCGCGCGTCGGTGCACAGGTAGAGGCGGGCGTCGGCCAGCTGCTCGCGTGCGGTCATGGGTGGGTTTCCCCCCGGATCGTGCGGCGTACGGGCAGGGTCGGCCCCGCCCGTACGCCTGGTGGTTCAGAAGTGGATCAGAAGTGGTTCGGAGAACGGCGGGCGACGTCAGACGGCGAGCGCCTGCGCGCGCCGCTTCACTTCCGTGCCGCGATTCTCGCGCAGCGCCTGGGCCGGGGTGCCCGGCAGGCTCGGGTCAGGGGTGAAGAGCCACTCCAGCATCTCCTCGTCGCTGAAGCCGTCGTCCTTGAGCAGTGTCAAGGTCCCCACGAGGCCCTTGACGACCTTGCCGTCACCGATGAAGTCGTCGGGCACCTGGAGCACCCGGTTCTCGCCACGGCGCACCGCGATCAGCTGGCCCTCCTTGACCAACTGCCTCACGCGGGTCACCTCGACGCCGAGCCGGTCGGCGACGTCGGGGAGGGTGAGCCAGGCGGGGACGAGAGCATCGATCTTTGCGTCAATCTCGGTCACAGAACAAGCCTGCCATCTGGGACTGACAGTGGGTAGCCGGGCGTCCGCCGTGCGGGCCGCCGGATGCGGGGCCCGCACGGCGGACGCCCGGCCCCGCCCCCTGCTCACGGGGGTACCGGCGGGTCACAGAACGGCCGACTTCAGCGGCACCGACGGATCCGTGGCCCGGGTCCGGTCCAGCCGGGCGCCGCGTTCGATCAGCTTGCGGCCCTGGGCCAGATCGCGCGGACGGCCGACCGCCAGCAGGGCGACCAGGGCCCCGTCCCGCAGCCAGCACACCGACCAGGCGGCGCCGTCCGGGTCGCCCCGCCAGACCAGTTCGTC
This sequence comes from Streptomyces sp. BRA346, assembly GCF_052851135.1. Taxonomy (NCBI): domain Bacteria; kingdom Bacillati; phylum Actinomycetota; class Actinomycetes; order Kitasatosporales; family Streptomycetaceae; genus Streptomyces; species Streptomyces sp. BRA346. Next base: position 165,799 of record NZ_JAIWIH010000006.1, on the reverse strand, counting down.
GGCGTCCGAGTGGTGCCCCGCGTACTGCACGAACCTCCCGAACTGCTCGGACCAGAAGTACGGCACCGGGTCGTAGACCTGGCCGGGGAAGTGCGCGGTCCGGCTGCCGACCACGTTGGCGGCGACCGTCCGCGGCCCCTGGAGCGCGTTGTCCCAGTGGTGCACCAGCAGCCGGGTCCCGTAGCGGGCGGACGGGAAGGACGCGCAGTCGCCGACGGCGTACACGTCGGGCGCCGAGGTGCGCAGCCCCGCGTCGGCGGCGATGGACCGGTCCTCGGCGAGTTCGACGCCCGAACCGGCCAGCCAGCCGGTCGCGGGCCGGGCGCCGATGCCGACGACCACCGCACCGGCCCGCAGCCGGGTGCCGTCGCCGAGCTGGAGCCCGTTTTGGTCGAGCGCGGTGACCCGGGCGCCGGTGACCAGGGTGGCGCCGTAGTCCGCGTACCAGCCGGTCATGTGGGCGGCGACCTCCGCCGGGAGGGCGCCCGCCAGCGGCCGGTCCGCGGCCTCGACGACCGTCACCGTGCAGCCCGCCTCGCGGGCCGCGGTCGCGAACTCCGCGCCGATCCAGCCCGCCCCCACCACCACGATCTCCTGCTGCGCGGCGAGCACCGGGCGCAGCCGTTCGGCGTCGTCCAGGGTGCGCAGCAGATGGACGCCGGGCACGCCCTCGCTGCCGGGCAGGGCGACCGGCTCGGCGCCGGTGGCGATCACCAGGACGTCGTACGGGACCGGGCCGGACCCGGTCTCGACCGTGCGCCCGTCCGTGTCCAGCCCGGTCACCGGGACGCCGAGGCGCAGCTCGATGCCGAGCGCGGCGAAGTCCACGTCGAACGCGGACCCTTCGGCCTTGCCGAGCAGCACGGCCTTGGACAGCGGCGGCCGGTCGTACGGCTGATGGGGCTCGGCTCCCAACAGCAGGATCTCCCCGGTCCAGCCCTGCTCCCGCAGCGCCACCGCGGTCTGCACCCCCGCCATCCCAGCGCCGACGATCACCACCCGCTGTCCGCCGCCACCCGCCGAGGACGCCATCGTCTTCGTCGTCTCATCGCTCACACGATCACTGTATTGCGGCAGGTGGGGCGGACCGGAGAGCGCACGACGAGATCTCGGGCACAGCCCGACGGACCGGACGGCCCGTCGTACCGGGGCGCGGGGCTTCGTGCCCGGCACCGCCCGGGACGCTCCCTTCCGGGCGATTCGGGGCGCGTACTAGGGTGGCGGGACAGAGCACTCGCGGGAGCCCGGGCGCACCGGGCTGAGAGGGAGGCTGGCGCGGCCTCCGACCGTACGAACCTGATCCGGGTCATGCCGGCGAAGGGAGGGGGCGACCAGCCCATGCACACCCCACATGAAACGCCTCAAGGCAACGCCGCACCGTACGACGTCCTCGTCATCGGCGGCGGCATCATCGGCCTGGTCACGGCCTGGCGGGCGGCCCAGCGGGGCCTGCGCACCGCCGTCGTCGACCCGGCGCCCGGCGGCGGGGCCGCCCGGGTCGCGGCCGGGATGCTGGCGGCCGTCACCGAGCTGCACTACGGCGAGCAGACCCTGCTCGGGCTGAACCTGGCCTCGGCGCGCCGCTACCCGTCCTTCGTGCCGGAGCTGGAGCAGGCGAGCGGCCATGACCTGGCCTTCCGTACCTGCGGGACGCTCTCGGTCGCGCTCGACGCGGACGACCGGGCCCATCTGCGCGAGCTGCACGGCTTCCAGCAGCGGCTGGGACTGGACGCACAGTGGCTCACGGGGCGCGAATGCAGGCGCCTGGAGCCGATGCTCGCGCCGGGCGTACGCGGGGGCCTGCGCGTCGACGGCGATCACCAGGTCGACCCGCGGCGGCTGGCGGCGGCGCTGCTGGCGGCGTGCGAACGCGCCGGGGTGGTCCTCCACCGCGTCCGCGCCGAGCGGCTGCTGCTGAACGGCGACGGCGACCGCGCCACCGGGGCCGAGCTGGCCGACGGCGCGCGCACCCGGCTGACCGCCGGGCAGACCGTACTGGCCGCGGGCAGCCTCAGCGGGCGGCTCCCCGGCGTGCCCGAGGAGGTCCTGCCGCCCGTGCGCCCCGTCAAGGGCCAGGTCCTGCGGCTGTCGGTGCCCGGCCCGTACGCGCCCTTCCTGTCCCGGACCGTGCGGGCCGTGGTGCGCGGCGGGCACGTCTACCTCGTCCCGCGCGAGAACGGCGAGCTGGTCGTCGGCGCGACGACGGAGGAGCTGGGCTGGGACACCACCGTCACCGCGGGCGGGGTGTACGAGCTGCTGCGCGACGCCCACGAGCTGGTGCCCGGCATCACCGAACTGCCGCTCGTCGAGACCCTGGCCGGGCTGCGCCCCGGCTCCCCCGACAACGCCCCGCTGCTCGGCCCGACCGAGCTGCCCGGCCTCCAGCTGGCCACCGGCCACTACCGCAACGGCGTCCTGCTCACCCCGATCACCGGCGACGTCATGGCCGAGGCCCTGGCGAGCGGCGAACTGCCGCCCGAGGCGCGGCCGTTCTCCCCGCGGCGCTTCGCGGCGACCCCGCCTCTCCCCACCGCAGCAGTACAGGAGCACACCGCATGACCGTGACCGTGAACGGCGAGCCCCGCGAGCTGCCCGACGGCACCACTCTCGACGGGGTCGTCGCGACCCTCACCCAGGCGCCCTCGGGCGTCGCCGCGGCCGTCAACGAGACGGTCGTCCCGCGCGGCCAGTGGCCCGCGACCCCGCTCGGCGACGGCGATCGCGTCGAGGTCCTCACCGCGGTCCAAGGAGGCTGAACCCCCATGTCCCACGCCACGACGCTGGATCAGGTCCTCACCGACGCCGATCCGCTCACCATCGCCGGTACGACCTTCGGCTCCCGCCTGATCATGGGAACCGGCGGCGCGCCCAGCCTGGACATCCTGGAACGCTCGCTGATCGCCTCCGGCACCGAGCTGACCACGGTCGCGATGCGCCGCCTCGACCCCACGGTGCAGGGCTCGGTGCTGTCCGTACTGAACCGGCACGGCATCCGCCCGCTGCCCAACACCGCGGGCTGTTTCACCGCCGGTGAGGCCGTGCTGACCGCCCGGCTCGCCCGCGAGGCGCTGGGCACCGACTGGGTGAAGCTGGAGGTCGTCGCCGACGAGCGCACCCTGCTCCCCGACCCCATCGAGACGCTGGACGCCGCCGAGACCCTGGTGGACGACGGCTTCACGGTCCTGCCGTACACCAACGACGACCCGGTTCTGGCCCGCAAGCTGGAGGACGTCGGCTGCGCCGCGATCATGCCGCTGGGCTCGCCGATCGGCTCCGGCCTCGGCATCCGCAACCCGCACAACTTCCAGCTGATCACCGAGCACGCCGGAGTCCCGGTGATCCTCGACGCGGGCGCGGGCACGGCGTCCGACGCGGCGCTCGCCATGGAGCTGGGGTGCGCGGCCGTCATGCTGGCCTCGGCCGTGACGCGCGCCCAGGAGCCGGTGCTGATGGCCGGGGCGATGCGGCACGCGGTCGCCGCGGGGCGGCTGGCGCACCGGGCGGGCCGCATCCCCCGCCGCCACTTCGCCGAGGCGTCGTCCCCGGCCGAGGGGCTGGCCGCGCTCGACCCGGAGCGGCCCGCGTTCGCGTGACGCGGCCGTACGGAGTGGTACGGGGCGGCCTACCGTGGAATGCGGAGGTGGTCGCCGTGAGGGAGCCGACAGCCGTGACCGTGGCCGACCGGATCGAGCGCGAGGCGTACGTCCCCGCCCCCATCGACCGGGTCTGGCGGGTGCTGACCACGCCGGAGCACATCCGCACCTGGTACGCCCCCGGCGGCTGCGAGATCGACCCGCGTCCCGGCGGCACCGTCCGCTTCCGCTGGGACGAGCACGGGGAGTTCCACGGCCGGGTCGAGCGCGCGGTCCCCGACGCACTCTTCCGCTTCCGGCTGGCCCACGCCCCCGACCGCGCCCCGCTCGGCCCCGGCCAGTCCACCGTGGTCGAATTCACGCTCTCCCCGGAGGGCGCGGGCACCCGCCTCCGCCTCGCCGAGACCGGCATCCGCGCGCTCGACCTCCCGGACGAGGCCAAGGCCAAGCACGCCGAGTACGCCGCCCTGGCCTGGACCTCCGCCCTGGAGGAGCTGGCCGCCCTGGCCGCGGCCTCGCACAACTGAGGCACAGGTCACCGTTGTGTCGCAGTCCGCACCGGAGATGGGGCGGGCGGCCCGACGCGGCGCTGACGGCTCGTAGACTGCGTTCTCGTGGATACGACGCTCCAGGACCCCCTCGTCGGGCAGGTGCTCGACGGCCGCTACCGCGTTGAGGCGCGCATCGCCGTGGGCGGGATGGCGACGGTCTACCGGGCCGTCGACACGCGGCTCGACCGCGTCCTCGCCCTGAAGGTGATGCACCAGAGCCTCGCCTCGGACGCCGCCTTCGTGGACCGCTTCATCCGCGAGGCCAAGTCCGTCGCCAGACTCGCGCACGCCAACGTGGTGGGCGTCTACGACCAGGGCACCGACGGCGCCCACGTCTACCTGGCCATGGAGTACGTCGCCGGGTGCACCCTGCGCGACGTGCTGCGCGAGCGCGGCGCCCTCCAGCCCCGTGCCGCGCTGGACATCCTGGAACCGGTGCTCGCCGCGCTCGGCGCCGCCCACCGCGCGGGCTTCGTCCACCGCGACATGAAGCCGGAGAACGTCCTGATCGGCGACGACGGCCGGGTCAAGGTCGCCGACTTCGGCCTGGTCAGGGCCGTGGACACCAACACCAGCGCGTCCACCGGATCCGTCCTGGGCACCGTGTCCTACCTCGCGCCCGAGCAGATCGAGCACGGTACGGCCGACACCCGCGCCGATGTCTACGCGTGCGGCGTCGTCCTGTACGAGATGCTCACCGGCTCCAAGCCGCACGGCGGCAGCACCCCGGCGCAGGTCCTCTACCAGCATCTCCACGAGGACGTCCCGCCGCCGTCCGCCGCCGCGCCCGAGGTCGCGCCGGAGCTGGACGGACTGGTCGCCTCCGCCACCGCGCGCGATGTGGCGCTGCGGCCCGCGGACGCCGTCGGACTCCTCGGCCAGGTGCGGACGGCGCGGGCCGCCCTCACCGACGCCCAGCTCGACGCCGTACCGCCGCAGGCCCACGAGGAGGCGCTCGGCGGCGGTTCCGAAGACCGTACGACGGTGATCCCGCGCCCGGCGGGGGCCGTGCCGCAGGACGAGGTGAACCACACCAGCCGCCTGGAACTCCCTCAGGACCCGCCCGAGCCGCGGCCGCGCCGCCGTCTGCCGCGGCGCGGGGTGGTGACGATCGTCGCCGCCGTGCTGCTGGCGCTCGGCATCGGCGCCGGGGTCTGGTACATCAGCGCCGGGCAGTTCACCAACGTGCCGTCCGTGCTGAAGATGGACCGCGCGGACGCGGAGAAGAAGCTCGAGAGCGCCGGTCTGGACGTCAAGGTCGTCCAGGACTACAGCGACGTCGTCGACAAGAACAAGGTCATCAGCACCAAGCCCGGCGTCGGGAGTCGCATCCGCTCCACCGGCACCGTCACCATCCACGTCTCCCAGGGGCCGCCGCGCGCCGAGGTGCCCAATGTCGTCGGCCGCCCCCTCACCGAGGCCAAGGCGAAGATCGCCGACGCCGGGCTGACGGTGGGCACCGTGACCCGCGACTTCAGCACCGAGACCCCACAGGGCTCCGTCCTCGCCACCACCCCCGGCCCGGACGCCGTCCGCCGCCCCGACACGCCCGTGAACATCGTGGTGAGCAAGGGCGAGCAGCTCGACATCCCGGACGTCATCGGCGACGACCCGGCCGACGCCCGGTCCGAGCTGCGCGAGGCGGGCTTCAAGGTCAAGTTCGCCGAGCGCCGGGTGTTCTCGGAGGAGGACCGCGGCACGATCGCCGAACAGTCCCCGTCCGGCGACGAGGGCGCCAAGGGCGACACGATCACCCTCACCCTCTCCAAGGGCCAGCAGATGATCGAGGTCCCGGACGTCGAGGGCGACAACATCGACGACGCGAAGCGAGAGCTGGAGGACGCGGGCTTCACGGTCAACGTCGACAAGCCGCTGCTGTTCCCGGGCGACACGGTGAAGGACCAGTCGGTGTCGGGCGGCGACAAGGCGCCGAAGGGAAGCGAGATCACGATCACGGTGAAGGGCGGCGTCTTCTAGCGCCGGCGGCCCCCGCAGAACGCACCGCGAGGTCCCACCCCAGCCCGGGTGGACAGCCCGGCGTCACCGATCACGTCGTGGGCGGCGCCGGCTCACGCCCGCCGGAAGAGCGCACCTGCCCCGGGTCCGTTCGCTGTGCGCACGTCGAACCGGGATCGCGATCCGTAACACGCGCTTGGCTCCGGCGCAGAGCTCGACGTTCGCGGCCTGGGCGACCAGGTTCATGAACGCCTCGACACCGGTGCGCCGTTCCGTGCGGCCGAACGCCTTCGCGCGGTGAACGCCGCAGGCCGCCGGGCAAACCGGGGAGCAGCCGCGGCCGCAGGCGTGGACGACACACATGGCGCGAGCGTCACCGCGCGGGCCTGCCTTCTTCCCCTTCCGCCTCAGCACGGAATGTGCGCACATCCGATCCCGATGGGGACCCTTGTGGCCGCAGGCCGTCTCTGCGGCCACCCATGCTAGATTGGGCATTCGTCCAAGTCGATTGCCCAAGGAGTGCGCTTGCCCGGTCAGACCAACACCGAACGCGGCCGGAGCGTACGCGCACGGCTACTGGCGGCCGCCCGGGAACTCATCGGAGAGGTCGGCTGGAGCGCCGTGAGCACCCGCAACCTGGCCGAACGGGCCGGCGCCCGTCCGGGCCTGGTGCACTACCACTTCGCGTCACTCCAGGCACTGCTGTGCCAGGCCGCGCTCGAAGAGATGCGCCGCGTACTCGATGACACCGCGGGTCTCCTCACCACGGCCGCCGACCCCGCCGCCGGTATCGAGGCGATGCTGTCCGACCTCGACCGGTACACCGGCGCCGACCCGGCATCCCTGCTGTTCATCGAGGCGTATCTCGCCGCTACTCGCGATCCTCGACTGCGCGAGCAGATGCGTGGACTCATGATCGACTTCCGCGGCAACCTCGCCACCGCGCTGGCCCGCGCGGGCCACCCCACGCCCGAAGCGGCGGCGACCGTCGTCATGGCCGTCTTCGACGGCTTCCTCCTCCACAAGGGACTCGATCCGGAGCTGTCGGCCGCGCACATCGCACCACTCCTGCGTCAGCTCACCGAAAAGGAACCGAACGGAGAGCACCGATGAGAGCCCTCATCTGCGGCGCGGGCATCGCCGGCCTCGCCCTGAGCAACCGCCTCCACCACCACGGGTGGGAGGTCCACCTCGTCGACCACGCCCCCGGCCCACGCACCCAGGGCTACATGATCGACTTCTTCGGTCCCGGATTCGAGGCCCTGACCGCCATGGGCCTGCGATCGCGGCTGCGCGAGTTCGCCAGCCCCGTCGAGGAGTTCTGCTACATCGACGACCGCGGCCGCAAGACCGTCAGCGTCGACTACACCCTCGTCTCCAAAGCGCTCAACGGTCAGATAGCCAGCATCATGCGGCCCGCACTGGAACGCATGCTGCGCGAATCGCTCACCGACGAGGTCCACCTCCGCTACGGCACGACCATCGATCGGATCGACGACGACAAGGCCCTCCTCTCCGACGGCACCGCGATCGACGCCGACCTGATCGTGGGTGCCGACGGCGTCCACTCCCGCGTCCGCTCGCTCGTCTTCGGCGGAGAACAGGACCATCTCCGCTACCTCGGCATGCACACGGGCGCCTTCGTCTTCACCGATCCCGAGGTGTTCCAACAGGTACGCGGCCGGTTCGTGCTCACCGAGACACTCAACCGCCAGATGGGCTTCTACGGGCTCGGCGACGACCGCGTCGCGGTCTTCGCCGTGCACCGCACCCCCCACCTGGCCCTTCCCGAGGACCCGCGCGAAGCGCTTCGCCACGCATACACCGGCATGGGAGATCTCGCCGAGCGCGCCTTGGCGCAGTGCCCCCCGCCCGACCACGTCTACTACGACCAGGTTGCCCAGATCGACCTCCCGGGCTGGTGCGACGGACGGGTGACACTGGTCGGCGACGCCGCCCACGCCGTCTCGCTCGTCGCCGGACAAGGCGCCTCCCTCGGCGTCGCGGGCGCCTACGTGCTGGCGGAGCGGCTACACCGGTCGGCTTCGGTCTCCGAAGGAGTAGCCGACTACGAACAGCGCTGGCGTCCGGTCGCGGCACAAGTCCAGACGGCCGCCCGGGACCGAGTCACCGAGTGGTTCCTGCCGACCTCGTCCGCCAGACTCCGCTTGCGACGCTGGGGATTCCGCGCCATGCACCTGCCCGGCCTCGACCGGCTCCTGGTCGGCCCCCTCTTCCCGAAGGACCACCGGACGTTGGCCGAACTCAGCGCCTGACCGCGCCGCCTCACGAGTGGACCACGTGACGGCACGGGGCTCGCCCCGTCCCCACAAAACAAAGATCACCGCGCCGGGTCGATCGGCCGACTTGGCCTCCGGACCACCGGGACCGGGGCGGTGGCCGTCGGCTGGGATGCTGGAAGGGTGAGTACGAACCGCAGCCGCAATCCCATCGGCGGGCACATCCGCGTCGCCGGTGGCCTCGCCTCCACCGGACTTCCGCACGCGCAGGACATCGGCGCCGAAGCCGTGCAGGTCTTCGTCGCCAATCCGCGCGGCTGGGCCACCCCGCCCGGCACCCCGGCCCAGGACGAGGCGTTCCGGGCCGCGTGTGCCGAGCAGTCCGTACCGGTGTACATCCACGCCCCGTACCTGATCAACTTCGGGTCGCACACCGAGGCCACCGCCGACCGCTCCGTCGATTCGCTGCGGCATTCGCTCCGCCGCGGGCGGGAGATCGGGGCGCTCGGGGTCGTCGTGCACACCGGGTCGGCGACCGGCGGGCGGGCGCGGGGGACGGCGATCGCGCAGGTGCGGGAGCGGATGCTGCCGCTGCTGGACGAGCTGACACGGGACGACGACCCGCCGCTCCTCCTGGAGCCGACGGCGGGGCAGGGCACGTCCCTGTGCGCGCTGGTCGAGGATCTCGGCCCGTACTTCGAGGCGCTGGACCGGCACCCCAAGCTCGGCGTCTGCCTCGACACCTGCCATGTCTTCGCGGCGGGTCACGACCTGGCCGCGCCCGGCGGGATGAAGCAGACGCTCGACGAGCTGGTGGACGTCACCGGCAAGGGGCGGCTGAAGCTGATCCACGCGAACGACTCCAAGGACGTGGTCGGCGCGCACAAGGACCGGCACGAGAACATCGGCGCGGGGCACATCGGTGAGGAGCCGTTCCGGGAACTGTTCACGCATCCGGCGACGGAAGGGGTGCCGCTGGTGGTCGAGACGCCGGGCGGGGCCGACGGGATCGAGGGGCATGCGGCGGACATCGCCCGACTCAAGGCGCTGCGGGACGAATGAAAGACAGCGACCTCCACCATTGAGGAATACCCCCTAGGGGTATAACGTTCCTTCTGCCGGAGGATCGCTACTACTCCCTGGGGGCATCCGACATGGATCGCATGGAGCACGACACGCACCACGCGCACGGCGAACACGGTCACGAGCATGAGCACGGGCACGGGAACGAACAGGGTCACAGCCACGGCAACACCCCCGCCAACTGGCGCATGGCCGCGCAGGCCACCCTGCACTGCCTCACCGGCTGTGCCATCGGCGAGATCCTGGGCATGGCCATCGGCACGGCACTGGCCTGGCACAACGCACCCACCATGGCCCTGGCGATCGCGCTCGCCTTCGTCTTCGGCTACGCCCTCACGATGCGCGGCGTCCTGCGCGCCGGGCTCGATCTACGGAGCGCACTACGCGTCGCCCTGGCCGCCGACACCGTATCGATCGCCATGATGGAGCTGGTGGACAACGGAACGATCCTGCTGTTCCCGGGCGCGATGGACGCGACCCTGTCCGACGCCCTGTTCTGGCTGAGCCTGGCGCTCTCCTTCGCGGTCGCCTTCGTCCTGACCACCCCGGTCAACAAGTGGATGATCGGGCGCGGGAAGGGCCATGCAGTGGTGCACCAATACCACTCGACGACCCGGCACTAAAGTCCCGGGATTGCACAACGGGCACCACTGGCTGTGGCGCTGCGTTTGCGTCCTGTCCCCGCTCCGGTTCGGGAAGTGGGGCTGGGGCGGTCGACTGCGCCCCGCGTCGCCACAACGCCCACGCTCTCGCGCGGATGTTGCGGGAGCTGTTCCGGTCTGCGTGATCAACGAATCCGCAGTCCCGGCACACGAACCAGGCCTGCGAGACCCGGTTCACTCTGTCGATGTGCCCGCACTGGGAGCAGGTGCGGGAGGTGTACGCCGGATCAACGTGCACCACCGGCACCCCTGCCCTGCGGGCCTTGTACGCGATGAACCGCCCCAGTTGGGCGAAGGACCAGCTGGAGTGGGTGGCCCGTTGGGGCTTGCGAAGCCGTACCCGCTCGCGGATGCCCGTGAGGTCTTCCAGGGCGATCCCGCGACCGGTGCGTTCTGCCTCGGCCACCACATGCTTGTCGATCTTGTGGTTGATGTCCCGCGCCCGCCGCGCCTCCTTGCGCCGCCGCTTCTTCAGGCGGCGTCTGGCGGATGGGGTGTTCTTCTGCTGGAGCTTGGCTCGGAGCTTCCGTTCCCGGAGTCGGACGCGGTTGAGTGCCCGCCCCGCCATGAGCTCGCCGTCGGAGGTCGTAGCGATGTTGACAATGCCCAGGTCAACGCCGAGGAAGTCCACCGGATCAGCGTTCAGCGGCGCTTGGGGCACCTCGCAGGTGGCGTGCAGGAACCACATGCCGTCCCGGCACACCAGATCGGACTCACCCTTGCGGTAGAGGGCCAGGGTGGCCAGCTGCTCCGGGGACGCGGTGATAGCCACGCTCTTCATCCGGCCGGTCACGGTCCAGATCGAGATCCTGCGCTGGTCGATCTGCCAGGACAGCATCCGGTCGTCGTAGGGCTGCGCGCTCTCCGGGCGGAAGCTGACCGGCTTCCCGGCGGCCTTCCGCCAGCGCTTCGAGCCCGGCCTGCCCAGATTCCCGGCTTTCAGGTTGGCCTTGAGCGTGGCGTACGCGTCGCAGGTCTGTCGGGTAGCCGGAGCGCATTGCTGCGCTCCGGCCCCCTCAGAACCGGACTTGCGACTTTCACCGCATCCGGCTCAAGCAAACCCCAGAGAACGAAACGGGGTTACTTCCTGGTCCGTTTGCCGTCTGCTGCGTGGTGCAAGCGGTGGCATTCGGAGTGCACGAGGCGAAGGTTGGTCCTGTCGTCCGATCCCCCGTCGCGGCGGTACACAAAGAAGTGGTGCTTGTGTAGCGCCTTCTTATGGGCCGCGAACCAATCGATCCACTGACGTGGTTCTTCTGGCTCGTATTCAGCCTCGGCAATGAGCGCCTGTTCGCAGAGCGGGCATAGCCCCTTCTGTTTGTACGCCAGATAGATGCTGGTCTTATCCATCGACGGTGGCGTTCTCTTGCGTCGACGGGATTCCCAGTAGTCGATGAGCGCCGGATCATGTACTGATGCGGTGCCCCTGACCGGGACGTGTCGGACAATCTTCGTCCAGGCAAATTGGGGAAGGTGGATACCGGTGGCCCGGTCTCCGAACACCCAGTTGTTCTGCCTGGATTTGTTGAACCTGCCGAAGTACTTGTTGGTGACCCAGTGCCTCGGCTTGGTCGGGTGGGTGTGTTTGGCCCACTTGTAGGTGAGCTTCCACAGATAGTTGTCCAGAGATGTGAACACCTCCTTCGACACCACCGTCCGGTAGTAGGCGGACCAGCCCCGGATGATCGGAGCCAACCGCTTCATGACGGCCCTGCTGTTTGCCCCGCGCAGGGACAACGTTTCGGCCTTCAGTCTCTCCCGGACCCTCGTAACCGCCGCCTTGCTCGGCTTGATCAGGAGCTTCCCTCTGTAGCGGCGTACGTTGAACCCGAGGAAGTCGAACCCGTCTTCTAGGTGTACGACTTTGGTCTTTCCTTCGTTGAAGAAGAGACCTCTTGGCTCCAGCCACTCCGCCAGATCGCTCCTGACCTGTAACGCTTCTTGTTCCGTGTGACAGAGCACAACGAAATCGTCTGCGTATCTCACCAGAACTGGGGTGCCGGGCTTCGCGCCGGGCTCGGGCCTGCGCCCGTCCCGAACATAACGGCACCCTGCGGCGTGCTCCATCCCGTGCAGGGCTACGTTCATCAGCAAGGGGATGATCACCCCTCCCTGTGGTGTCCCCTCGTCCGTTGGTGCGAGTCTCCCGCCCTCCATGACTCCGGCCTTGAGCCATCCTCGGATAGCCGCCCTGCCCGGGAATTGCCCGATCAGGTCCAGCAAGTGGTCATGGTTGATACGGTCGAACGCGGCCGAGAGGTCCGCGTCCAGGGCCCACAGCCTTGCAGCGTTCTTCTGGGCTGTGGTGTTGAAGATGGCCGCGATGGCATCGTGGCATCCCCGCCCCGGGCGGAATCCGTAGCTCTTTGCTTCGAATTTCGCCTCCCACTCGGGTTCAAGCGCATTACGCACTCGCGCTTGCATGGCCCGGTCTCGAATGACCGGAATTCCAAGCGGGCGTTGTTTTCCATTGCTCTTCGGGATGTATACCCGTTTGACGGGCTGGACCTTCCAGGGTTTCGACCACTGATGGATTTCAGTTGCCAGGGCCGCTCTCTCCTTTGGATTGAGCGCCACCTTCCCGTCGATACCAGCCGTCGCACGGCCAGAGCTCTGCTGTGTCACTCTCCTCACACTGACCAGAGTGTTCGAGAGTGATCGCAGCAGCAGCTTTTGCAGGTTCCGGACTTTCTTCCGGTCCCCTTCCTGTTCCGCCTTGAAGATCCTTCGTTGCAGTCGCCGTACGTTGTCCTCACATCTAGCCCAGTCAACATCGAGCCAATCGAGGCCATCGCCCTTGGGTCCGTTCTCCAAGGGTTGCGAGATCGACACCTCGGCCACGCCTCCCCCTTCGTCTAACTTGTCCGCCGGTTATGACTCTTGCTACGTCAGCCTTCAAAGGTTCACCTGGTCCACGTGGGCCCCCTTTCGGGGCGAGGCACCGGCCTCGTATCCGGCGGGTTATGCGGAACTATCCGCTTTCCCCTGGCCTTTCGGCCTACCGGCGTTCGCTTCTTGGACCATCCTGTTCCCGCTGCGGGTTTGGGCCTTCTTTACATCTGGCTTACCGGACTGGCGAGTCCGGACCGCAACGGGGTTTCCACGTTCCGCAGCCGCGAGCTGCGACCGGGTCGGGTGCCCCCTATACCCCGAGGCCAGTGGTGTCCTCCCCCCACGTTCAAAATCCCGCAGGGGCACTTGATGCCTTGCAGCATCGGGCCTTCAAATCGCCGCTTGCGTTCCGCCGGGCGACCTCACGTTGACGAGGCATCGTCGGGGGTTCACTTGCGTTCACCCTTCCGGTCTTCCCCTTGCCTGTTGTTCTCCGGCGGTCGGAGAACTCTTGGGCGTGGACACCAGGCTTCACACCCCGCCGTTACCGGCAACGCATGCTGGTGTGGGGACGGGCCGTTGGACACGGGCCCGAGAGAAACGGCTATATCACCCGTTCCTCCACTCGACGACAGCGACTTCGTGTCGCACTCTTGATGACGTGCTGGGCGGCCTGCGCCCCCAGCCCCCACCGGGCTTTGATCTCGCCGTAAGTGTGCTTGCGCAGCGCGAAGTTGTTCTTCACATCCTTTTCGAACGCCACCACGCTGACCCAGGTCGCCGCCTCGTTGCAGGCGCGCAGGGTCGCCTCGAGCGCCACCGCCTGCGCGGGCGTCGGCAACAGCCTGACCTGCACCACCAGCTTCACGATCAGCAAAGCTACACAGGCGTACGACTGCCCGCCGCATGTTCACCACTCACCACTCGATCGAGTGGACTCGCTACCGCGGGGACTCAGCACCGGCTCCGCCAATGCGATTCCCTCCAGGATTGAAGCCCTGGGAGGAATCGCAATAATCTGCTGAAAAACCAACGCCCCCGTCACCCCTCCCCCGGAGCCTCCGCCTCCAGCGCCGCGAGCAGATCGTCGAGCGCGGGCAGCGCCCGCTCCAGCGCCTCGCGGCGCGACGGGTCGAGGCCGTCCAGCGCCCGGCGCAGGGCGGCCGTACTGGTGCGGTCGTAGGCGTCGAGCATCTCCAGTGCCCTGGGCGAGGCGGCGAGCCGCACGGTGCGCAGGTCGACGGTGGAGGGGGTGCGCTCGACCAGACCGGCGGCGGTCATCGTACGGACCAGGTTGCTGACGGTGGACGGCGCGACCCGCAGCCGCTCCGCGACCTCGCGCGGGGCCGCATCACCCTCGGCGAGCACCCGCAGCAGCTCGATCTGAGCCTCGGGCAGATCGGGGAGGTCTGCGGTGTGGCGGGTGCGCAGGACGGCCCTGCGCAGGGGGCCGAGGAGTCGGCCGAACTCGGTCGCGGTGTCCATGAACCCCATTCTGCCGGGGCGCATAGTTTTGACACAAAACAGTTTTGTCGCAAAATTGAATGGTCGGCCGAACCCAGACCCCCCCCCGAGGAGGCAGACCATGACCACCGTCGCCAACCCCGTCCCGCCGCAGGACCTCTCCGGGATCGTCGGCCACCGCTTCATCTACACCTACGCCAACGGCTGGCAGTACGAGATGTACGTGAAGAACGACCACACCATCGACTACCGCATCCACTCCGGCATGGTCGGCGGCCGCTGGGTCAAGGACCAGCAGGTCGATCTGGTCCAGCTGGACGACGACAGCTTCAAGATCTCCTGGAACGAGCCCACCGGCACCTCCGTCTCGGTGAACGTCATGCCGCGCAAGCGCCGCCTGCACGGCGTGATCTTCTTCCCGCACTGGGTCGAGGAGCACGGCGAACGCACCGTCTGCTATCAGAACGACCACCTCGACGCGATGCGCGCCTATCGCGACCAGGGCCCGACGTACCCGGTGTACGTCGTGCCCGAGTTCGCCAGGATCACCCTCTTCGAGCACGTCGGCGCGGACGACGAGTCGGTCATCGCGGTGGCCCCCGGCGCCCTCCCCGAGGGCTGGTCCAGCCGCACCGACTGAGCAGAGGCGGCCTCTAGGGGTGTCCGCAAAGTCGCGTCGGATCAGCCCGCGGCGTCAGGGGGCACCTCCCAGCGGTAGCCGGGGGCGCGTGCGATCGCGTGATCCCGACAACGCAGCGAGAGGGGGCACCTCCCAGCGGTAGCTGGGGGAGCGTGCCAGGCGTCGCGGGCCCGACGGGACTTTGCGGACACCCCCTACAGCTCGGGCCCGTCCCCCGGCTCCTCCTGGTACGTATAGCGCTGCTCGCTCCAGGGGTCACCGATGTTGTGGTAGCCGCGCTCTTCCCAGAAGCCGCGCCGGTCGGCGGTCATGTACTCGACGCCGCGGACCCACTTCGGACCCTTCCACGCGTAGAGGTGCGGGACGATCAGCCGCAGCGGGAAGCCGTGCTCGGCGGTCAGCAGCTCGCCGTCCTTGTGGGTGGCGAACATGGTCGCCTCGGTCATGAAGTCCGTCAGCCGCAGATTCGAGCTGAATCCGTACTCCGCCCACACCATGACGTGCGTGACGTCGGGCGCCGGCGGCGCAAGCTTGATGATCTCGCTCGCCGCGACGCCACCCCATTCCGCGCCCAGCATGGAGAACTTGGTGACGCAGTGCAGATCGGCGACGACCGTCGAGTACGGAAGGGCGGAGAACTCCTCATGCGTCCAGCAGTGCTTCTCCCCGTCCGCCGTCGCGCCGAACACGCGGAACTCCCAGCGGTCCGGCCGGAATTTCGGGACCGGCCCATAGTGCGTAACCGGCCACCCGCGCTGGAGTCGCTGCCCCGGGGGCAGCTGCGCAAGCTCTCCCTCGCGGTGCTCCGACTGACCCATGGACTCCATGCTCTCAGACCGCCGGGGGTGGTCGGGACCAGGGCATGCGGCACCGGGGCCACGGCGGGGCAACTCGCACTAAGCGTGCCCTTGCTGGACGCCCCAGCTGCGGCGATGCAACGATGCCGGAACCTGGCATTCCCCCTTCTGATGGGAAGGAGCCCCTTCGATGCAGGGCGACCCCGAGGTTCTGGAATTCCTCAACGAGCAGCTGACCGGCGAGCTGACGGCCATCAATCAGTACTTTCTGCATTCGAAGATGCAGGACAACAATGGCTGGACACGACTGGCGGCATACACCCGGTCGGAGTCGTTCGATGAGATGAAGCACGCGGAGATGCTCACCGACCGCATCCTCCTTCTGGATGGCCTCCCGAATTACCAGCGGCTCTTCCACGTGCGGGTGGGCCAGACGGTCACCGAGATGTTCCAGGCCGACCGCCAGGTGGAGCTGGAGGCCATCGACCGCCTCAAGCGCGGCATCGAGCTGATGCGGTCCAAGGGCGACATCACCTCGGCCAACATCTTCGAGAGCATCCTCGCCGACGAGGAGGAGCACATCGACTACCTCGACACCCAGCTCGATCTGATCGAGAAGCTCGGTGAGGCGCTCTACATCGCCCAGCAGATCGAGCAGCCGAGCAGCTGACGGGCCAGGACGGCAGGCTAGGCGGCTTCGGCGGCCTCCACCCCGACCTCGACCGCCGCGGCAGCAGACAGCGCGACGGGCTCGAGCGGGGCCTCGCGGCGCGGGCACGCGCCCCGGCCCAGCAGCGCCTGGATCTTGCGTACGCAGGAACCGCAGTCCGTGCCCGCCTTGCAGGCACCGGCAATCTGGCGCGGTGTGCACGCGCCCGTGGCGGCGTGCTCGCGCACCTGCTTCTCGGTGATCCCGAAGCATGAGCAGACGTACACGGGCAGACTCTCCAGCGTTGATCAATAAGGTAACCCTTACCTTACCTTTCATGCCGGAGCCTTACAACGGCGAGGGGCGCGGATCGATGTGATCCGCGCCCCACCTGCGTAAATGATCTGTTTCGGCCCTACTGGTCCCGGTACATCTCCGCGACCAGGAACGCCAGGTCAAGCGACTGGCTGCGGTTCAGCCGCGGGTCGCAGGCCGTCTCGTACCGCTGGTGCAGATCGTCGACGAAAATCTCGTCGCCACCGCCCACGCACTCCGTGACGTCGTCACCGGTCAGCTCCACGTGGATGCCGCCCGGGTGGGTGCCCAGCTCCTTGTGGACCTCGAAGAAGCCCTTGACCTCGTCCAGCACATCGTCGAAGCGGCGCGTCTTGTGGCCCGACGCGGCCTCGAAGGTGTTGCCGTGCATCGGGTCGCAGACCCAGGCGACCTGCGCACCGGACGCGGTGACCTTCTCCACCAGGTGCGGCAGCTTGTCGCGGACCTTGTCCGCGCCCATCCGCGTGATGAAGGTGAGACGGCCCGGCTCCCGGTCCGGGTCGATCTTGTCGATCAGCGTCAGCGCCTCTTCGGGCGTGGTCGTCGGGCCCAGCTTCACGCCCACCGGGTTACGGACCTTCGACGCGAACTCGATGTGCGCCCCGTCCAGCTGCCGGGTGCGCTCACCGATCCACACCATGTGGCCGGACACGTCGTACAGGTCGCCGGTCCGCGAGTCGGTACGGGTCATCGCCGACTCGTAGTCCAGGATCAGCGCCTCGTGCGACGAGAAGAACTCGACGGTCTTGAACTCCTCCGGGTCCACCCCGCAGGCGTTCATGAAGTTCAGCGCCCGGTCGATCTCGCGCGCCAGCGCCTCGTAGCGCTGCCCCGAGGGGGACGACTTCACGAAGTCCTGGTTCCAGGCGTGCACCTGCCGCAGATCGGCGTAGCCGCCGGTGGTGAAGGCGCGGACCAGGTTCAGCGTCGAGGCCGACGCCTGGTACATCCGCTTCAGCCGCTGCGGATCCGGGATCCGCGCCTCCTCCGTGAACTCGAAGCCGTTGACGGAGTCGCCGCGGTACGTCGGCAGGGTCACCCCGTCGCGGGTCTCGGTCGGCTTCGAGCGCGGCTTGCTGTACTGCCCGGCGATCCGGCCGACCTTCACCACCGGGACGGACCCGGCGTAGGTCAGCACGGCGCCCATCTGGAGGAGCGTCTTCAGCTTGTTGCGGATCTGATCGGCGCCCACCCCGTCGAAGGCCTCGGCGCAGTCACCGCCCTGGAGCAGAAACGCCTCACCCCGGGCGACGGCCCCCAGGCGGTGCCGCAGCTGGTCGCACTCGCCCGCGAAGACGAGCGGCGGATAGGCCTCGAGCTCAGCGATGACATCGCGCAGAGCCTCTTGGTCCGGCCAGTCAGGCTGCTGCGCCGCGGGAAGGAACTGCCAGGTGTTGCCACCGGCGTGGGATTCAGCGTTCACGGTCACCCGGACAAGGGTACGGGGTCTTCCTCCGCGTCCAGCCCGCCGCCCACGGTGTGAGACGGCACCCCTCACGCTTTGAGCTCGAACCACACCTTCTTCCCCGGCCGCCCCGTGTTCCGCTCCACGCCCCACGCGTCCGTGACCAGCTCCACCATCGCCAGCCCCCGCCCGTTCTCCTCCCACGGCCCCGCCGCACGCCTGACGGGCACGACGGACGAGGCGTCGCCGACCTCGACCCGCAGCTTGCCTTCCTCCGCGAGCAGCAGCACGGTGCAGCTCGCGCCGGGCACGTGCTTGATCACGTTCGCGAGCAGCTCGGTCACGGCCAGCCCGGCGGGTTCGGCCAGGTGCGGCATGTCCCACATGGCGAGGAACGTACGGACGATACGTCGGATGTGGCAGGCCGCATGCGCGGACAGCGTGGTGAAGGTCAGGTGGTAGTGGGGCGGCGGGTACGCAATGTCTTCGTTCACGCCACAAGAGTGGATCCGGACGATTACTGTGGGCTACCTCACGAACACAACGTGCTGGTTGTTGGGGGCTGTCATGCCGAACATCCGAAAGCTGGACCCGACTACGTCTCCGATGCATCACCTTGGCGCGGAGCTACGCCGGTACCGGGAGGCCGCGGGGCTCACGCAGGATCAGTTGGGCGCGAAGGTGTACTGCACGGGGTCGCTGATCGGTCAGTACGAGACGGCCAAGAAGATCCCGACCAATCGCTTCACCAAGCAGCTGGACGACGTGCTGAACACGGGCGGCGCGCTGCTGCGGCTGCTGGAGATGGCCCTGCGCTTCGGCGTGCCCCTCGAACTCAAGGATCACAGCGAACTGGAGGCCGAAGCCACCCAGAAGTTCGTGTTCGAGATGACCGTGGTGAACGGCCTGCTACAGACCCCGGATTACGCACGGGCGGTGCTCGGCGTGCTCCGCAAGGATCAGCTCGAATCAAAGCTGGAGCAGCGACTGTCACGCCAGCAGATCCTTCACGGGAAGCGCCCGCCGCTGCTGTGGGCCGTATTCGGCGAAGGGGTGCTGTGCCAGGAGATCGGCGGTCGGGACGTGATGCGGGCCCAACTGGCACACCTGTTGAGCTTCCGCGACGACCCACACGTGCACATCCAGATCCTGCCGTTCACGGCCGGAGCACATGCCGGTTTTGGTGGGGCTTTCGCGCTGCTGCGCTTCAAGGACAGCCCGGAGCTGGCGTACGACGAGACGCGTAAATTCGGCTACATGACCGCCGATCCGGAGTACGTCGGCGATCTCAGCCTTCGTTACGCTCACTTGCAGGCTGCCGCCCTGTCCGTACAGGACTCGGCAGACCTGATCGCGCACGTGATGGAGGAACGCTATGGAACGCAGTCCTGAGTGGCGCAAGTCGAGCTACAGCGCGGACGACGGCGGCGAATGCGTGGAGATCGCCGAAATACCCGGCCGGATGGCCATCCGCGACTCCAAGCACCCCGACGGCCCCGTCCTGCTCCTCTCCCCCGCCGCCTTCGGCGACTTCGTCGCCGCTGCCGCGAACGGCGAACTCTGATCCCGACGGTGCGGCTTTCGTGGCGCCTTCGGCGATGGAGCATTGGCAGGGCCCGGGGGCCACGCCGCGCCGTCGCCGTCTGACGGCATTGCGGTGGCTTTGGTCCACGCCAGCGGTACGTCCGGTACCTCAACACGCCCCAGACGCACCGCATGTGGCCCTGTAAGCACGGCCGGTGACATTGAGGCGGCTCACCGACACCGCCGCGCCGATAGCAACGGTGTCAGTGTCCGTAAGCCGCCTCAACCGGGTTCTCGGACGCCCCGCAGCCCGGCACCGCCCCATGCCACGAGGGCGCGGAGCCGCCACCGGCCCCCGCCCGAGGGGAGCGTCCGAAGGCAACGGCGAGACCTGGCCCCCACCGCCCCCAATGCTCCAATCACCGGAACCGAGACGAAACCCGCACCCGGCATCCGGCCAGTGCACCCACCAGCGGGTACCGCACACCAGCGGATACCGCACACCAGCGGATACCGCACACCCACGACGCCCACAAAACACCCCGGGGCCGTGTGCTCCGCCCTCCGGCGGAGCACACGGCCCCGGACACACCGGCCCTACTGGCCCACGTGCTACTTGCTGACGTGCTCCATGCAGAGCGTGAACTGCGGCCGGCCGTTCCGCGTCAACTGGTACGTCGCATACTGCGGATCGCAGGTGTAGTCCATCACCTCACGCTGCTTCACCTTGTAGTCCGCGGTGGCCTCACCGCAGCCCACGATGGACAGGTCCGGGTCGCTCTCGGAACCCTTGTTCTGGAGGCAGTCGCCGACCTCGGCGGAGGACGCGCTGGTGCTGTCCGTGTTGGCCGGGCCGGTGTCGGGGGAATCGTGGCCCAGCACCCCGTACCAGACAGCGCAGAAGATCGCTACCAAGACACCGGCAATCATCTGGATCTTCGTCTTGAGGTTGAAGCGGCTGAAGAAGCCGCGCCGGGGCGGAGGCGGCGGCGCCGGAGCGCCCGGGTAGGGCTGGCCGTGCGGCGGCTGCTGGCCGTACTGGGGCTGACCGTACGGGTACGGCTGCTGCGCCGGGTAGGAAGGACTGTGGCCGTGGGGCGGCGGTGCGGACGTGGACAAAGCGATTCCCCCATTGAAGAGCATGCGTGATGACCGCGCATCGCGCCGATGCGCGGGCCCTGTAACTTAACGGCCCCCACCGACAGCCCCGGCGCCCGGGGTCGCGGCCTCCACACCGCCCACACCTCACCCACGCAACCTGTCGCGACCGCGACTCACGAAGAGGCGATGCAGCATGGCCCACGTCAGCATTCACGTGGACGACGAATGGCTGAGGATTCTGTCGGCGCGGGTGTCTGGCTACAGTCCAGAACACACGGTCCTGTCCGTGCTCCGACTTGCCAAGGAGCAGGCCGTCCGCGATGCGCTGGACTACAACGACCAGCATGGCTCTCACCTGCCGATGGAGGAAGCTGCCGAGGCAGTGGCAAGCGAGCACCGGAGCGAAGCGCTTCAGCGGATTCGCGAGATGAGCGCTGAGGGCGTGTTCGACCAGGGGGCAACACCGCCCCGCGATACCGCCCCTCCGCGTACTCTGCCCTCATGACTGCCGAGCCGCTGCCCGACTGGGTGATCCCGCCTCCCGGCGGCTTCACCGCCGAGGACCTTCTGCGGCTGCCCGGCCTCCCCCCACACACCGAGCTCATCGACGGGAGCCTCGTCTTCGTGAGCCCGCAAGAAAAATGGCACAGCCGGGTGATCAATCTGCTGGTCGCGGAGCTGGACCGGCAGGCCCCCGGCGGGTTGCGGGCCGATCGTGAGATGACCGTCCGACTCGCCAAGCGCCAGGCTCCCGAGCCGGACGTCGTCGTGGTGACCAGCGAGGCGTACGAGCGCGACGAGCCGTCCACGTACTACCTCCCGGAAGACGTCGTGCTGGCCGTCGAAGCCGTGTTGCCGGACTCGGAGGAGCGGGACCGCGACACCAAGCCCCGGAAGTACGCGAAGGCGGGCATCCGGCACCACTGGCGGGTGGGGAACGACAAGGGACGCACCGTGGTCTACGTCTACGAGCGCGACCCGGCCACGGAAGGCTTCTCCTTGACCGGCATCCACCACAACCAGCTCAAGGTCACGACGCCCTTCGCCCTCGACATCGACCTCACCTCCGTGGGCAAGCGCTCCGCGTAACAAAGGTCTGCACCAAGCACACACGGGACGCGTCGCGCAAGAACGGACGTTCGGGCATCTCTCCGCCACTTACGGCCATCCCCTGAAGATGCCGTGATGGAACCGTGCGCTCCTCGGACGCTGTTCGGGTGACCGGCCCGACCGGGCCGTGCGTACGACGCCATCTGAGGAGTGCCCCATGAGGACGTTGCTCCGCCGCAGTGCCGCCGCCTTCGCGGCCGCCGCCTCGCTCGTACTGCTGTCGCTCAACGCCACCCCCGCCCGGGCGGACTCGTCGGCCATCCCGTCCGGGATGACGTGGACCGTGCTCGACAAGGGCAACGGCACGGTCCGGGTCGGGGCCGACGCCGCGACCGACCCGTACAACGGCGACACCGCCGCCACCGCGACGCTTCCGCTGCTGTGCCTGAGAGTGAACGGCAGCGGGGTGCCGAGCGGGATCACGCCGGACTTCTACGCGGGCTGGGCCCGCGGCACCGTGGCGGCGACGCCGCCCGTGCTGGGCAAGACGCTGACCAGCAGGGCGACGGCGGATGCCCTCTGCGCGCAGTACTACGGCGCGGACTGGCGGATGGCCGAGTTCCACGACGGCCGGTACGGCGCCAACCTTGAGGCCAGCGGTGGCTGGTCCTTCTGGGCGTACGGCTACGTCCCGGACGGCACCCGCTTCTGGGCGGCGATCAATGACCAGCCTGCGAACCCGTGGAACTGATGTAAAGTCCTGACCATGTTCGCGCGACTGACCATGACCTGGTGGTGGACCGCTCATCCGGCGGCCCACTGAATCGCGCGCACCCACAGACACACGCGAAGGCCGCCCGAGGGGCGGCCTTCGGCGTTTCCGCGGGTCGTTCCTCCTCTCCGGAAGGAACCTCCATGCACAACGCAGACGCTCAGGCCCTCGTCGCCCGGCTGCTCGCCGACGACTGCCCGCCCTTCGCCCTGCTGCACCGCCGTACGCCAGGACACGACGCCGACACCGTCGAGGTGCTCATCGGCCCGGCCGGTGAGGTGGAGCGGCTGACCGACATCCCGCTGCCGACCGGGGCGCCGGAGGGCGGCGGGCCGGTGAACGACGCGCTCGCGCTGGTGCCGTTCCGGCAGATCCGGGAGCGCGGGTTCGACGTACGGGACGACGGGACGCCGCTGACCGTCCTGCGGCCCGAGACCACGTACGCGCTGCCGCTCGCCGAGCTGCTGGACGCGCTGCCCGCGCACGACGTGCGGGTCGAGGGCGGGCGCTTCGACGTCGACGACGACGCGTACGCCGAGATCGTGAGCCGGGTCATCGAGGACGAGATCGGCACCGGCGCGGGTGCGAACTTCGTGATCCGACGGACCTTCGAGGGCGAGATCCCGGGGTTCGCGAGTACCGACGCGCTCGCGCTCTTCCGGCGGCTGCTCGCCGGTGAGCGGGGCGCGTACTGGACGTACGTCGTACGGCTGGGCGGCGGGCGGACGCTGGTCGGGGCGAGCCCGGAGGTGCACGTACGGATGTCAGGTGGGAGGGGCGAGCGCGAAGCGCTCTCGGTTGAGGGTGGTGGCGGGCGCCGGGCGGGAGGGACGGTCGTCATGAACCCGATCAGCGGGACGTACCGCTATCCGGAGGGCGGGGCGTCGGTGGACGGGCTGCTGGAGTTCCTGCACGACCCCAAGGAGGTGGAGGAGCTGTCCATGGTCGTGGACGAGGAGCTGAAGATGATGTGCACCGTCGGCGACATGGGCGGCGTCGTGGTCGGGCCGCGGCTCAAGGAGATGGCGCACCTCGCGCACACCGAGTACGAGCTGCGGGGCCGCTCGTCGCTGGACGTGCGGGAGGTGCTGCGGGAGACGATGTTCGCGGCGACCGTCACCGGGTCGCCCGTGCAGAACGCGTGCCGGGTGATCGAGCGGTACGAGCCGGGTGGGCGTGGCTACTACGCGGGCGCGCTCGCGCTCATCGGGCGGGACGGCGGCGGTGCGCAGACCCTCGACTCGCCGATCCTCATCCGCACCGCCGACATCTCCGGCCGCGGGGCGCTGCGGGTGCCGGTCGGGGCGACGCTGGTGCGTCACTCGGACCCGCGGGGTGAGGTCGCCGAGACGCACGCCAAGGCGGCCGGGGTGCTGACCGCGCTCGGCGTGCGGGAGGCGCCCGTACGGTCCGGCGCTGGCCCGCGGCCCCGGCTCGCGGACGATCCGCGGGTGCGGGCGGCGCTGGACGCGCGGCGGGCCGACCTGGCGCCGTTCTGGCTGCGGATGCAGGCGGCTGAGCAGTTGCTGTCGGGGCATGCGCTGGTGATCGACGCCGAGGACACGTTTACGTCGATGCTCGCCCATCTGCTGCGGACGGCGGGGCTGACGGTGACGGTGCGGCGGTACGACGAGCCGGGCGTGCGGGAGGTCTGTCTGGCCCACGACGGGCCGGTCGTGCTCGGCCCCGGGCCGGGGGATCCGGGCGATGCCGCGGACCCCAAGATGCGGTTCCTGCGGGGGCTGGCGGCGGAGTTGGTGGCCGGGCACCGGCACGGGCTGCTGGGGGTGTGCCTGGGGCACGAATTGATCGCGGCGGAGCTGGGGGTGGAGATCGTGCGGAAGGATGTGCCGTTTCAGGGGGCGCAGGAGCGGATCGACTTCTTCGGGCGGGAGGAGACGGTGGGGTTCTACAACACGTTTACCGCTCGGTGCGATGAGGGGGTGGAGGCGGAGTTGGCGATGCACCGGGTGGAGCTGTGCCGTGACTCGGCTTCGGGGGATGTCCACGCTTTGCGGGGGCCGGGCTTTGCGGGGGTGCAGTTCCATCCGGAGTCGGTGCTGTCGTTGGATGGGGCGAGGCTGGTGGCGGAGCTGCTGGCGGCGGTGCGCGTCTGACTGTTCCCCACCCCGCCCCTTCCCGCAGTACCGATATGCGGCTCCGCCGCGTGGCGGGCTCCGCCCCGGCCCCCGCTCCTCAAACACCGGAGGGGCTGGATGATGCCCCTGGGGGGCTGGGGGTGGGCCTGGGGCTGCGCCCCAGGCCCGCTGCGGGGGCTCCGCCCCTCGACCCCGCTCCTCAAACGCCGGAGGGGCTGGGTTGTACGCCCGGAGGGGCTGGGTGACGGCCCGGCTGGAAGCAGCCCCGGGGCGCGGGGCGGGCTCCGGCCCCGGACGCATGGGCCACTCGCCCGGGGCGGCCCTCCGTTGCGGGGCCTCCGGGGCTCCGCCCCTGGACCCGTACCCCACAGGCCCCCGTTGTGGGCAACCGTTCCGCGGAGGGGGCACCTCACAGCGGTAGCTGGGGGAGGAACGGGTGGGCACAACCCTGCCACCGGGCCGCGCCCGGCGACGAAACCCCAGGCCCCGGCGGGAGCGGCGGGCTCAGCCGAAGAAGACCTCCGCTTCCGCGTACAGCGACGGGTCCACCGTCTTCAGGCGGGCCGTCGCCTCGGCCAGGGGGACGCGGACGATGTCCGTGCCGCGCAGGGCGACCATCTTGCCGAAGTCCTGGTCGCGGACGGCGTCGATGGCGTGCAGACCGAAACGGGTGGCGAGCCAGCGGTCGAAGGCGCTGGGGGTGCCGCCGCGCTGGACGTGGCCGAGGACGGTCGTGCGGGCCTCCTTGCCCGTGCGCCGCTCGATCTCCTTGGCCAGCCACTCCCCGATGCCGGAGAGCCGGACGTGGCCGAAGGAGTCCAGGGACTCGTCCTTGAGGACGGCATCGCCGTCCTTCGGCATCGCGCCCTCCGCGACGACCACGATCGGCGCGTAGCGGATCTTGAAGCGGGATTCGACCCACGCGCAGATGCGGTCGACGTCGAAGCGCTGCTCGGGGATGAGGATGACGTTGGCGCCGCCGGCGAGCCCCGCGTGGAGGGCGATCCAGCCCGCGTGGCGGCCCATCACCTCGACGACGAGGACGCGCATATGGGATTCGGCGGTGGTGTGGAGGCGGTCGATGGCCTCGGTGGCGATGTTGACCGCGGTGTCGAAGCCGAAGGTGTAGTCCGTGGCGGAGAGGTCGTTGTCGATGGTTTTGGGGACGCCGACGCAGGCGATGCCGTAGTCGCCGGAGAGCCGGGAGGCGACGCCGAGGGTGTCCTCGCCGCCGATCGCGATGAGGGCGTCGACCTCCTGTTTGGCCAGGCCCTCCTTGACCCGGCGGATGCCGTCCTCGCTGTTGAAGGGGTTGGTGCGGGACGAGCCGAGGATGGTGCCGCCGCGCGGCAGGATGCCGCGTACCGCGCGGATGTCGAGGGGAACGGTGTCGTTCTGGAGGGGACCGCGCCAGCCGTCCCGGAAGCCGACGAAGTCGTAGCCGTATTCCTGTACGCCCTTGCGCACGACGGCGCGGATGACCGCGTTGAGACCGGGGCAGTCGCCACCGCCGGTCAGCACTCCGACCCGCATCCTTTTCATCCCTTCTGCCGCTGAAATCCCGAGATTGGGCCCGATACGGGGGCCACGCTAACGGTGATCCAGGTCACAGGGGATGGGGTGAAAAGCGATTCCTGCGTTCCCCAAGGGAGTTGGGAGGGAAGTTCACCCGTTCGAGCGGCAGGGCGGCGGACGGGGCTCAGGCCTCGTCCAGCCCCGCCTCGATGGCGTACCGCACCAGCTCCACCCGGTTGTGCAGCTGGAGCTTGCCCAGGGTGTTCTGGACGTGGTTCTGCACGGTGCGGTGGGAGATCACCAGGCGCTCGGCGATCTGCTTGTACGAGAGCCCCTTGGCCACCAGCCGCAGCACCTCCGTCTCCCGCTCGGTGAGCTGCGGGGCGACCGGCTGGTCGGCGGTGGCGGGGGCGGGCTCGCTGGCCAGCCGCCGGTACTCGCCGAGCACCAGACCCGCGAGGCCCGGGGTGAAGACGGCGTCGCCGACGGCGGTACGGCGCACCGCGTCGATCAGCTCGTCCGTACTGGCCGACTTCACCAGGTAGCCGGTGGCGCCGGACTTGACCGCCTCCAGGACGTCCGCGTGCTCACCGCTCGCGGAGAGCACCAGCACCCGCAGCTTGGGGTGGGCGGCGACGACCTCCTTGCAGACCTCGACGCCGGGCAGCCCGGGCAGGTTGAGGTCGAGCACCAGGACGTCGGGCTCGGCGGCCTTGGCCCGGCGGACCGCCTGCGGGCCGTCCCCGGCGGTGGCCACCACGTCGAACCCGGCCTCGGACAGATCGCGGGCGACGGCGTCGCGCCACATCGGGTGGTCGTCCACCACCATCACCGTCACCGGCCGCTCGGCTTCGCGGTCGTCGTCGGTCATCGTGCAGTCGTTCCCTTCATGTCCGGTCCTTCGCGTTCAGCGCGGGCTTCGGAACCGTCAGCTCCACCTCGGTGCCCTGACCCGGCGCCGAGATCCACTCGGCGGTGCCGCCGAGGTCGCGCAGCCGCCCCCGGATCGACAGGGCGACGCCGAGCCGCCCTTCGCGCTCGGCGTCGGCGAGCCTGCCGTCGGGGATGCCGGGCCCGTCGTCCCGTACGGTCACCATCACCGCGTTCGGCTCGTCCTCCAGCAGGATCCAGGCCCGGGCGCCCTCGCCCGCGTGCACCCGCACATTGTCCAGCGCGGCACCGACAGCGGCCGCCAACTCCCCCGCCGCGGCGGCCGGGAGGAGCACCGGGGCGCCGGGTTCGGAGAAGGTGACCTGGGATCCGGCGTGCGGGGCGATCAGGGCCCGCAGGTCGCAGGGGTCGGCGCTGTCCTCGGGCAAGCAGGGCAGGGCGTCGGCAGGAGCGGGATCGGGGCCGGGGCCGGGCGGCGATACCGGGGGTGCGGCGTCGTCGAGGTCGTGGCTGTCGTCGGCCGCGGCGCGCGGCGGGGTGACCAGGCCGGTGGCCACCAGCGAGCGCAGCGCGATCTCCTGCTCCCCCGCCATCCGGCCCAGTTCGGCGGCCTCGCCGCCGATCGCGGCGCCCCGCCGCTGCACCATGGCCAGCACCTGGAGCACGCTGTCGTGGATGTCCCGGGCCAGCCGCTCGCGTTCGCGGGTCGCCGCCTCGATGCGCAGCGCGCGGGCCAGGGTGCGTTCACTGGCGCGGGCGACCTCCACGACGTACCCGATGGCCACGCTCGCGACCCACACCAGCATCAGCATGTGGACGGTGTCCTGGGCGAACCCGCCGCGCTCGATGATGTTGGCCGCGCACACCACGGTCGACGCCCACGCGGCCCACCGCCAGCCGCCCTTGATGGCGAAGCCGAGGACCGCGCCCGCCGTCCATATCGAGGGCAGCGTGGGCGTGCCCTCGGCGATGCGGTCGTGGGTGTCGACCAGCGGGGTGAGCAGGATGCCGGTGATCGCCACCGCCAGGTCGCCGATCAGGAAGCGCCGGGTGCAGCGCTCGGCCGAGGAGACCATGCGGAAGGTCAGCGCCGTCCACACGGTCAGCACCGCCATATAGGCGGCGGCGCCGAGCGGACGGTCGTAGTCGTAGAAGGAGTAGACGAAGAGGCAGAGCGCGTAGATCAGCGTGAGCACCCGGTAGGCGGTCAGCGCATGCCACAGCGGCTGCTCCACTGACATGCGTACGACACGCTCGCGCTTGGGCTGTAGCGCCAACTTCCCCCCACCCCCGGGCCCGGCGCGACGTTACGCCCCGGTCTTGTGCTTGTCCGTACTCTCGCCGTCCGTGCTCTTGTCGTCCGAGCTCTTGTCGCTCTTGTCGCTCTTGTCCGTGCCCTTTTCGGCGGCCTTCTCGGCCTTTTCCTTCTCCTTCTCGGCCTTCTTACGGGCCGCCTCCGCGTCCGCGATCTGCCGCTTGGCCGCGGTCGCGTAGATGTCGACGTACTCCTGGCCGGACAGCTTCATGATCTCGTACATGACCTCGTCGGTCACCGAGCGCAGGATGAAGCGGTCGCCGTCCATGCCGTGGTAGCGGCTGAAGTCCAGCGGCTTGCCGATCTTGATGCCGGGGCGCATCAGCTTGGGCATCACCTTGCCCGGCGGCTGGATCTTCTCGGTGTCGATCATCGCGACCGGGATCACCGGCGCGCCCGTCGCCAGCGCGACCCGCGCCAGACCGCCGGGCTTGCCGCGGTAGAGGCGGCCGTCCGGCGAGCGCGTGCCCTCCGGGTAGATGCCGAAGAGCTCACCGCGCTTGATGACCTCGATCCCGGCCTTGATCGCGGCCTCGCCCGCGCCCCGGCTGCCCGAGCGGTCCACCGGCAGCTGGCCGACGCCCTTGAAGAACGCCGCGGTCAGCCTGCCCTTGATCCCCGGAGTGGTGAAGTACTCCTGCTTGGCGATGAAGGTGACCTTCCGGTCGAGCATCGCGGGCAGGAAGAAGGAGTCGGAGAAGGAGAGGTGGTTGCTCGCGAGGATGGCCGGCCCCTCGTCGGGGACGTTCTCCAGTCCCTCGACCCAGGGCCGGAAGGCGAGCTTCAACGTCCCACCCACCGACAGCTTCATTGCACCGTAGAACAACCGAGAACCTCCTGTATCCGACGAGGAGACCTTAACCTGCCTACCCCCGGTGGGGCGCGCCGCGTACGCTGAGGTCCCGTTGACCGCTACACCACCGAACGGAGATCCGTGGTGCCGCTCCTCCCCGGAGCCGAGCCGTTCCGCCACGACGGCGGAGAGATCGGCGTCCTCGTCTGTCACGGCTTCACCGGTTCGCCGCAGTCGGTGCGTCCCTGGGCCGAGCACCTCGCACGGCGCGGACTCACCGTCTCGCTTCCGCTGCTCCCCGGCCACGGGACCCGCTGGCAGGATCTCGCGGTCACCGGGTGGCAGGACTGGTACGCCGAGGTCGACCGGGAGCTGCGGGCGCTGCGCGAGCGGTGCGCCCGGGTCTTCGTCTGCGGGCTGTCGATGGGGGGCGCGCTCGCGCTGCGGCTGGCCGCCCAGCACGGCGCCGAGATCAGTGGCGTCGCCGTCGTGAATCCCGCCAACCGGATCCACGATCCGCTGGCCGTGGCCCTTCCGGTGCTGCGTCATCTGGTGCCCTCCGTCAAGGGGATCGTGAGCGACATCGCCAAGCCGGGTTCCCAGGAATCGGGATACGACCGGATGCCGCTGCACGCGGTGCACTCGATGCGCCGCTTCTACCGGGTGGTCGACGCCGAACTGCCGCAGGTGACCCAGCCGCTGCTGGTGATGCACAGCCCGCAGGACCACGTGGTGCCGCCCGCCGACTCCGAGCGCATCCTGAGCCAGGTCTCGTCCCGGGACGTCACCGAGCGGCGGTTGGAGCGCAGCTACCACGTGGCGACGCTGGACTACGACGCCGAGTTCATCTTCGAGGAGACGGACACGTTCATCACCCGGCTGACCGCGGGTATGGGAGAGGACAACGGGGCGCACCCCGGGGACGTCGGCGGGAAGGAGGGGGCGGCGGCCAGTGGCTGAGCGCGATTCGAACGAGAACGAGGCGGGGGCGCGCCGGGACGACGACGCCGCCTTCGCGGCGATCGTCGCCGCGTACGGGGAGGAACCGCCGGACCCGCCGGAGGCGGAGCGGTGGCCCGTCGCCGAGAACCTGACGGAGAAGTGGGGCCGCGAGGACGCCCGCCGCGAGGACCGGCGCGACGACCCGCTGGACGAGCTGGACGACGGGTTCGAGAGCCGTTTCGATGACGACTTCGACCCCGACGTCGAGGACGACCGCAGGGGCACGACGGCCCCGGACGCCCTCACCAAGGCCGATAGGGCGGATCAGGCCGATACGGCGGATAAGGCGGACACGAGCGATCCGGGCGACGCGGCCGACAAGGGCGACAAGCCCGTCGGCAGCTTCATCGTGTTCGCGCCGGGCGTGGGCCCGCGCGACTGGGACGCCACGGATCCCTCCGAGGACGACTTCGACGAGACCGACGAGGGCCACTTCGTCCCGCCCGAGCCGCCGCCGCTGCCCGAGTCCGACACCACGTCCCGGTTCGCCTGGCTGGGCGTGCTGGGCGGGCCGCTGCTGCTGCTCGGCGTGGTGCTGTTCCAGGTGGAGCTGACCTGGTGGATCGCGACGCTGGGCGTCGGCGGCTTCCTGGGCGGCTTCATCACGCTGGTGATGCGGATGCAGGACAGCGACGACGAGGAGGACGACGACCCGGGGCGCGGCGCCGTCGTCTGATCCTCATCCGGAGCGGGTCCTACGGGGCCACGCGGGGCAGCCGGAGCGCGGCCAGGACCGGCAGGTGGTCCGTGGCCGCCCGCAGATCGGCGTCCTGGACGCCGGGCAGCCCGGACGGCACCCCGCAGCCGATGATCTCGATGCCGTCGGACGCGAACAGCGCGTCGATGCGGCGGCGCGGATCGCTCGGGTCGAACGTGGCCTCGCTCCCCCACGGCTCGGTGGCCCAGCCGTCCCGCAGCGTCCCGGCGATGCGGCGGAAGGCGCGGCCGTCGGGCTGCTCGTTGATGTCCCCGGCGGCGACGGCGTACGGCACGTCGAGCGCGGCGACCCGGTCCAGCAGCATCCCGGCCTGGTCGTAGCGCTCGGCCGCGGCCAGGCTCAGATGGCAGCTGACGACGCCGAGGCGAATGCCGTCGTCGTCCCGGTGGCCGCCGCCGAAGCGCAGCACGGCGGTGGCGAAGCCACGCCGGTGCAGTCCGGGGACGCGGGGCAGCAGGATGTCCTCGGCCCGCTCGACGTGGGCGCGCAGCGAGGTGAGGATCATGGGGCCGGTGGCGGTGGCCCCGCCCGTGGCGTAGACGAGGCCGGTCTCGCGGGCCAGCCATGCGACGGCCTTGCGCCAGCGGAAGAAGCGCGGCGCCTCCTGGACGCAGACCACATCGGGGGCGCAGGCCCGGATCACCCGGGCCAGCGCCTCGCGGTCGTCGCGCAGTGAGCGGATGTTGTAGCTGAGCACCCGCACCACGGCCGCGTCGGGGCCGGTGGTGGAGGCGGGCAGATCCGCGAGCACCACGGTCCCCCCCCTTACGGCCGTCAGCCCTGGCGGGCGAGGTCGGCCGCGCCGACCAGCCCGGCCTTGCCGCCGAGCTGGGCGGCCAGCACCTGGGCGTGCGGCCGCCACTGGTTGCCGACCAGCCAGCGGCGGAACGACTTGCGGATCGGCTCCAGGACGAGGTCGCCCTCGTCGGAGACCCCGCCGCCGACGATGAACGCCGAGGGGTCGAAGAGCGAGGCGAGGTCGGCGAGCCCGGCCCCGGCCCAGCGCGCCAGCTCGCGGAAGGAGTCGATGGCGACCGGGTCGCCCTGGCGGGCGGCGTCGCTGATGTGCTTGCCCTGGATGTTCTCGGCGGTGCCGTCGCCGAGGCCGAGCAGGATCTCGGCGTTCTCCGGGGTGGCGTTGGCGCGCTGCTTGGCGTACCGCACGAGGGCGCGGCCGGAGGCGTACTGCTCCCAGCAGCCCTGGCTGCCGCAGCCGCAGAGCAGACCGTCGGGGACGACCCTTATGTGGCCGAACTCGGCCGCGACGCCGAAGCGGCCGCGGTGCAGCTTGCCGCCGATGATGATGCCGCCGCCGAGGCCGGTGCCGAGGGTGATGCACACGACGTCGTCGTGGCCCGCGCCGGCGCCGAACCGGTACTCGCCCCACGCGGCCGCGTTCGCGTCGTTCTCGACGACGACGGGCAGGCCGACGCGCTGCTCGACCTTGTCCTTCAGCGCCTCGTGCCGCCAGTTGATGTTGGGCGCGAAGAGCACCGTGGCGCGCTTGTCGTCCACGTAACCGGCCGCGCCGATGCCGACCGCCTCGACGTCATGACCGGTGCTGACCTTGCGCACCGCGTCCGCGATGGCGTCGACCACTCCCTCGGGGGTCGGCGGGGTCGATACCTTGCTCGTTTCGAGAATCGAGCCCTCTTCGTCGACCACGCCAGCCGCGATCTTCGTGCCGCCGATGTCGACGCCGATGGTGAGTCCCATGAGTCCCTCAGTTATTTGGTCGAACCCCGCCACCGCTAACGGTACCGGAGGTAGCGCTCAATCGAGGTCGATGTGTTCACTACTCGAACTCTGACCTTCGTCTCCACCAGACGCGCCCCCGCTGTCGTCACCACGGGTCCAACGCTGCTCCTGGCCCGTCACGGCGGCGCGGTAGGCGGCGAGCAGTTCACTTCCGGCGCTGGCGAGATGCTCGAATACGTCGGGATTGCGCTCTATGACCGGCTCAACGGCCGCCTTCGCCCCTGCGATCAACTGTTGTACGGCCCCCTCCACCGGCGTACCGGCGAGCGGGGTGTGGAGCCCGGCCAGCTTCTCCGCGACGGCGTCGGCCAGCTTGCGCAGTTCCTCGGCGGCGCTGCCCGGCTCCCCGCCGCCGCCCTCACGGGCCCGCCGCCGTTCCTTCTCGGCGGCCAGGTCCTCGGCGCAGGCGCGCTCCCAGGCGTCGGGGTCGATCTCGGTGACCGGTACGTCGGTGCCGGGGCTGTCGGCGGGACGCTCGGTGGCATCGCTCATGGCGAACTCCTGCGGCGGGGAGGCTGGCTGCCCGGTCCGTTCGTTCAACCGGGCTTGCTCTCGACGTTACCGGAACGACGGGCCTCGGTCAGAGCCCGCGGAGGGCACCGCAGGGGCGTACGGGAGGTCAGGGCCGCCTCGGCCACAGGTCGGGGTCCGGGGTGAAGCGGACCTGGAGGTGGCCGTCGCGCAGCCCGGCCCCGGAGACCGTGCAGCGGCGCAGCGCGGACGGCAGCGGCAGCACGCGGTGGAACGGTCCGACCGTGACGATCAGTTCGTCGCCGCGCCGGACCAGGCCCAGCCCGTCCCGGGAGGCACCGGGCAGCGGCAGCCGCCACAGCAGAACCCCCTCGTCGGCCAGCCGGTCCTCGACGGTCCACGGGTCGGCCGCCGGGCGGTCAGGGCGCGGGTCGGGCGGCCCGACGGGACCGGCCAGCGCGCCCAGTCCGGCGGTCGGGCGGGGCGCGCCGCCCCCGCCGGAGACCACCACGCCGGAGATCACGCCGGGGGCGTCACCGGGGCCGTTGTCGGCGGTGTCGGCGGTGTCGGTGGCGTCGCCGAGGCCCTGCGGATCGCGGCCCAGATGCGGCAGCTCGCGGACCGGCACGGCGGGTGCCCACTGCTCGTACAGGTCCTTCAGCGCGGCCTGCTGCTGCCCGGACAGCGCCCCGAGCCAGGGGTCGGGGGTGCCGGTGGGCAGCAGCCGGTTGGCGACGACCGACTCCACCCGGCAGCCGTGCAGCGCGAGCCCGGCGCGGGCGGTGCGCAGCGCGCGGTCGGCGAGCGGCCCGGGCTCCACCACCACCCGTACGGTCGTGGCCTCCGACTCCAGGACGCCCTGGATGGCGGCCAGCTCGTGCTCCCAGCGCTCGGCCAGCTCGTACAGCTTCTGCGCGGGCATCGGCATCCCGGCGAGCTGCGCCAGCATCGGCCGCAGCGCGCGGGCCGCCTGCCGCTCGGCGGGCAGCAGCCGCCGCAGATAGCGGCGCAGTTGTTCGGGCAGGGCGAGCAGGGCGACGGTCTCCGGCGCGGGCGGCAGGTCGACCACGAGGACGTCCCAGCCGGTGCCGGGCGGGGCGGTCTGCGCGGCGCGCAGCGCGCGCAGCAGCGCGACCGACTCCACGCCGGGGAGCGCGGTCAGCTCCTCGCCGTCCAGCGGGGTCGAGCCCAGCATGTCGAGCATGCCGCGGCCGCGGTCCTGGAGGACGGTCAGCTCGTCGCGGAACCACTCCTCGGTCACGACCCGCGCGGCCCACAGCCCGGGGGTCAGCGCGACGGGTACGGACCACGGCAGCCGGTCGGCGCTGCGCCCGGGCGCGCCGCGCAGCGGGCCGATGCCGAGCAGCGCCTCGGGCGTGCCGTCCCGGTCCGCGGTGAGCAGCAGGGTGCGCTGTCCCTCGCGGGCGGCGGCGAGGGCGGTCGCGGCGGCCACGGTGGTGCGGCCCGCGCCGCCCGTACCGGTGACGAGGACCGTACGCATGAAGAAAGCCTCCGGCAGGGTGGTACGTGGGTGTGCGGTGCGGCTCCCGGTGGCCGCCTCCGCCGGAGCGTACCCCGCCACCGGCCCCGCTCCCGGCCCGATGGCGACCGCGCGCCGAAGAGGGGGGTTAAGCGGCTTCGACCCGCTTCTTCAGGCCCGCGAGCGCCCGGTCGATGATGACCTTCTCGGCCTTGCGCTTGATCATGCCGAGCATGGGGATCTTGACATCGACGGTGAGCTGGTACGTCACCTCGGTGCTCTTGCCGCCCTCCAGCGGGGCCAGCCGGTAGGAGCCGTCGAGGGTGCGCAGCATCTGGGACTTGAGCAGGGACCAGCTGACCTGGTCGCCGCTCCAGGTGTACTGGAGCGTGTAGTCGTCCTTGATGGCCCCGGCGTCGAGCACCATCCGCACCTGCTCGCCGCGCCCCTGGCCGTCCTTGGTGAGGATGTCGGCCTCCTTCACCTCACCGGACCACTCCGGGTAACGGTCGAAGTCGGCGATCACCTCCATCACGTCGGCCGGGGCCGCCTCGATCGTGATGCTCGAGCTGGTGTGTTCCGCCATCGCCGTGGCTCCTCCGTACCGGTCCGCCGCATGGGGTGTCTGCCGGTGAAGGCTATCGCGGGTGGGTCACCACTCCAGGGTCCAGGGGGTCCCGGAGGAGGCGAAGTGTCCGACGTTGACGCATTCGGTGGCGCCGATCCGCATGCGGCGGGCGAGCGGCTGGTGGACATGGCCGAAAAGCGAATAGCGGGGGCGAAGGGTGTGGATCGCGTCCAGCAGCGCCTCGCTGCCGCGCTCGAAGCGGCGGGCGACGGTGTCGTAGCAGAGGTCCGGCACCTCCGGCGGGATGTGGGTGCACAGCACGTCCACCTCGCCGCGCCCGCCGAGCGACGCGATCTTCTCGGCGTACGCCTCGTCGTCGATCTCGTACGGGGTGCGCATCGGGGTGCGCAAGCCCCCGCCGACGAAGCCGAAGACGAGACCGCCGATCTCGACCCGCTCGCCGTCGAGGATCGTGGTGCCGGATTCGGCGTATTCCGGCCAGAGCGCCGGTATGTCGACATTGCCGTAGGTGGCGTACGTCGGGGCGGGGAAGGCGGCGAACAGCTCGGCGTATTGCCTGCGTACGGCGGACTCGATGGCCGCGTGGCGGTCCATTCCGTCCCACAGCCGGTTGCCCAGTTCGCGTGCCTCCTCGAACCGGCGGGCGGTGCGGAGTTCGACCAGGCGGTGGGCGTTCTCGACGCCGAAGAGGTCGGGGAAGATGCCGCGGGAGTGGTCTGCGTAGTCCAGGAAGAGGACGAGGTCGCCGAGGCAGATCAGGGCGTCGGCCCCGTCTCCCGCCTTCCCCAGATCCTGACTGTTCCCGTGCACGTCACTCACCACGTGGACTCGCATGCGTGTCACCCTAAGACCTGTGACCATCCGTCCGTAAGGTGTTCCGTTCGCACAGTGACCCGCGTCCACCTGCGGTTCCTTCCGGGCCCCGAGGGCGGTCCACTAGTCTGCGGGCAGTATGGAGGCGGTGTGTGACGCATAAAACATCTGTACGGAAACCCCTATCCCACAGCCATACCGATGGGTAACGTCCGGGCAGTCCAGCACCCCCATTGCCCTGTAGCGGCGCCGGCGCCCACGAGGAGCAGCAGTCTTGCGCGAGTTCAGCCTTCCGGCCCTTTACGAGGTTCCGGCCGACGGCAATCTGACGGACCTCATCCAACGCAACGCGGCGCAGCACCCGGATGTCGCGGTGGTCGGCCGCAAGGTTGACGGCCGGTGGGAGGACGTCACCGCGGCGGACTTCTTGGCCGAGGTGCGCGCCGCCGCCAAGGGCCTGATCGCGGCCGGGGTGTCGCCGGGCGACCGGGTCGGCCTGATGTCGCGCACCCGCTACGAGTGGACGCTGCTGGACTTCGCCATCTGGAGCGCGGGCGCCATCACCGTGCCGGTGTACGAGACGAGTTCACCGGAGCAGGTGCAGTGGATCCTCAGCGACTCGGGCGCGGTCGCGGTCCTCGTCGAGACCGGGGTGCACGAGGCGGCCGTGGAGTCCGTACGGGACACCCTGCCCGCACTGAAGCACGTCTGGCAGATCGAGGACGACGCGATCGGGACGCTGCGGACGCTGGGTTCGGACGTCAAGGACGAGACGGTGGACGAGCGGTCCTCGCTCGCCAACGCGGACTCCCCCGCCACCATCGTCTACACCTCGGGCACCACCGGCCGCCCCAAGGGCTGCGTCCTGTCGCACCGCAGCTTCTTCGCCGAATGCGGCAACGCGGTGGCGCGGCTCAAACCCATCTTCTCCACCGGTGACTCCTCCGTGCTGCTCTTCCTCCCGGAGGCGCACGTCTTCGGGCGATTGGTGGAGATTTGCGCGGTCCTGGCGCCGATCAAACTCGGCCATGTTTCGGACATCAAGACGCTCACCGATGAACTCGCCGCCTTCCGGCCGACCTTGGTGCTGGGCGTGCCGCGCGTCTTCGAGAAGGTCTACAACTCGGCGCGGGCCAAGGCCCAGGCCGAGGGCAAGGGAAAGATCTTCGACAAGGCCGTCGACGCCGCCATCGCCTACAGCAAGGCGCTGGACACCGAGTCCGGGCCGTCCTTCGGACTCCGGCTCAAGCACCGGGTCTTCGACCGGCTGGTCTTCAGCAAGCTGCGCGCCGCCCTCGGCGGCCGCGCCACCCACGCCATCTCCGGCGGCGCCCCGCTGGGCGAGCGGCTCGGCCACTTCTACCGGGGCATCGGCTTCACGGTCCTGGAGGGGTACGGCCTGACCGAGTCCTGCGCGGCCACCACGTTCAACCCGTGGGACCGGCAGAAGATCGGCTCGGTCGGCCAGCCGATGCCGGGCACGGTGGTCCGTATCGCCGACGACGGCGAGGTGATGCTGCACGGGGACCACCTGTTCACGGAGTACTGGAACAACGAGGCGGCGACGGCGGAGGCGCTGGCCGACGGCTGGTTCCACACCGGGGACGTCGGCACCCTCGACGAGGACGGCTACCTCACCATCACCGGCCGCAAGAAGGAGATCATCATCACCGCGGGCGGCAAGAACGTCGCCCCCGCGGTGATCGAGGACCGCATCCGGGCGCACGCCCTGGTCGCCGAGTGCATGGTCGTCGGCGACGGCCGCCCGTTCGTGGGCGCGCTGATCACCCTGGACGAGGAGTTCCTGCCCCGCTGGGCCGCCGAACACGGCAAACCGGACGGTGCGACGGCGGCCGACCTGCGCGAGGACGCCGATCTGCTGGCCGAGATCCAGACGGCCGTGGACGACGGCAACGCGGCGGTCTCGAAGGCGGAGTCGGTGCGGAAGTTCCGGGTGCTGACGCAGCAGTTCACCGAGGACTCGGGGCATGTGACGCCGTCGCTGAAGCTCAAGCGGAACGTGGTGGCGAAGGACTTCGCGACGGAGATCGAGGCGCTGTACGGAGGCTGAGCGCCGCGCCGTCCGGTGGGCCCGGGGCTCGTTCGAGCCCCGGGCCTCCTTTTGGTCAGAGCAGCGAACGCAGCCGGTCCGCCAGCAGGTCCCAGCGCCAGCGCTCCTCGACCCAGGCGCGGCCCCGCTCGCCCATCCGGCGGCGCAGCGCCTCGTCCTCCAGCAGGGCCACGATCCGCTCCGCGCTCTGCTCCGCGGAGCCGCCCGGCACCACCCACCCGGTCTCGCCCTCCAGCACCGCGTCCGGCGCGCCGCCGGAGTCCCCGGCGACCACCGGAAGCCCGGTCGCGGACGCCTCCAGGTAGACGATGCCCAGGCCCTCGACGTCCAGCCCGCCCCGCCGCGTACGGCACGGCATGGCGAACACGTCGCCCGCACCGTAGTGGGCGGGCAGCTCCTCCCACGGCACCGGGCCGGTGAACCGTACGGATTCGGCCACGCCCGTCGTCTCCGCGAGCCGCCGCAGATCCTTCTCGTACGGTCCGCCGCCCACGATCAGCAGGACCGCGGCCGGCACCCGCTTCAGGATGTGGGGCATCGCCTCGATCAGCGTGTCCTGCCCCTTGCGCGGCACCAGCCGCGATACGCACACCACGACCGGCCGCTCCGCGAGCCCCAGCCGGGCCCGGATCTCGTCCCCGCCCGAGCCGGGGTGGAACGTCTTCTCGTCCACCCCCGGCGGCAGTTGCACCATGCGGGCGGCGGCCTCGGGGGTGAGGGCCTCGGCGATGCGGGAGCGGGTGTACTCGCCGAGGTAGGTGATCGTGTCCGTACCCTCGCCGATCCGGCGCAGCAGCGTGCGGGAGGCGGGGAGCTGGGCCCAGGCCGCCTCGTGCCCGTGCGTGGTCGCCACCGCCCGTTCGGCCCCCGCCTTGCGCAGCGCCGGGGCCATCAGCGCGAGCGGGGCCGCGGCCCCGAACCACACCGAGCCGCAGCCGTGCTCGCGCAGCAGCTCGGTGGCGCGGCGGGCGACGCGGGGCGTGGGCAGCAGCATCGTCGTACGGTCGCGGATGACGGGGAACGGCTGCTCGGCGTCGAACCGGGCGGTGGCCTGTTTGCCCTCCTCGCCGTGCTTCCAGGTGGAGGCGTAGACGACGATGCGCTCCGGGTCGAGGCGGAGGGCGATGTTGTGCAGGAACGCCTGGATGCCGCCGGGGCGGGGCGGGAAGTCGTTCGTCACGAGCAGGGTCTTGTCCATCGTGGCCGACAGTACCGGGTGGGTGCGGCGCGACGTTCTGCTCCCCACCCCGCCCCTTCCCGAAACCGGGGGCAAGCCCCCGGCCCCCGTACCGGGCCCGCCCCCGGGGCTGGGTGCGGCTCCGCCGGGTGGGGCCCGGGGTTTCGTCGCCGGGTGCGGGCCGGTGGCCGGGTTGTGCCCACCCGTTCCTCCCCCAGCTACCGCTGGGAGGTGCCCCCTCCGCGGAACGATTGCCCACAACCAGGTCAGCCTCTCCGGCGCTTGAGGAGCGGGGTGCAGGGGGCGGAGCCCCCGCAGCGGGGTCCAGGGGCGGAGCCCCGGTTTCGGGGAGGGGCGGGGTGGGGGCTAGCCCAGCACTCCCGCCACGTACTTGCGCCACTCCGCCGTGAAGTCCGTCAGGCTGACGTCCAGCACCTCGCGCAGGCCCGCCTCCACCGCGCCCTCGCGCCGCGGAGCGGCGCCCACCGCTCGGTACAGGGCGACCAGCTTCCCCGCGCCCCAGCGGTCGGCGATCATGCGACAGGCCAGCCAGCCCTGCTCGTAGGCCTCGGAGAGCCGGTCGGGGCGGCTGCCGAAGCGGAAGGCCTCGTCGGGCGGGAGGGCCTTCGGGAGGCGGCCGGAGGCGACGGACTCGGAGAGCTCGGGGG
The DNA here is from genome assembly GCF_052851135.1 of Streptomyces sp. BRA346. NCBI lineage: Bacteria > Bacillati > Actinomycetota > Actinomycetes > Kitasatosporales > Streptomycetaceae > Streptomyces > Streptomyces sp. BRA346. Next base: position 125,784 of record NZ_JAIWIH010000006.1, on the reverse strand, counting down.
CGACTTGGCGCGGGGTGCGCCCGGGGGTGCGGTAGCCGGTCCAGTCGGCGAAGCCCTCGGAGAGCCACAGCGGCGTGGCGGCGGTGGTGGCGGCACGGGTCGCGACGTGGGCCGTCTCATGGGTGACCACGACCTGGCGGCCGAAGTCACCGAGCGCCCGGTACGCATCGGGGTTGACGATCACACGGTCGGCCGGTGAGGAGTCGCTCGCGCCGCCGACCTCGCCGGTGGTGACGGCCGCGATGCCCCGGTAGCCGCTCGCGGAGGCGCCCAGCAGGGCGGCCATCCGGTCCAGCGAGGCGGGCACCTCGACGACGACGCGCCCGGCCCAGGAGCCGGGCCAGACCCGGTCGAGGGCGGGCACGGCCCGGTCGGCGGTGGCGGCGACGCCGCGCAGCAGCCTGCGGTTCTGGCCGACGCCGAGGACGAGGCTGTGCTTGCCGCGGACGACGTCGACCCGGCCCTGGTCCCACAGCTGGTCGACGCCGCGCTTGCCGTCGACCCGGCCGTCGTCGGCGGCGACGAACCACCGGCCGTCGCGCTGCGCGAGCGTCAGGTACTGGGGGGCGACGACGGGCGCGGTGTCGTACCCGGCGAGCCGGTAGCGGAGTTCGACCTGCGCGGCGAGGCGGCGGCCGCTGCCGACGGCGGGCCGGAAGCCGCCGGTGCGCACCAGCCGGTACGTCCAGGAGCGCAGCGGTACGGCGGACAGGCGGCGGAACACCCGCCGCTGCTCGGCCCGGTAACCGGCCGCGCCACGGTCGACGGTGGCGAGGAAGGCGCCCGCGTTCCGGCCGCGTACCGCCGCGGCCCGCTGGTCGAGCATGCGCTGCACGGCGCGCCCGTCGCGCCCCGCGGGGTCGTCGGGCGGAACGGTCGTGCCGCACGCGGTGAGCGCGGCCAGCGGCAGCGCCCACACCACCGGCAGACAGAGTGCCGTCCGCCATCGCCCCGATCTCCACCGACCCGTCACGCCATAGATCGTACGAGCCGCCGCCGTGCTTCAGACGCGCGTGATGGAAAAGATCGGCATCATGCCGACGGGGTCGTAGCGGACCGCCGCACCGGGGTAGGGCGCGTGGATCACCCGGCCGCCCCCGGCGTACATGGCGACGTGCCCGGCATCGGAGCGGTAGACGACCAGGTCGCCGGGGCGGGCCTGGGACAGCGGCACGGACTGCCCGGTGTGCGCCTGGGCCTGGGAGGTGCGGGGGATCGCCACCCCGGCCCGGCGGTAGGCCCATTGGGTCAGCCCGGAGCAGTCGAAGGCGGTGGGCCCGGCCTGCCCCCAGGCGTACGGCAGGCCGACCGCGGCCCGCGCCGCGCCGAACGCCGCGGCGGCGCGCGGCGAGGACGGCGGCAGACCAGGTGTTGCATGCGCGCCACCGGGGGGCGCGCCCGGTACGGCGTGCGCCCCGTGCCCGTCCCCGGCGCGCGAGGCGCGTGCGTACGCCTCCCACTCCCCCGGCCGCAGCGCGCCCAGCAGCCGTCGCGCGGTGGCCAGCTTGCGCTGCACCTCGCGCTTGTGGCGGGCGACGGCCAGGCGGCTGCGCTCCAGCTTCAGCAGCCGGTCCGCGGCCTCCGCGCGCTGCTGCCGCAGGGTGCGCTGGGCGCGGGCCAGGACCCGCAGCTGACCGGCCTGGCGGCTGGTGATGCGGTCCAGCATGGCGGCCCGGTCGAGGTAGTGGGCCGGGTCGGAGGAGAGGAGGAGGGCGAGGCCCGGGTCGAAGCCGCCGGTGCGGTACTGCCCGCCCGCGATCGCGCCGAGCGCCACCCGCATCCGGTTGACCCGCTCCTGGGCGCGGGCCGCGCGGTCCCGGAGGCGGTCCGTCTCGCGGCGCAGCCGGTGGGCGCGGGTGCCGGCCGCGTTGTAGCGCTCGGTGGCCCGCTCCGCCTGTTCGTAGAGCCGGTCGATCCGGTCGGCGGCGGTGCGGTCCGCGGGGCGGTCCGCCGGGGTGTCGTGGGGTTCGGCCCCGGCCGGGGCGGCCAGCACGGCGCCCGTGGCGGCGGCCGCCGATGCGGCGGTCCAGACGACGGTGGCCCGGACGGGCCCGGGCTTCGAGGCGCGGCGAGAGGACGCCATGGGAGCCGCACTCCCTTCCGCGGAGTCGGTGAGGAACTGCGCGCAGACAGTAGCGGCGCCACCACCCGGGGGCCAAAGCCGATCGCGGGCACACAAACTGACGCCCCGCCGGAGACCGCAGGTCACCGACGGGGCGGGAGTCGTGGGGAGTTGTCCTGATTCGCCCGAACGGACGCCGTCAGACCCGCACGCCGAACTGGAACGGCATGTTGTCCATCGACTCGAAGCGCACACCGGCACCGGGCTTGGGGGCGTGCAGCACCTGCCCGTTGCCCGCGTACAGGCCTATGTGGTGCAGGTCGCCGTAGAACAGCACCAGGTCGCCGGGCTTGAGCTCGCCGCGGCCGATCCGCGTACCGGCGTTGGCCTGGTCCTGGGAGATGCGCGGCAGCTGGACCCCGGCCTGCTGGTACGCCCAGCCGGTGAGGCCGGAGCAGTCGAAGGAGGACGGGCCGGTGGCGCCCCAGACGTACGGCGAGCCGATCTTGGTCTTGGCGGCGGCCAGCGCGGCGGCGGCACGCTGCGAGTCGGGCACCTCACTGCCCAGGTCGACGCGACTGCTGGCGCGGTTGGCGCGCTCCCGCTCCTCCTGCGCCATCTTGGCGCGTTCCTGCTCGGTGAGGGTGTTGAGGAGGTTGCGGGCCTTGGTGAGCTTGCCCTGGATCTGCTTCTTCTTCTCGCCCAGGGCCTTCCGGGTGTCCGCCAGGTCCTGGAGCTTGGTGGACGCCTCCTCGCGCTGCTGCTTGAGCATGCGCTGCTTGTCGGCGATCTTCCGCAGGGACTCGGCCTGCTTGCCGCTCACCTGGTCGAGGGTGGACGCCTTGTCGAGGTAGGTGTCCGGGTCGGAGGAGAGGATCAGCTGTACGGAGGGGTCGATACCGCCCGTGCGGTACTGGGCGGTGGCCATGGAACCCAGTCCGTCGCGCAGCTTGTTCAGGTCCTGCTGGCCGCGCGCCACGTTGTCCTGGAGGTCGCCGACCTGCTTCTCCAGCTTCTCCTGCTTCTCCTTGGCGCCGTTGTACTTCTCGGTCGCCGCCTCCGCCTCTTCGTAGAGCTTGTCGACCTGCTCCTTGACGTCCTTCTTGTCCTGCTTCGGAGCGGCCTGGGCGGCCTGGGACGTGAGCGCGACGGCGGCTGCGGCGGTCGCCGTGAGTACGGATACCCGAGTGCGGCTCGGCTGCTTGGGTCGACGGTGGGACGCCACGAAGGCGAGCTCCTTCTTCCTCCGGCCGCCTACCAGGGGTTGAAACGCGCCCCCCGGCTCCGCGGATACGCCGCGGACTCGGCGGTACCCCCGCTGTCACCCCGGATGGGTGATCAACCGCGCGAAGGTTCGAGCCGACATTAGTGACCCTGCCGTGATCCGTTCAAATCCCGACGACAAAAAAATTGGCCAGGGACGCATCTTTTACAAACATCGCACGGGCAGTGACGGTCAATTGACACTGTGCTGATGCTGAGCGCCCGTCAGGTGCGCGCAAGTCGCTTCAGCAACAGGGCGGATGCCACGGGGCGCGCTCCGGCGCGTGCGACCCCGTCCGCGACCTCGCGGTCGGTCGACACCACGACCACCGGACGGCCCGGTGGCTCGGCCCGCACCAGCTGCCGGATCAGCTCGTCCGCCGTCACCCCGGGCTTGCTGAACAGCACCCGGACCCCGCGCGGCGGCGCCAGCAGCACCGGAGCGGCCAGCTCCGCCCCGTCGAAGACACACGTCATCTCCGCGCCCGTCTGCGCCGCGAGCACCGCGAGCCCGCCCAGCAGCCGCAGCCGCTGCTTCTCCAACGGCATCGTCGGATAGCCGGTCTTGGTGACGTTGTAGCCGTCCACCACCAGATGCGCCTGCGGCAGGGCCAGCAACTGGTCCAGCAGCGCCGGGTCCATCTCCGACAGCGCCCTGGTGCTTATGTCCTTCGGCGTCATCTTGCCCGGTTCGACCGCGTCCACCGTGTCCGCCGGGTGCATCGACGCGGGCGGCAGCGCCAGTTCGCGGCGCAGCCCCTGGGCCGCGTCCAGCACCGTGTCCAGCAGCAGCCGCAGCCGCATGTCCTCCACGCTGCGGCCCTCGCGCACCGCCCGCCGGCTCGCCTCCAGCGCGGACTCCGCCTCCGCCAGCCGGGCCCGCAGCCGCCGCGCCTCACCGTCGGCGGCCGCCTGCCGCGTCGCGGCCTCCGACCGCACGGTCTCCAGCTCGCCCTCGACCTTGCGCAGCGCCGCCGCCCCGCGCTTCACATCGCTCTGCGCGCTGCGCAGCTTGCGCTGCACCGCGTCCGTCTCCTTGCGGGCCGCGTCCAGCTCGGCGCGGACCCGGTCGGACTCCTTGCGCGCCGCCGCGCGGGCGGTGGCCAGCTCCTCGCGCAGCCGCTGGAGCTCGCGCTCGGCCTCCTCGCCCGCCCGCTCGGCCGACGCCCGCTGGGCCTCCTCGCCCGCCGCCTCGACGAGCTTCACCCAGCCCGCTGGGCGCAGTACGTACGCCACCGCCGCGACGTCCACCGGATCCGCGGCCGCGGGCGGCGAACCGCCCTCGATGGCCTCGGTCAGTTCCGTCTGGGTCTCGCGCAGCCGCTGTCCGATCCGCTGCCGGAAGACGGGGTCGCTCTCCACCGCGGCGGCCATCGCGTTGCCCGCGAACTTCGCGCGCCGGTTCGGGGTGAAACGGGCGTACTGCCGCAGCTGGGGTGGCAGCTCGGTGACCGTCAGACCACCGAACGCATCCGCGACCAGCGCCACCACACGCCGCCGCACCCCTTCCGGCAGGGGGCGGTCCAGCGCCTCGGTGACGCCCTCGGCGTCACCGGCCGCCTCGCGGCCGCCCGTCCGGTCCACCACCTTCTCCTCGCTCCGTGTCTCAGGCGCTCGCGTTCGCACTCGGACGGTCCACCAGCTCGATCTGGTCGACCGCGTTGCACCAGCGACAACGCACTGACTCAATGGTCTCACTGAGCACATCGCGCTCCTCGACCCGAGGCTCCCCCGCCAGGTCCAGGTGGATGAACTCGACGGCCTTCGTCGAGCGGGTCACATCGAAACGGGTGAGGTTGCCGCACAGGGTGCAGCGCCAGCGGGTCTCGGCTGTCGGCGTGGGAACGGCCATGGTGTCGGGTCCTCGCTACTCGGGCTCATCGGCGTCCTGTAACCCTACGGCCTGAGCCCCGGGGGTTGTCGGGCCCGTACCCCCGCCCCCGGGCGGCGGCGAGGCGCTCTGGGCAGGTTGTGCCGGGTACGCGATGATCTGCCCATGATCGAGAAGTCGGCGGGGTCCGGCCGTCCCGTGATGACGTACGCCCTCATCGTCACCTGCTGCCTGATCTTCGTCCTCGGACCGGCCTCCGGGCTCGACCCCCGCTACGGCTCCGGCGGGGACCTCCTCCAGGCCCAGACCTCGTACTTCGAGCGCTGGGGCGTCGTCCCCAGCGCCCTGTGGAGCGGCACCCCCGCCGAGCCGCTGACCCCGCTGACCGCGCTCTTCGTCCACGGCAACTGGCTGCATCTCCTCGGCAACATGCTGTTCCTCTACGTCTTCGGGGCGATGACCGAGGAACGCATGGGCCGTATGCACTTCGCCCTCTTCTACCTCGTCACCGGCTATCTCGCGCTCCTCGGCTACGCCGCCGCCCACGCCTCATCGCCGCAGACGCTGGTCGGCGCCTCCGGCGCCATCTCCGGCGTCCTCGGCGCCTTCTTATGGCTCTTTCCGCGCGCCCGGGTGACCAGCCTGTTCCCGTTCCTGTTCTTCCTCCCGCTGCGCTTCCCCGCCTGGGCCGTACTGATCTTCTGGGTCACCCTCCAGTGGCTCGCCGCCCGCCAGGCCGACGCCCGCCCCGGAGTGGCCTACCTCGCCCATCTCGTGGGCTTCACCCTGGGATTTCTCTACGCGTGGGCCCGCTTCGGACGGCCGGATAGAGTGGGCGGCGCAGCCAGGTCCAGCGAGGGAGAAAGCCAGCCGTGATCACTTCGATCGTGCTCATCAAGACCAGCGTGGACCGGATCCCGGAGACCGCCGAGAAGATCGCCGCGATCGAGGGCGTCAGCGAGGTCTACTCGGTCACCGGCGCGCACGATCTGATCGCGATGGTGCGGGTGGCCCGCCACGACGACCTCGCGGACATCATCACGGGCCAGATCAGCAAGCTGCCGGGGGTGGCCTCCACCGAGACCCACATCGCGTTCCGCACCTACTCCCAGCACGACCTGGAAGCCGCGTTCGCCATCGGTCTCGACAGCTAGGTCGTATCGGGCTAGCGCGCGGGCACGCAGCGGCCGTCCTCCGTGCGGTACTCCCACTTCGCGCCGTCCCGGACCAGCTCCTTCACCGCCCGGACGAAGCGCTCCACATGCTCATCCGGGGTGCCCGCGCCGAAGCTGACGCGGATCGCGTTCAGGGAGCGCTCCCCCGGGGCGGCCTCGGGCGCGCCGCACTCCCCCGGGTCGCCGGCCTCGCCACCCAGCAGGGTCCGCACCAGCGGATGCGCGCAGAACAGCCCGTCCCGTACGCCGATCCCGTACTCCGCGGACAGCGCCGCCGCGAAGTGCGAGCTGTTCCAGCCCTCCACGACGAACGACAGCACCCCCACGCGCGGCGCGTCGTCGCCGAACAGCGACAGCAGCCGCACCTCGGGCACCTCCGCCAGCCCCTCCCGTACGGTCGCGATCAGCTGCCGCTCCCGCGCCACCAGGCCGTCGAACCCGGCCTCGGACAGCGCCCTGCACGCCGAGGCGATCGCGTACACCCCGATCACGTTCGGCGAACCGGCCTCGTGCCGCGCCGCGGTGGTGTGCCACTCGACGTCCACCCCGCCGTCGTCCCGCCGCGCGACCTTGCGGCTCGCGCCGCCGCCCGCCAGGTACGGCCGCGCCTCGCGCAGCCAGTCGGCCCGGCCCGCCAGGACGCCCGCCCCGAACGGCGCGTACAGCTTGTGCCCCGAGAACGCCACCCAGTCCACGTCCGCCTCCGCGATGTCCACCGGGTGGTGCGGGGCCAGCTGCGCGGCGTCCAGCACGATACGGGCGCCCCGCGCGTGCGCCGCCGCGGCCAGCTCCCGCACCGGCCACAGCTCGCCCGTCACGTTCGACGCGCCCGTCACGCACACCAGCGCCGGGCCCCCGGCCCGCCCCGCCAGCGCCTTCTCCAGCGTCTCCACGGCCTCCCGCGGCGAGCGCGGCGCGCTCAGGTAGGTCACCCGGGTGTCCTCCCGCTGCTCCCACGGCAGCAGCGAGGCGTGGTGCTCGGTCTCGAACACGAACACCTCCGTGCCGGTGGGCAGCGCGGCGGCCAGCAGGTTGAGCGAGTCGGTGGTCGAGCGGGTGAAGACCACCTGGTCGTCCTCCCGGCACCCCAGAAACGCCGCGACGTCCTTGCGGCTCGTCTCGAAGAGGTCCGTCGACAACTGCGACAGGTACCCCGCGCCGCGGTGGACGCTCCCGTAGTACGGGGCGTACGCGGCGACGTCGTCCCACACCCGCCGCAGGGCGGGCGCGCTGGCCGCGTAGTCGAGGGCTGCGTAGGTCACCTCACCGCCGGTGACCAGGGGCACGGTGACGTCACTGCCGAGGACGGCGAGCGGGGCGGAGGTCTCGACAGCAGAAGGGCACACGGACATGGCGAATTCTCCCGATGGGGTTGCGAGCATGCGGAAACTCGCTCAACGCACGGTGGGCTCCGCGCGGAGCAGGGGGGAAAACGGGGCGCTGCGGCCCTAGCGCATTCGCTGCGTCACGGAGAAACTCCCTCGACCACCAGGACCCCTAGTGCGAGGGGTCCGCGCTTGCCGCACGCCTCGCTGCGGGCGGCCTGGTCATCACCCGGGGCACCCCGCCACGGACGGAGGGTTGCCGGACAGCGGGCCGGGGCCGAAGTCGCTGTCGCTCGTGACCTGGGGGGATTATGCCATGCGGACGCGCGACACCTCAGCGCGCGTCCGCATAGTGGACGCGGGGCGGGGGCTTCCCCCACCCCGCCCCTCCCCGAAACCGGGGGCAAGCCCCCGGGCCCCACCGGGGCTCCGCCCCCGACCCCGCCGGGGCTCCGCCCCCTGCACCCCCGCTCCTCAAACGCCGGAGGGGCTGGGTGGTACGCCCGGAGGGCTGGGGACGGGGCAAGAGCTGAGGAGCGGGCGCGAGGGCTGAGGAGCGGGCGCGAGGTTGGGGAGGTCGACCTGGTTGTGGGCAATCGTTCCGCGGAGGGGGCACCTCCCAGCGGTAGCTGGGGGAGGAACGGGTGGGCACAACCCGGCCACCGGGCCGCACCCGGCAACGAAACCCCAGGCGCCCGTTACGCGTTGCTGGCCCGGACCCACCGTTCCAGGGACTGCCTCGCGGCGCCCGAGTCGATCGAGGCGGCGGCTCGGGTGACGCCCGCCGCGATGCGGGCCGGGAGCGGGGTGTCAGCGGGCTCGCGGTCCCAGTCCAGGGTCGCCAGGGCGGCGGCCGAGTTCAGGAGGACCGCGTCGCGGACCGGGCCCGTCTCGCCCGCCAGCAGGCGGCGGGCCACGTCCGCGTTGTGCGAGGCGTCGGCGCCGCGCAGCGCCTCCACCGGGGCCAGGTCGAAGCCGATGTCGCGCGGGTCGAACGTCTCCCGGCGGACCGTGCCGTCCCGCACCACCCACACCTGGGAGGTCGCGGTGACGGTCAGCTCGTCCAGACCGTCGTCGCCCCGGAAGACCAGCGCCGAGGAGCCCCGCTCGGCCAGCACCCCGGCCATGATCGGCGCCATGCGGGCATCGGCGACGCCCGTCACCTGGCAGCGGACCCGGGCCGGGTTGGTGAGCGGGCCGAGGAAGTTGAACGGGGTGGCGATGCCCAGCTCGCGGCGGGCCGCCGCGACGTGCCGCAGCGACGGGTGGAACTTGACCGCGAAGCACATGGTGATGCCCGCTTCCTCGGCGATCTCGGCCACCCGCGCCGGGCTCAGATCCAGGTTGACGCCGAGCTTCTCCAGGACGTCGGAGGCGCCGCTCGCGGAGGACGAGGCGCGGTTGCCGTGCTTGACGACGCGCGCGCCCGCCCCGGCCGCCACCAGGGCGGACATGGTCGAGATGTTGACGGTCTTGGCACGGTCGCCGCCCGTGCCGACGATGTCGACGGTCGGCCCGGGCACCTCGATCGTCTTGGCGTGCCCGTACATGGCGCGGACGAGGCCGGACAGCTCGGCCACGGTCTCGCCCTTGGCCCGCAGCGCGACCGCGAACCCGGCGATCTGGGCGTCGGTGGCCTCCCCGCGCATGATGCGGTCCATGGCCCAGGCGGTGTCGTCGGCCCCGAGGTCCTGGCCGCCGAGGAGGGAGCTGAGCACATCCGGCCAGGTGCGGGCCGTCGCGGTGCTGTCGCCTCCGGCTGGGGTCACAACGTCCATGGTCCGCTCCTGAGTGGCTATGGCTCGATCAGGCCAAGCCTATCGGCGCGGAAGACGTTCATGACCACGACCGGGGCCCCGGTCCGGACGGTGAGGTCCGGGCCGGGGCCCCGGTCTGTGGCGTCAGATGACGGAAGAGATCAGTGGTGGCCGTGGCCGCTGGTGATCTCCTTGTACTCCTCGGAGGTCGGCTTCGGGATGAAGGCGTCCTTGCCGTAGTACGACTTGGACAGCCTGGCCCGCAGCTTCTGCGACCCCTTGACCTTGCGGCGGACGCCGTTCTCGTCGACCTCGGGGCCGATCTCGTACGCCTTCGGCTGCTCGTGCTGGGTGAGCACGTGCAGCTGCTCCTGCGTGAGCGGCTCGTGCACCTCGATGAACTCACCGTGCGGCAGGCGCTTGATGATGCCGGTCTCGCGACCGTGCAGCACCTTCTCCTTGTCGCGGCGCTGGAGGCCGAGGCAGATCCGCTTGGTGGCGATGAACGCGAGGACCGGGCCGGCGAAGAAGCCGATCCGCACGAACCAGGTGATCGAGTTGATCGACAGGTGGAAGTGGGTGGCCCACAGGTCGTTGCCGCCGCCGATCAGCATCACGAAGTACGCGGTCAGCCAGGCGACACCGAAGGCCGTACGGGTCGGGGCGTTGCGCGGGCGGTCCAGGATGTGGTGCTCGCGCTTGTCGCCGGTGATCCAGCCCTCGATGAAGGGGTAGAGGCCGATCGCGAAGAGGACCAGCGGGAAGAGCACGATCGGGATGAACACGCCCAGGACGAGCGTATGACCCCAGGCGTTGATCTCCCAGGCGGGCATCACACGGACCAGACCCTCGGCGAAGCCCATGTACCAGTCGGGCTGGGCGCCGGTGGAGACCTGGTCGGGCCGGTAGGGGCCGATGGTCCAGACCGGGTTGATGGTCGCGATCGCGGAGATGGCCGCGATGACGCCGAAGACCAGGAAGAAGAAGCCGCCCGCCTTGGCCATGTAGACCGGCAGCAGGGGCATGCCGACGACGTTCTTGTTGGTCTTGCCGGCCCCGGGGTACTGCGTGTGCTTGTGGTAGAAGACCAGGATCAGGTGCGCCACCAGCAGGCCGAGCATGATGCCCGGCAGCAGCAGGACGTGGACCGGGTAGAGCCTCGGGATGAGGTCCATGCCCGGGAACTCGCCGCCGAACACGAACATCGAGATGTAGGTGCCGACGACCGGGATCGACAGGAACACGCCCTCGATGAACCGCAGACCGGTGCCGGAGAGCAGGTCGTCGGGGAGCGAGTAGCCGGTGAAGCCGGTCAGCATGCCGAGGAAGAACAGCAGGAAGCCGAACAGCCAGTTGATCTCACGCGGCTTGCGGAACGCGCCGGTGAAGAAGACGCGCATCATGTGCACGAACATCGCGCAGAGGAAGACCAGCGCGGCCCAGTGGTGGATCTGCCGGATCAGCAGACCGCCGCGCACCTCGAAGCTGATGTCGAGCGTCGAGGCGAACGCCTCGGACATCCGGACGCCCTGCATCGGGACGTACGGGCCGTGGTACACGACCTCTTCCATGCTGGGGTGGAAGAACAGCGTCAGGTACACACCCGTGAGGATGATGATGATGAAGCTGTAGAGCGCGACCTCGCCCAGCATGAAGGACCAGTGGTCCGGGAAGATCTTGCGCATGTTGGCCCGGGCCAGGCTGTAGATGCCCAGCCGGCCGTCGGCCCAGTCGGCGACGCGCTCGCCCGCGGGCGCCTTGCCGCGCCGTGGCGCCTGCTCGTTTTCAGTACTCATCCGCGCTCCCAGTAAGCAGGACCGACGGGCTCCGAGAAGTCGCCCATGGCTTCGAGGTACCCCTGGTCATTGGCCCTGATCCGCAGCTGGGGCAGTGCGTGACCGGCCGGACCGAAGATCACTCGGCCACCGTCGGAGAGGTCGAACGTCGACTGGTGGCAGGGGCACAGGACGTGGTGGGTCTGCTGCTCGTACAGGTTGATCGGGCAGCCGACGTGGGTGCAGATCTTCGAGAAGGCGACGATGCCCTCGTGCGACCAGTCCAGCTCGCGCTTGTCCTTGATGTTCTCCGGCTGGAGCCGGACCAGCATCAGGGCGGCCTTGGCGATCTGGGTCTGGAAGTCGTGGTCCTCCTCGCTCATGCCCTCGGGCATGGCGAAGGTCAGGGAGCCCACGGAGATGTCCTCGGGCCGCAGCGGCTGCATGGTGTTGTAGTTCATGAGCCGCTTGCCCTTGGCCCACTCGGTGTGCCGGAGCTTGGTGCCCGGCAGCGGACCGAGGTCGCGCAGCAGCACGACGCCGGAGAGCGGCACCAGCGCGAGCGCGCCGAAGAGGGTGTTGCGGGCGAGCTTGCGGCGGCCGAAGCCGGACTCCTTGGCACCCGCCGCGAAGTCGTCGAGGACCTTCGCCTTGACCTCGGGGCTCGCCTCGATGGGGTGCCGCTCGTCGGCGATCTCCACGTCGGACATCAGGGTGCGGGCCCAGTGGACCGCACCGGCGCCGATGCAGAACAGCGCGATGCCGAGGGTGACACCCAGCGCGAAGTTCAGCGCGCTGATGTGGCCGATCGGGAAGACGTAGATGTACTTGTCGACCGGCAGCGCCACGTAGGAGGCGATGAAGGCGATCGTCGCCAGCATCGAGACCGTGAACATCAGGGCGACGGTGCGCTCGGACCGCTGGGCGGCCCGCTCGTCGATGTCCTGCTGACGGTGCTCGTGCGGGGGCAGCCCCGGGTCGGCGAACGGGTCTTCCGCGACTACGGTCGCGCCGCCCTCCGCCCGCTCCTCGGGCAGCTTCTCTTCTGCTTGTGAAATCTCGTGGCTACTCATGACTTCTTGGCCTTTGCGGTCCGGGCGGCGACCCAGATGGTGAGGACGATCAGCGCGCCCATGCCGAAGACCCAGGCGAAGAGGCCCTCACTGACCGGGCCGAGCCCGCCGAGCTCAAGGCCACCGGGGGTCTTGGACTTGTCGCTGTTGACCGTTTCGAGGTACGCGATGATGTCCTGCTTGTTCTTCTCCGGCATCGTGGTGTCGGGGAAGGAGGGCATGTTCTGCGGGCCCGTCTGCATGGCCTCGTACAGATGCTTCTTGCTCACGCCCTCGAGGGACGGCGCGTACTTGCCGTTGGTGAGGGCACCACCCTTGCCGGCGAAGTTGTGGCACTGCGCGCAGTTCGTACGGAAGAGCTCTCCGCCCTTCGCGACATCCGCGTCGTCGGTGCTGTACTGGCCCTTGGAGGGCGTCACCGGCCCGGCGCCGAGCGAGGAGATGTACGCGGCCAGCTGCTCGATCTCGGCGTCCGAGTAGACCTTCTTCTTCTTCGGCACCTGGGCGCCCGGCTGCTGGGCGGGCATCCGGCCGGTGCCGACCTGGAAGTCGACGGCCGCCGAGCCGACGCCGACCAGACTCGGGCCGTCAGTGGTCCCCTGACCGCCCGTACCGTGGCAGCTGGCGCAGCCGACGGAATAGAGCTTCTTGCCCTCCTCGATGGCGAGGGACTGGGCGGAGCTGTCATCGGCCTTCGCCTCGCTCGGCGAGAACGCGGCGTACAGCCCCCCAGTGACCGCCAGCGCGAAGAGTAGGACGACGAGCGCAGCCAGCGGATGGCGCCGTCGTGCGGAGAGCTTTTTCACGGATTACCCCGGTGTCAGGATCTTCTGCGTCGATGCTTTAAGGACGTGCTTCCGGTCGCGGTGACCGGCTTACTTGATCATGTAGATCGTGGCGAAGAGGCCGATCCAGACGACATCGACGAAGTGCCAGTAGTAGGACACGACGATGGCCGCCGTCGCCTGCTGGTGGGTGAACCTCTTGGCCGCGTACGTCCTCCCCAGGACCAGCAGGAAGGCGATGAGCCCGCCCGTCACATGCAGTCCGTGGAAACCGGTGGTCAGGTAGAACACCGAGCCGTACGGGTCGGAGGAGAGCGAAAGCCCGTCCTTCTTGACCAGCTCGGTGTACTCGAAGATCTGACCGCCGATGAAGATCGCGCCCATGATGAAGGTGATCACGAACCAGGAGCGCAGCTTCCTCACGTCGCCGCGCTCGGCGGCGAAGACACCGAGCTGGCAGGTGAGGGAGGAGAGCACGAGGATCGTGGTGTTCGTCGCCGAGAACGGGAAGTTCAGCGCGGACGCCATTTCCTTCCAGTGCTCGGCTCCGGTCACCGATCGCAGGGTGAAGTACATCGCGAAGAGGGCCGCGAAGAACATCAGCTCGGAACTCAACCAGATGATGGTTCCGACACTGGTGAGGTTCGGCCGGTTGACCGACGGGTGCGCGTGCCCGGTTTCTACTGTCGTTGCTGTCGCCACGACCGACATTATGTCGGTCGCTTATCCGGCCCTCACTCCCGGGGGTGCCGTTCGGAGTGTCCAGGGCGGCGTCAAGGGCATCGACGCTGCTCGTCGCGGCTGTTCCGGGTGATCCCTCGAAGGAGGGAGAGATCGGTTCGCCCCCTCCTCCGGAAGGCTGTACGGGAGTAACATCCGCCACAGGAGCCCGGTAGTCCCCTTGGCTGATGCGGAGGAAACGATGCGGCCGACCGCCACGGTGCTGGTCTACAGCGACGACGCGAACACCCGCGAACAGGTGCGGCTCGCGACCGGTCGCCGGCCCGCCGCCGATCTGCCTCCGGTGGAGTTCGTGGAGTGCGCGACGCTCCCGGCCGTCCTGGAGGCCCTGGAGGACGGCGGGATCGACGTGTGCGTCCTGGACGGGGAGTCGGCCCCCGCGGGCGGGATGGGCGTCTGCCGGCAGATCAAGGACGAGATCTTCCAGTGCCCGCCGGTGGTGCTGCTCATCGGCCGCCCGCAGGACGCCTGGCTGGCCACCTGGAGCCGCGCGGAGGCCGCGGTGACGCATCCGGTGGACCCGGTGGCCCTGACGGACGCGCTGGCCGGGCTGCTTCGCAAGCGGCTCGCGGTGGGCGCCTGACCGCACGCGGTGCGGCGTCACGCGGTCATGCCATGGGGCGGAGCCGGGCCGAGTCGGCCGGGGTGCTGCCGTCCCGCTGACCGGCGGCGAGGGCGCTGCCCTGACGCCAGTCGGTCCAGGCCATGTTCCAGTCGCCGTAGCCGTTGCCGAACGTGGCCATGTCGTCCCCGTTGCTGTTGACGACCGTGACGAGGTCGCCGAGGTGCACGGTGTTGAAGAACCACTGGGCGTTCGCGGTGGACATGCCGGTGCAGCCGTGGCTGACGTTGGCGTAGCCCTGTGAGCCCGTCGACCAGGGCGCGGCGTGGACGTATTCACCGCTTTCGGTGACCCGGGCCGCCCAGTAGACCATCAGATCGTAGGAACCGGCGCCGAGACCGATGCTGGCGCCCGTCATTCGCACCGCCGACTCCTTGGCGAGGATCACCTTGGTGCCGTTACGGGTGTCGAACCCGGGCATACCGGTCGTGATCGGGATGGTCCGGATCACCTGCCCGTTGCGCCGCACCGTCATCTGGTGGGTCCCGGAGTCGGTCAGGGCCTCGATCCGGTCGCCGGTGGTGATCTTCAGCGGCTTGGCGTCACCGCCGTAGAGCCCGCCGCCGACCCTGATGCCCTTGAGGTTGGAGTGGACCTTGACGGTGGCGTGCGCGGGCCAGTACTCGGCCGGGCGGTAGTGCAGCGTCTTGCTGTTCACCCAGTGCCAGACACCCTCCACCGCGGGCTGTGAGTCGACCTTCAGACCCCGCTCGACCACGGCCCGGGCCGAGGGGTCCTTCACCGGGCGGCTCAGCTTGGCGGTGATCGGCTGGCCCACCCCGTACTCGCCCGACTTCGGGCCGAAGGTGACCTTCAGCAGCTTGCGCTTGGAGCTGGTGGTGAAGTCGATCGTACGGCGGCCCGGCGCGCCGCCCGAGTCCTCCGTGGACACCCGCAGCGTGTAGTGGGCGCCCGCCGCCAGCGGCACGGTGGAGCGCCACCGGCTGCCGTCCGGCGTCAGTTCGCCCCGTACGTACCGGCCCGCAGCGTCGGTGGCGGTGACGTCCGTGATCCGGCCGTCGTCGCCCTTGGCGGTCACTTGGAGCGGCCGGTCCGGATCGGCGTTGCGTGCGCCGCTCTCACCGCTGAAGGAGATCTGGTCGGCGGCGTCGTACGGCTTGGCGGACAGCGGGTCCGAGGAGGGGCCCCCGCATCCGCTGAGACCCGCTATCAGCGACGCCACCAGCAGGGCACTGGAGAGCACCGCCCGGGTTCGAGGAGATCGAGGTGTGTGGTTCATGCAGCTCACGCTATGGACACCCGCGGTGGACGGCGCGCCGGACGAGGCAGCAGGGTGACACGGCAGGGGGCACCTCCCAGCGGTAGCTGGGGGCGGGCCGAAGGGGCGCGCCGCTGTCGGAAGGGAGAGCGCGCGCAGGGAGCGAGGGCTCGTATTGATGTGCGGCTCCCGCGCGAGCGACCGAGCACGGTCGACCGTCGACAGGGGCTGAGGCGCCCCGGAGGCGAACCGAGCCTCAAACGCGGAGGGGCCCGGCACCGAGGTCGGTGCCGGGCCCCTCCGAGAGAGCCTGCTACTGGTTCTGGTTCTCGCCGCGGTAGTACTCGAAGACCCACCCGAAGAGGCCGACCATGATGATCGGGGCGGAGAAGAACAGCAGCCACCAGCCGAAGACGACACCCATGAAGGCCAGGGCGCCACCGACGGCCAGGGACAGCGGCTGCCAGCTGTGCGGGGAGAAGAAGCCCAGCTCACCGGCGTCGTCCGCGACGTCCGCGTCCTTGTTGTCCTGCGCTCCGACATCCACCCGGCGCGCGGTGAACGCCAGATAGAAGCCGATCATGATGCTCAGCCCGAAGGCGAGGAACAGCGCCGTGGTACCGGCGGGCTCCTTCGACCACACGCCGTAGACGACCGCCATCAGCAGGATGAAGACGGCGAGCCAGATGAACATCCGGCCTTGGACCTTCACTTGTCGGCCTCCTTACCACCCGCGAGGGCCTTGTCCTGGTCGGCCGCACCCTGGTGCTCGAGCTGGTCGAGCGCCGCGATCTCGGGGTGGTGCAGGTCGAACGCCGGGGATTCGGAACGGATCCGCGGCAGGGTGAGGAAGTTGTGCCGCGGCGGCGGGCAGGAGGTCGCCCACTCCAGCGAGCGGCCGTAGCCCCACGGGTCGTCGACCTCGATCTTCTTGCCGTACTTGGCGGTCTTCCAGACGTTGTAGAGGAACGGCAGGATCGACAGGCCGAGCAGGAACGAGCTGATCGTGGAGATCGTGTTCAGCGCGGTGAAGCCGTCGGCCGCCAGGTAGTCGGCGTACCGGCGCGGCATACCCTCGGCGCCCAGCCAGTGCTGCACCAGGAAGGTGCCGTGGAAGCCGATGAACAGCGTCCAGAAGGTGATCTTGCCGAGCTTCTCGTCCAGCATCTTGCCGGTCATCTTCGGCCACCAGAAGTGGAAGCCGGAGAACATCGCGAAGACCACGGTGCCGAAGACCACGTAGTGGAAGTGGGCCACCACGAAGTACGAGTCGGAGACGTGGAAGTCCATCGGCGGCGACGCCAGGATGACGCCGGTGAGACCACCGAAGGTGAAGGTGATGAGGAAGCCGATCGCCCAGAGCATCGGGGTCTCGAAGCTCAGCGAGCCCTTCCACATCGTGCCGATCCAGTTGAAGAACTTGATACCGGTCGGAACCGCGATCAGGAACGTCATGAAGGAGAAGAACGGCAGGAGCACCCCGCCGGTGACGTACATGTGGTGCGCCCACACGGTCACGGACAGACCCGCGATGGAGATCGTCGCGGCGACCAGGGTGAAGTAACCGAACATCGGCTTGCGCGAGAAGACCGGGATGACCTCGGAGATGATGCCGAAGAACGGCAGCGCGATGATGTACACCTCTGGGTGTCCGAAGAACCAGAAGAGGTGTTGCCACAACAACGCCCCGCCATTGGCCGCGTCGAAGACATGCGCCCCGAATTTACGGTCCGCCTCCAGGGCGAACAGCGCGGCGGCCAGCACCGGGAAGGCGAGCAGCACCAGAACGGCGGTCAGCAGCACGTTCCAGGTGAAGATCGGCATGCGGAACATCGTCATGCCGGGAGCGCGCATGCAGATGATCGTGGTGATGAAGTTGACCGCACCGAGGATCGTGCCGAAGCCGGAGAAGGCCAGACCCATGATCCACATGTCGGCACCGACGCCCGGCGAGCGGACCGCGTCCGACAGCGGCGAGTACGCGAACCAGCCGAAGTCGGCCGCGCCCTGCGGGGTCAGGAAGCCGCCCACCGCGATGAGCGAGCCGAAGAGGTACAGCCAGTACGCGAACATGTTCAGCCGCGGGAACGCCACGTCGGGCGCGCCGATCTGGAGCGGCATGATCCAGTTCGTGAAGCCCGCGAACAGCGGGGTGGCGAACATCAGCAGCATGATCGTGCCATGCATGGTGAACGCCTGGTTGAACTGCTCGTTCGACATGATCTGCGTGCCCGGGCGGGCCAGCTCGGCGCGCATGAAGAGCGCCATCAGTCCGCCGATGCAGAAGAACGCGAACGACGTGACCAGGTAGAGCGTGCCGATCGTCTTGTGGTCCGTGGTGGTCAGCCACTTGACGACGACATTGCCGGGCTGCTTGCGGCGCACCGGCAACTCATCCTCGTACGAGGCGGTTGCGTCGGCACCCTGGGGTTCGTTGAGGATGCTCACTGTGTCTTGGTCTCCGCGTTCTTGGCGGGGTCCGTCTGCGCAATGCCCGCCGGGATGTATCCCGTCTGGCCCTTCTTCGCCAGGTCCTTCAGGTGCTGCTGGTAGCGCTCCGGGGAAACGACCTTGACGTTGAAGAGCATGCGGGAGTGGTCGACACCGCACAGCTCGGCGCACTTGCCCTTGAAGGTGCCCTCACGGTTCGGGGTGACCTCGAACCGGTTGGCGTGGCCCGGGATGACGTCCATCTTCATCAGGAAGGGGACCACCCAGAACGAGTGGATGACATCGCGGGAGGTCAGGATGAACTCGACCGACTCACCCTTGGGCAGCCACAGGGTCGGACCCGGGTTGCCGTTCTGCGGATTCCGCTCACCGGGGGTGCCGGTCTCGTAGACGCCCTCGGCGCCCTTGGGGACGGTGTCGAGCATCTTGTCGGGGATGGACGACACCTCCTTCGGGGTGGCCTTGGGGCTGGCCGCGTTCCCGTCGACGTTCTCCATGTAGTTGAAGCCCCAGCTCCACTGGTAGCCAACGACGTTGACCACGTGATCGGGCTTCTTGGAGGTCTTGAGGAGGGCGTTCTCATCGCGCGCGGTGAAGTAGAACAGCACCGAGACGATGATGATCGGGACCACGGTGAACAGTGCCTCGAGGGGCATGTTGTACCGGACCTGTACCGGGACCTCGATCCTGGTCCTGGCCCTGCGGTGGAGGACGACCGACCACAGGATCAGGCCCCAGACCAGCACGCCCACGGCGAGCGCTGCTGCCCACGAGCCCTGCCACAGGGAGAGGATCCGCGGCGCCTCCTCTGTAGCCGGGGTGGGCAATCCGAGGCGGGGGAAGTCCTTGGATGTGCAACCGGTGGCGGTCGCCAGGACCAAGCCCGCGGACAGCGCCTGCAGCAGCTTCCGCCGCACCGGGCGCCGCGACGAGCGGTCGGAGCCGTTGGGACTCACGTAGCGCCTTCCCGAGAGTCTCGCCCGCGCGGTCGGCCGCGGCCGTCATCTGGTCGGTCGCCGGCCCGGTGCGGGCAGGGGTTTGGATGTTTATGCGGACCAAACCCTACTGGACGCCATTTGGCGCTGCGCGGGGAGGGTGCCCAACGCGCCGCACCCCTCCCCGAAGGGGTGGCATCGCCGCAGGAACACCGTGGAATCCCAACGGAATGACCTGCTCCGCCAGCGTTTTCCGGGCCCGCGGGCGGTGCGGGGTGTGGCCGGGGAACGGCCGGGGTACAGGTGGTGCGGGCACCGCCCCGTTCGTGTGATGCCGCGCGTCGGCACGCCGTACGCCCGTGCGTGGCACCTGCGCGTTTTTGTCATGAGCGGTGCGCCGGATTCTTGTCATGAGCGGTGCGCCGGATTTCCGTCCTGAGCCGTGCGCCGGGCACAGCGACTAGCGTTCTTTACGTGCCCTATTTCGACGCGGCCTCGTCCGCACCTCTGCATCCCGTGGCCCGGCAGGCGCTGCTCGCCGCCCTCGACGAGGGGTGGGCCGACCCGGCCCGGCTCTACCGCGAGGGACGGCGCGCCCGGCTGCTGCTGGACGCCGCGCGGGAGACGGCCGCCGAGGCCGTGGGATGCCGCCCGGACGAGCTGGCCTTCACCCCCTCGGGGACCCGCGCCCTGCACGACGGCATCGCCGGGGCGCTCGCCGGGCGCCGGCGGGCCGGGCGGCGGCTGATCGTCTCCGCCGTGGAGCACTCCGCGGTGTTCCAGGCCGCGGCGGCGCACGAGGCGTCCGGCGGCACGGTCACCGAGGTCCCGGTGGACCGTACGGGACGGGTCGCGCCGGAGCGTTACGCGGCGGCCCTGCGCGAGGCGCCCGACGACATCGCGCTGGCCTGCCTCCAGTCCGCCAACCACGAGGTCGGCACGGTGCAGCCGGTGGCCGAGGCGGCGGAGGCGTGCGCGGCGGACGGCGTGCCGCTGCTGGTGGACGCGGCGCAGTCGCTGGGCTGGGGCCCGGTGGAGGGCCGGTGGTCGCTGCTCACCGCGAGCGCCCACAAGTGGGGCGGCCCGGCCGGGGTCGGGCTCCTCGCGGTGCGCAAGGGCACGCGGTTCCGTCCGGCCCCGGTGGACGAGCGGGAGTCGGGCCGCGCCCCGGGCTTCGAGAACCTCCCGGCCATCGTCGCGGCCGCCGCCTCGCTGCGCGCCGTACGGGCCGAGGCCGCGGAGGAGGCGGAGCGGCTGCGGGGGCTGGTGGACCGCATCCGGGCCCGGGTGCCGGACCTGGTGCCGGACGTGGAGGTGGTCGGCGACCCGGAGCGGCGGCTGCCGCACCTGGTCACCTTCTCGTGTCTCTATGTCGACGGAGAGGCGCTGCTGCACGAGCTGGACCGGGCGGAGTTCTCGGTCTCGTCCGGGTCGTCGTGCACGTCGAGCACGCTGGTCCCCAGCCATGTGCTGAGGGCCATGGGGGTGCTGTCCGAGGGCAACATCCGCGTCTCGCTCCCGCGCGGGACCGCGGGGACGGACGTGGAACGGTTCCTGGAGGTGCTGCCGGGCGTGGTGGCCGGGGTCCGCGAGCGACTGGGCGCCCCGGAGGCGGCCGGTGCCGCTGCCGCGGAGGCCGCTTCCGAGACTCCTGGCCTGATCGTCGATTCGCTGGGCAAGCGGTGCCCGATTCCGGTGATCGAACTGGCCAAGGTCATCGGCGACGTACCGGTGGGCGAGGTGGTGACCGTGCTGTCCGACGACGAGGCGGCGCGGCTGGACATCCCGGCGTGGTGCGAGATGCGGGGGCAGACGTACGAGGGTGAGCGCCCCGCCGAGCGCGGCACGGCGTACCGGGTGCGCCGCCGGGCCTGAAGCCGTCGGGTGTGAAGGGGCCGGGGGTGAAGGGGCCGGGTGTGAAGCCGCCGGGCCTGGAGCGGAGACGGCGGCGGGGCCGGAGGAACGTTCCCCCGGCCCCGCCGTCGTGTGCCGTACCGGGCCGTCAGGCCAGGTGGTCGCCGATCTCGGCCGCCGCTTCGTGGCCGTAGGCCTTGGCGAAGCGCTCCATGAAGTGGCCGCGGCGCAGCTCGTACTCCTGCGTGCCGACCGTCTCGATGACGAGCGTCGCGAGCATGCAGCCCACCTGGGCGGCGCGCTCCAGCGGGAGGTTCCAGGACAGGCCGGAGAGGAAGCCCGCGCGGAAGGCGTCGCCGACGCCCGTCGGGTCGGCCTTCTGCTCCTCCTCGGCGCAGCCGACGACGATCGGCTCCTCGCCGTCGTGCTCGATCCGGACGCCCTGGGCGCCCAGCGTGGTGATGCGGGTGCCGACCTTGGCGAGGATCTGCTCCGAGGTCCAGCCGGTCTTGGTCTCGATCAGCGCGGCCTCGTACTCATTGGTGAAGAGGTACTGCGCGCCGCCCACCAGCACCCGGATGTCCTCGCCGTCCATGCGGGCGAGCTGCTGGGAGGGGTCCGCGGCGAACGGGATGCCGCGCGAGCGGCACTCCTCGGTGTGGCGGACCATCGCCTCCGGGTCGTCCGCGCCGATGAGCACCAGGTCGAGGCCGCCGACCCGGTCGGCGACCGGCTGGAGCTCGATCTGGCGGGCCTCGCTCATCGCTCCGGTGTAGAAGGAGGCGATCTGGTTGTGGTCCTCGTCCGTGGTGCAGACGAAACGCGCGGTGTGCTGCGTCCCGGAGATCCGGACGGATTCGGTGTCCACGCCGTGCCGGTCCAGCCAGGCACGGTATTCGGCGAAGTCCTCGCCGGCCGCGCCGACCAGGATCGGGCGCAGCCCGAGCACCCCCATGCCGAAGCAGATGTTCGGGGCGACCCCGCCCCGGCGGACTTCGAGGGTGTCGACCAGGAAGGAGAGGGAGACCGTGTGCAACTGGTCGGCGACCAGCTGATCGGCGAAGCGTCCGGGGAAGGTCATCAGATGGTCGGTGGCAATGGAGCCGGTGACGGCGATACGCACGAGAGCTGCTCCTGTTTCGGGGCGGCGGCGAAATCGGACGCTTCACGCTATCGGCTTCCCGGGCCGCTTACGAACGGGAGGAACTACCCGGTAGTAGGGCATACGGTGCAGAGATGACGGGGCTCGTGCCCGTACGGCCCCCTCGGACCGGGAGGCCGTATGCCGCAGCACGTCACCCCCGCCCAGGCCGCCGCCGGGGCGATCGAGCCCGAGGCCCTGGCCGAACTGCGCGGCTACGGGGCGCGGATGGCGCCGCACTGGTCGGTCCCGGTGGTCACCGTAGCGCCTCCCGCCGCGCCCGTGTCCCCGTCGCGCATCCGCGGGATCACGGTTCCCGCCGCGTCCGCCGATCTGGTCGGCGGCATGTCCGACTACGGGGACTGACGGCGGCGGCCGAGCACGGCGGCCGAAAAGCTTCGGCCCCAGGGGAAGGAACCAGCCGCCCCTTCACCCCGTCACACCGGCAACCCCCTCGCGAGGGCAGTAAGCCGGACAACGTGAGCGGAGCCGAAGGAGAGAAACGGTGAGCACCGAGGAGACCGACACCCCGCAGACCCCCGACGACGACCATCCGCAGCCGCGTCGGCGTTCCCGGCTGGCCGTCGTATCGGTGGCGGCAGCGGTGCTGGTCGCCGGTGGCGGCGGCGCCTACTGGGCCTCGACCGCGGTGGGCGGCGGCTCCCAGGGCGCGGGCTCGGCGGGCCGCGACGGATCCCCCCAGCCCCTCGCACTGGACGCGTACGCCGCCCCGGCGGGGAACGACGGGCACGAGGGGATCGCGGTCGGCGAGCCCGACCCGAACGGCAGCGGCCGCTACGAGGTCGACGGAAAGCTGCCGGACGGACCCGACGAGGCACCCGTCTACCGCACCGACGCCAAGGTCACCAAGGCCGAGGTGGCGCGGCTGGCGAAGGCGCTGGACGTCTCCGGCAGCCCCCGCGCCGACCACGGCAACTGGAAGGTCGGGGGCACGAAGGACGGCCAGGGGCCGGTGCTGCGGGTGAGCCGGAAGGGCCCGGGCAACTGGTCGTACTCCCGCTTCGGGACGGCGGGCGGCACCACCTGTGTGCACCCGCCGGGCGCGGGGCCGGAGGCCGACAGCACGTCCTGCCCGACCTACCGCGAGGGCGACAAGAAGAGCGGCACCGACAAGAGCGGCGGTGACGACAAGGCCGTGTCCGAGGAGAAGGCCAAGCGCACGGCCGGGCCGGTGCTCAAGGCGCTCGGGCTGACGGACGCGAAGCTCGACGCGAGCGGCCGCTACGGCGCCGTGCGCATGGTCAACGCGGACCCGGTGCTGGACAAGCTGCCCACCCAGGGCTGGACGACCAGCCTCCAGGTGGGCGCGGACGGTCAGCTGACCGGCGGGAACGGCGCGCTGTCGACGCCCGAGGAGGGCGACAGCTATCCGCTGATCAGCGCGGAGCAGGCGCTGAAGAAGCTCAACGCCACGGCCCCCAAGAGCGGCGGCGCCGGGTCGGGGAAGGTGACCGTGACGTCGGTGACCTTCGGGCTGGCCGCGCACTCCGTCGCCGGGCAGCGGGCCCTGGTGCCGTCGTGGATCTTCAAGACCGAGCCGACCGGGGCCAACGGCGTCCCGGCGACCCTCCCCTACCCGGCGGTGAAGCCGGAGTTCATCAAGAAGAAGGCGGACCCCCGCAGCGACACCCCGGGCCAGGGCAAGAAGCACAGTGAGCCGGGCACGCCGGGCCGCGGCTCCAAGGCCGACGACATCACCTCGTACAGCGTGGACGGGAAGACCCTGACGCTGCGCTTCTGGGGCGGCGTGTGCGACACCTACTCGGTCTCCGCCGACGAGACGTCGAAGAAGGTCACGGTCGAGGTCAAGAGCAAGCCGAAGCGTCCGGGCCAGGCGTGCATCCTCATGGCCAAGGAGATGACGAAGAAGGTCACGCTCGACAAGCCGCTGGACGGCCGCGAGGTCGTGGACAAGGCCACGGGCGACAAGGTCCCGGCTCAGAAGAAGTAATCAAGGGGCACACAGCGCCGGAGGCGGCGGGTCCGGATGGACCCGCCGCCTCCGCCTGTGCCTGTCGCTTCAGGGCTCAGCTGAAGGAGTCGCCACAGGCGCAGGAGCCCGTGGCGTTCGGGTTGTCGATCGTGAAGCCCTGCTTCTCGATGGTGTCGACGAAGTCGATCGAGGCACCGCCCAGGTACGGGGCGCTCATCCGGTCGGTCACGACCTTGACGCCGTCGAAGTCCTTCACGACGTCGCCGTCGAGCGAGCGCTCGTCGAAGAAGAGCTGGTAGCGCAGGCCGGAGCAGCCACCGGGCTGGACGGCGACGCGCAGCGCGAGATCCTCGCGGCCCTCCTGCTCCAGCAGGCTCTTGACCTTCGACGCGGCGGCGTCGGACAGGATGATGCCCTCGCTCGCGGTGGTCTCGTCCTGAACGGTCATCTGCTTCTCTCCCGGGTCGTACGGACTGCTTGCCGTCGGAACCAACCAACGGCGCCCCGGATTCATTCCGGGTCCAGCGCGTTTCCTGGCCTTCATGCTCGCATACGGGGCCAGTGGACCGTAATGCGTCACATCGACGCGATGCCCATCGTCAACATGACGTGAAGCGGTTATGATAGATAGCGTCAAATTGACGATTAGGGTTCCGAGTGAAGAAAGAAGGGTGCGTGTTGTGACCACCGCCCAGCCCCTCGACGTCCAGCCGAGCCCCCTCGCGCTGCTCCTCCTCGGCCGTGACGCCGACCCGAGGAGCGAACGTGGTGTGGAGTGCCCCGGCGACCTCCCCGCGCCCTCCGACCCGGATCTGGTGGCCCGCGCCCGCGCGGCCAAGGAGAAGCTCGGCGACAAGGTCTTCGTGCTCGGCCACCACTACCAGCGCGACGAGGTCATCGAATTCGCCGATGTCACCGGTGACTCCTTCAAGCTCGCCCGTGACGCGGCCGCCCGGCCGGACGCCGAGTACATCGTCTTCTGCGGTGTGCACTTCATGGCGGAATCCGCCGACATCCTGACCGGCGACGGCCAGCAGGTGGTCCTCCCCGACCTGGCCGCGGGCTGCTCGATGGCCGACATGGCGACCGCCGAGCAGGTCGCCGAGTGCTGGGACGTGCTGACCGAGGCGGGCGTCGCCGGGACGACGGTGCCGGTGTCGTACATGAACTCCTCCGCCGACATCAAGGCCTTCACCGGCCGCCACGGCGGCACGATCTGCACCTCCTCCAACGCCCGCCGCGCCCTGGACTGGGCGTTCCAGCAGGGCGAGAAGGTGCTGTTCCTCCCCGACCAGCACCTGGGCCGCAACACGGCGGTGCGGGACATGGGCATGTCGCTGGAGGACTGCGTCGTCTACAACCCGCACAAGCCCGGCGGCGGGCTGACCGCCGAGCAGCTCCGCGACGCCAGGATGATCCTGTGGCGCGGCCACTGCTCCGTGCACGGCCGCTTCTCGCTGGAGTCCGTACGGGACGTCCGCGAGCGCATACCCGGCGTCAACGTGCTGGTGCATCCCGAGTGCAAGCACGAGGTGGTCGCGGCGGCCGACCTCGTCGGCTCGACGGAGTACATCATCAAGACCCTCGAAGCCGCCCCGGCGGGCAGCAAGTGGGCCATCGGCACCGAGCTGAACCTCGTCCGGCGGCTGGCGAACCGATTCGCCGGAGAGGGCAAGGAGATCGTCTTCCTCGACAAGACGGTGTGCTTCTGCTCGACCATGAACCGGATCGACCTGCCGCACCTGGTGTGGGCCCTGGAGTCGCTGGTCGCGGGCAAGGTCGTGAACCGCATCCAGGTGGACCCGGAGACCGAGGCCCACGCGAAGGCCGCCCTGGAACGGATGCTGGCGCTCCCGTAACCGCTCGCCCGGCCCCGCCCGGGGGTTTCACGCCCCCGGGCGGACCAGGCCCGTTTCATACGCGATGACCACCAGCTGGGCCCGGTCCCGGGCGCCCAGCTTCGCCATCGCCCGGTTGACGTGCGTCTTCACGGTCAGCGGGCTGACCTCCAGACGGCCGGCGATCTCGTCGTTGGAGTGGCCGCCCCCGACCTGGACCAGCACCTCGCGCTCCCGTCCCGTGAGGGCGTCCAGCCGGGAGGCGTCGTACGCGGCGCCGCCGGAGCCCGGGACGCCCTGGGCCAGGAAGCGGGCGATCAGGCCCTTGGTGGCGACCGGGGAGAGCAGCGCCTCGCCCGCGGCCGCGATGCGGATGGCGGAGAGGAGCTCGCCGGGTTCGGCGCCCTTGCCGAGGAAGCCGCTCGCCCCCGCCCGCAGCGAGTCCACCACGTACTCGTCGACCTCGAACGTGGTCAGCATGACCACCCGGACGTCCGCGAGCCGCGGATCCTCGCTGATCATGCGGGTGGCGGCGAGTCCGTCCGTACCGGGCATGCGGATGTCCATCAGCACCACGTCGGCGCCCCTGGCCCGCACGATCTCGACCGCCTCCGCGCCGTCGGACGCCTCCCCCACCACCTCCATGTCGGGCTCCGAGTCGACCAGCACCCGGAACGCGCTGCGCAGCAGCGTCTGGTCATCGGCGAGCAGCACCTTGATCGTCATGACTCCCCTCCCCCACGGGCCTGGAGCGGAAGTGTCGCCCGGACCCGGAATCCGCCCTCGGGGCGGGGTCCCGCCTCGCAGGTGCCGCGCAGCGCGGCGACCCGTTCCCGCATCCCCAGCAGCCCGTGCCCGCCACCGTCCTCGGAGGGGGTGCCGACGCCGTCGTCCGACACCGTGATCTCCAGCGCGCTGTGCGTACGGACGATGCGGACCTCGGCCTTGACGTCGGGCCCGGCGTGCTTGTGCACATTGGTCAGCGCCTCCTGGACGACCCGGTACGCGGTGAGGTCCACCGAACCGGCGAGCGGCCCCAGGCCCTCCTGCGGCCGTTCCTCGACCTGGACCCGCATCCCGGCCCGTACGAAGCCGTCCACCAGCTGGTCCAGGACGCCGAGGCCCGGCGCGGGCTCGGTGGGCGCCGCGGGGTCGCCGTACTGCCGCAGCAGGCCGACGGTGGCGCGCAGCTCGTCCAGTGCCGAGCGGCTGGCCTGCCGTACGTGCGCGAGCGCCTCCTTGGCCTGGTCCGGGCGGTTGTCCATGACGTGCGAGGCGACCCCGGCCTGCACGTTGACCAGCGCGATGTGGTGCGCGACGACGTCGTGCAGCTCGCGGGCGATGCGCAGCCGCTCCTCGGCGACCCGGCGACGGGCCTCCTCCTCGCGGGTGCGCTCGGCGCGCTCGGCCCGCTCCTCGATCGCGGCGATGAAGGCGCGGCGGCTGCGGACGGCGTCGCCCACGGCGGCGGCGAGCCCGGTCCAGGCGAAGATGCCCCAGTTCTCCTGCGCGTACCAGGGGGTGAGGCCGAACAGCATCCCGGTGCCGGTGAGCAGCACGGCCGTGACGGCGCCGATCCGCCAGGTGGTGGACCGGTCGGTGCGGGCGGCGACGGTGTAGAGCGCGACCACGACCCCGAACACGATCGAGGTGCGCGGCGGCCCCTCGTCGTTGGTGACGATCTCGATGACGCTGATCGCGCAGGTGAACGCGAGCACCGCGCGCGGCAGCTCGCGGCGCAGCACGAGCGACGCCGAGGTGAGGGTGGCCAGCAGCCCGAAGAAGACACCGATGTGCTGGTGGTCGCGCAGATGCGGGTTGGACACCGCGCCGATGAGGATCAGGGCGAGGCAGCCGGCGGCCACGAGGGTGTCCAGGGCTCGCGGATGGGCGGCCAGCCAGCGGTGCGGACGGGCCAGGCCCGGCCCGACGGCGAGGGGAGTCACGGGATCCAACGGTAAACGCCGCGCCGGACCGCTTCGGCGGCGTCCCGCCCCCGGCGCCTGTGCGGCCTCGCCGGAATCCGCCGTGACGTGGGTTGTGACCTGGGACGACGCACGGGCTGCGGGCACGGTGCTCAGCCCGGGATGAGGCCGTCGTCCTTGAGCATCGCCTTGACTTCCTCAAGCGTCGCCTCGGGGGCGGGCAGGATCAGCCCCGAGGGCTCCAGCGCGTCGGCGGGCAGCGGCTCACCCGCCGAGCGCACCGCGTCGAGGAGTGCGCCGAGTGTGCGCCGGAAGCCGTCGTGGTCGCCGCTTTCGATTTCGGCGAGCAGATCGTCGTCCAGCTTGTTGAGTCCGGGCAGGTGGCTGTCGTCCACCCGCACCTGTCCCTCCCCCATGATCCGTACGATCATGACGACCTCCTCGGGACGTCGACAGACCCGCCCGGTCCAGGGGCGGCGGCTACTGCTTGTCGAACTTCTGCTGGTTCTGCGACTGCTGCGACTGGTCCTGGCCGCCGCCCTCGATCGCCTGCTGCGACCCGCCACCGGCCAGCTCGGCCTTCATCCGCTGAAGCTCCAGCTCCACGTCCGTGCCGCCGGAGATCCGGTCCAGCTCGGCCGCGATGTCGTCCTTGGCCATCCCGGACTGGTCGTCGAGCGCACCGGAGGCCAGCAGCTCGTCGATCGCGC
Source organism: Streptomyces sp. BRA346 (assembly GCF_052851135.1). Classification (NCBI taxonomy): domain Bacteria; kingdom Bacillati; phylum Actinomycetota; class Actinomycetes; order Kitasatosporales; family Streptomycetaceae; genus Streptomyces; species Streptomyces sp. BRA346. Next base: position 97,348 of record NZ_JAIWIH010000006.1, on the reverse strand, counting down.
CCGCGCGGGCCTGGAGCTGCGCCGTCTTGTCCTCGGCACGCTGGATCGCCATGCCGACGTCGCCCATCTCCTCGGAGATGCCGGAGAACGCCTCGCCGATCCGGGTCTGCGCCTGGGCCGCGGTGTAGGTGGCCTTGATGGTCTCCTTGCGGGTGCGGAACGCGTCCACCTTGGCCTGGAGCCGCTGCGCGGCCAGGGTGAGCTTCTCCTCCTCGCCCTGGAGCGTCTGGTGCTGCGTCTCCAGGTCGGTGACCTGCTGCTGGAGCGCGGCACGGCGGGACAGCGCCTCGCGCGCCAGGTCCTCCCGGCCGAGCGCGAGCGCCTTGCGGCCCTGGTCCTCCAGCTTGGAGGACTGGCCCTGCAACTGGTTCAGCTGAAGCTCCAGGCGCTTGCGGGAGGTGGCCACGTCGGCCACACCGCGCCGGACCTTCTGGAGCAGCTCCAGCTGCTTCTGGTACGAGTAGTCAAGGGTCTCGCGCGGGTCCTCGGCCCGGTCCAGGGCCTTGTTGGCCTTCGCGCGGAAAATCATCCCCATACGCTTCATGACACCGCTCATGGGCCTCGCGCGCCCCCTTCTGACGGACTTGTGACACCGGCACACCCAACAGACCCAGCCTACGGGCCCTGCTTCCATTACCGCACTGTTCCGCCCGTCCCGCGCTCCTCCCACAGGACGATCGCGGTCCGGGCGCCTCCGGCGCAGGGAGGAGCGCGGCCAATGCGGTTTCCGGTTCTTTGCCCCTGACGCTGGGGCCCACACCGGTGACCCCGTACTCTTGGGCTTTGTGTTCCGAAGCCGTTCCAAGGATGAGCAGGCCGCCACCGCCAAGGTGACCGCGGACCAGCCGCAGCAGCCCCGAGACCCGCAGGCGCCCAAGGGCCGCCCCACGCCCAAGCGCAGCGTGGCCCAGTCGCAGCGCCGCAGCCTGGCGCATACGCCGACCACGCGCAAGGAAGCCGCCAAGCGGCAGAAGGAGGCCCGCCGCTCCGACCTGGCGCGCCAGCGCGAGGCGCTGGCCGGTGGCGACGAGCGTTACCTCCCGGCCCGCGACAAGGGCCCGGTGCGCCGGTTCGCCCGTGACTTCGTGGACTCGCGGTTCGTCATCGCCGAGTTCTTCCTGCCGCTCGCCGTGCTGATCATGGTGCTCAGCATGATCCAGGCGGGCGCCATGCAGAGCTATGTGCTGCTGCTGTGGATGGTCGTCATCGTGCTGATCGTCCTGAACTCGTTCGTGATCTCCTTCCAGCTCAAGCGTCAGCTGCGCCAGAAGTTCCCGGACGAGAACCTGCGGGGCGCCGTCGCGTACGCCCTCATGCGCACCCTCCAGATGCGCCGGCTGCGCCTGCCCAAGCCGCAGGTCAAGCGCGGAGAGCGGCCCTGAGCGGGAGATCCGGCTTCGCCGGAGGAGCGGCGGGCTGGCTCGGCGGCCTCGGAGGCTTACGGAACACGGTCCGGCAGGCCCTGGTCGCCCATCAGCTCGATGAGCAGATCACCTCGCGGTTCCGGTTCGACCAGCGGCTGAGGGTCCTCGACGTCGGCCTCGGCCAGGGCACCCAGGCCCTGCGATTAGCCCGCGCCGGCCACAAGGTGACCGGCCTCGAATCCGATCCGGCGATGCTGGAGGCGGCCCGTACCGCCCTGGCCGACGAGCCCGAGGGCATCCGGCAGCGGGTGAAGCTGCTGGAGGGCGACGGCCGGGAGACCGGCGCCACGTTCCTGCCCGGCGCCTTCGACGTGGTGCTCTGCCACGGCGTCCTCATGTACACGGACGAGCCGGACCCGCTGCTCGCCGGTCTGGCCCGGGTCCTCGCCCCCGGCGGACTGCTCTCGCTCCTGGTGCGCAACGCCGACGCGCTCGCGATGCGGCCGGGGCTCGCCGGGGACTGGGATGCCGCGCTCGGCTCCTTCGACTCCCCCACGTACACCAACCGCCTCGGGCTCCAGGTCCGCGCCGACCGGCGCGAGGAGCTGACCACCACGCTCACCGCGATCGGGGCGCCCCTGCACGCCTGGTACGGGGTGCGGGTCTTCACCGACCAGGCCCCCGACACCGCCGAGCCCCCGCCGTCTCCCGAGTGGGACCGGCTGCTCGCCGCCGAGGAGCGGGCCGGGCGCACCGACCCGTACCGCGCGGTGGCGGCGCTGCTGCACCTGTGCGGGGTGCGGGGCTGAGGGACGTGCGGGCTCAAGAGAGGGGGGCGGTGCCCCGCCCCCCTTCGACTACTCCGCGTGCAGGCTCATCGGTCCGTAGATCTTCGATCCGTCCTCGAAGAGCGTGACCTGTTCCGCCCCGCCCTCCAGGAGCGCCTTCCACTCCTCACCGATCCACGACTCCGCGTCCCCCTGGGTCGGGAACTCCTCGGGCTGCACCGCGGGCGCCGTCTCGGTCCCGTCGGACTTCTCGAACCGCCACGTCCAGGCCATGTCCGCCTCCTCGATCCCACCGGTCGACACGTGATATCTGCCCGCAGCCTAGGCGACTGATCACTCCGTACGGCTCCGAACGGATCGGTACGTCTCCGCGGAGGGTGACCCGGCGCGCCCGGCCCGCGAGGACGCGAGACGATCAGAGCGTGGAACTCACTCTTCTGGGCACCGGGGCCCCCGACGGACTGCCGCGCCACGGCTGTCCCTGCGCGGCCTGCGCGACCGCCGTCGGCGACGAGGCGCGGGCGGCGACGGCACTCCTGATCGACGGCGCGCTGCTCCTCGACCTCACCCCGGGCGCCGCCTTCGCTGCGGCGCGGGCCGGGTACTCGCTGGTCGGGGTGCGGCAGGTGCTGCTCTCACATCCGCACGCGGGCCCCGCCGTCGAGTTCCCGGCCGGGCTCCCGGCGCCGGGGCGGGTCCCGGACGGGCGCGAACTGTCCCTGATCAGCGGGCACCGGGTGCGGGCGGTGGCGCTGGACTCGCCCGGTACGGGGTACGAGGTGGCCGGGCCCGACGGCACCCGCCTGCTGTACCTGCCGCCGGGCGGCGCCCCGTCCGGGCTGTCCGGCCCCGTCGCCGAGCCGTACGACATGGTCGTGCTCGACGTACTCGGCCGCCCCGACGCCCTCGCCCGGCTCCGGGCGGCCGGCGGCGTGGGGCCCACCACTGACATCGTGGCCGTCCACCTCGACCACACCGTGCCCCCCGGTGCCGAGTTGCACCGCCGCCTCGCGGCGGCGGGCGCGCGGACCGTACCGGACGGCAGCACGCTGATCGTCGGCGAGTACCACGAGGTGCCGGACCTGCCGCGGCGCACCCTGGTGCTGGGCGGGGCGCGCTCCGGCAAGTCCCTCGAAGCGGAACGGCGGCTGGCCGCCTTCCCCGACGTGCTGTACGTGGCCACCGGCGGCACCCGGGTCGGCGACCGCGAGTGGGCCGCCCGCATCGCCGCCCACCGCGACCGCCGTCCCGGCTCGTGGCGCACCGCCGAGACCTGCGACCTGGTGCCGCTGCTGGCGGACGACGGCGCCCCGCTGCTGATCGACTGTCTGGCGCTGTGGCTCACCGACGCGATGGACTCCGTCGGGGCCTGGGACGACGAGAAGTGGACCCACGGCGGCGAACGCGCCCTCCACGAACGGGTCGGCCGTCTCGTCGCGGCCGTGCGGGCGACGGAGCGGACGGTGGTGGCCGTCAGCAACGAGGTCGGCGCCGGGGTGGTGCCCGCGACGGCCGCGGGGCGTCGCTTCCGCGACGAACTGGGGCGGCTGAACGCCGGGTTCGCGGGCGAGTGCGAGCAGGTCCTGCTGGTGGTGGCGGGCCAGGCCCTCCCCCTGCGCGGCTGACCCGGGCTCTCCCCCACCCCGCCCCTTCCCGAAACGGGGGACACCCCCGCCCCCGCCGGAGCTCCGCCCCCGGCCCCCGCTCCTCAATCGCCGGAGGGGCTGGAGTGCGCCCCTTCCCAGGGGTTGAAGCGGAGCAACTCCGCCCCAGGCCACGGGCCTCGGGAGGCAGAGGCAGGCGCGCCGGGGTGGCCGGGATCCGGGGGTGCCCGCGGTTTCGGTGCCTCTCGCCTGGGGGCTGTGGCCGGGCTGAGCCCGGCATCGCCGGGGGCCCGGGGGTGTCCCCCGGTTTCGGGAAGGGGCGGGGCAGGGGAAAGAGTTCCCCTCGGCGTCGGGGAGATCGTTGGGGGGCGGGGTTTCAACGGCGGGCGGCCGGTAGGGTTCAGGCCGTGAGCAGCGGCCTGAATCTCGATGACTTCGTCGACCTGATCGAGCGCCCCGACGGGGGCATACGACGTGACGCCGAGGAGCGGCGGGAGCGGCTGGTGCCGCCGCCCGGCGCGCTCGGGCGGCTGGACGAGCTGGGCGAGTGGCTGGCCGCCGCCCAGCAGCAGGTGCCGGTGAAGCCGATCGAGCGGCCCCGGGTGGTGCTGTTCGCGGGCGACCACGGCATCGCGGAACTGGGCGTGTCCGCCCGCCCCGCGGGCACCGCCCACCACCTCGTCCGCGCCGTGATCGACGGCGAGAGCAGCGTGGCCGTGCTCGCCCGCCGCTTCGGGGTGCCCGTCCGCGTCGTCGACATGGCGCTGGACTGCGATCCCGACGAGCTGCCCGGCGAGGTCACCCGGCACCGGGTGCGCCGCGGTTCGGGGCGGCTCGACATCGAGGACGCGCTGACGGCCGAGGAGGCCGAGCAGGCGTTCCGTACCGGCATGGCCATCGCGGACGAGGAGGCCGACGCGGGGACGGACCTGGTGGTGCTCGGTGACCTCAGCGTGGGCGGCACGACCGCCGCGGCCACGCTGACCGCCGCGCTGTGCGGCACGGACGCGTCCGTGGTGACCGGGCGCGGCGGTGCCGGGATCGACGACCTGGCGTGGATGCGCAAGTGCGCGGCGATCCGCGACGGGCTGCGCCGGGCCCGTCCGGTCCTCGGGGACCAGCTCCAGCTGCTGGCCACGGTCGGCGGCGCGGACCTCACCGCGATCACCGGGTTCCTGCTCCAGAGCGCGGTGCGCCGCACCCCGGTGATCCTGGACGGCGTCGTCTCGGCGGCGTGCGCCCTGGTCGCGCAGCGGGTGGCGTTCCGGGCGCCGGACTGGTGGCTGGCGGGCCAGGCCAGCGGCGAACCGGCGCAGGAGAAGGCGCTGGACCGGATCGCGCTCACCCCGCTGCTCGACCAGGGCGTCACGGTGGGCGAGGGCGCGGGGGCGCTGTTGGCGCTGCCGCTGGTCCAGGCGGCCGCGGCGCTCGCGGGGGAACTCCCCGAGCGGGCGCAGGCCGAGGAACCAGAGGACGCCTGACGGGGCCTCAGTTCGGCTCGGAGAAGCCGCCGATCCAGTCCTGGAGCCGCCGCCGTACCCCGTCCCAGCGCGCGTCGTGGCGGGCGGCCCGGCGGCGCGCGCGGGCCCGGGTCCGGGGGCGGTGGCGGTAGACGCGGCGGTCCCACGGCGATCCGGGGCGCGCGAGCCGTACCGCGCCGACGATCGCCACGAGCGGCACCAGCACCCCGATCACCGCGATCCGCAGCTTGCCCTTGACGAGGGCGAGCAGGGCGAAGGCGAAGTTGAGGGACACCTCCGCGACCACCGCCCCGCGGTCGCTGCGTTCGGCGTCGGACACCTCGTTCACCCCGAACGGCAGGAAGCCGCTGAGCACCAGGGCGACGAGGGCGGCGGTGACCACGACGACCTCGACGCTCTGTCGGCCCTGCTCGGTCCAGTAGACGTCGTGCAGGTGGAGGATCAGCGCGAACTCGTCCAGCACCAGCCCCGCGCCCACCCCGAAGAGCACCGCCGAGATCGCCGCCCCCACCCCGTGCCGTCCACTCGCGACCGCGCCGAAGCCGCCGATGACGGTGAGGATCACGCCGGGCACCACATGGTGGACGTGCACCCCGCCGGGAGTGACGTCATGGAACGGGCCCTTGCCCGCCTTGATCAGCCGGGTGATGGTGCGCGTGATCACGAACGAGAGGATGAACGAGGCCAGCGCGAGGAGCAGCGGCAGCTTGCCGGGCTCCACGATGTTGCGTTCCCACCAATGGCCCATGGCCCGTCAGGGTCGCGCGATACCCTGCGGCGCGATGGACACCACGCCGGAGCAGTCCCCCGACCGCCAGCCGGACCCGGACCCGGAGATACCGCCGGACCCCGGTCCGGAGATACCGCCGCGTCCGGCGCATCCCCCGCGCGCCTCCCTGGATGACGGCCTCCGCTTCGCCTTCGGCACGCTCACGGCGCTGCCCGTGACGGTGGCGCGCTGGGATCGCGAGGCGGCGCGCGTGGGCATGCTGTGCGCCCTGCCGGTCGGGCTGACGGTCGGGCTGTGCGCGGCCGGGTTGGGCGGTGTGCTGCTGTTCCTGGGCGCCGGGCCGCTGCTCGCGGCCGTCGCCTCCGCCGCCGTACCCGCCGTACTGACCCGCGGCCTCCACCTCGACGGCCTCGCGGACACCGCGGACGGCCTCGGCAGCGGCAAGCCCGCGGACGAGGCGCTGCGGATCATGAAGCGGTCGGACATCGGCCCGTTCGGCGTCATCACCCTGCTGTTCGTGCTGCTCGCGCAGGTCGCGGCGCTGGCCGAGCTGTACGGGGAGAGCTGGACGCGCGGCGCGGTGGCCGCCGCCGCCGCGGGGCTCGTCGCCCGGTGCGCCCTGACGCTCGCGGCCCGCCAGGGGATGCCCGCGGCCCGGCCGGAGGGGCTGGGCGCGGCGGTCGCGGGGGTGGTGCCGCCGCGGGCGGCCGTCGCCGCGGCGGCGCTGGCCGTCGTCGTGTGTGCGGGCGCGGGCGCGCTGGTCGATGTGTACGCCATGCCGATGTACGGGCTGGCGGCGCTGGCCGGGCTCGCGGCCGCCGATCTGCTGTCGCGCCACTGTGTGCGCCGCTTCGACGGGGTGACGGGGGACGTCTTCGGCGCCCTCGCGGAAACCGCCGCCACGGCGACCCTACTGGTGATCACCTTCGGCTGAGGACAGGGGCACCCCATGGGTCCCGGTCACGGATCATGGGCTCGGGAGGCGCACCGCGCCTCGGAATAAGCTGGGCCGCACGGCCGACGACACCCAAGACGTCGGCCGGAACCACCGGAACCGGAAGAGGGACCCGACCACTGTGACTGCACTGACTCTCAGCACCTCCTCCGCCGCGTCGCTGCGCGCGGATGCCGTCGTCGTCGGCGTGGCGAAGGGGCCCAAGGGCCCGGTCGTCGCCCCGGGCGCCGAGGCCGTGGACAAGGCGTTCGGCGGGAAGCTCGCCACCGTTCTGGAGACGCTCGGCGCGACGGGCGCCGAGGGTGAGGTGACCAAGCTGCCCGCCGCGTCCGGGCTCAAGGCCCCGGTCGTGCTGGCAGTCGGCCTGGGCGAGGCCCCGGCGAAGGGCGACGGCTTCGACGCCGAGGCGCTGCGCCGCGCCGCGGGCGCGGCCGCCAGGGCGCTGGCGGGGTCGAAGAAGGGCGCGTTCGCGCTGCCGGTCGAGGACGCGGCGGACGCGGCCGCGGTCGCCGAGGGCGCGCTGCTCGGTGCGTACGCGTACGCGTACGACAAGGGCAACAGCAACGGCGCGAAGAACGGCAAGGACGGCAAGGACGCCAAGGGCGACAAGGACAAGAAGAACAACGGTCCGCTCGCCGAGGTGGCCCTGCTCGGCGCCAAGCCGCGCGACAAGGCGTACAAGGCGGCGGCCGAGCGCGCCACGGCGCTGGTCGCCGAGGTCAACCGGGCCCGCGACCTGATCAACACCCCGTCGAACGTGCTCGACCCGGCCTCGTTCGCGGCGGCCGCCGTGACCGCGGCCAAGGAGCACGGCCTGAAGACGGAGGTGCTGGACGAGAAGGCCCTCACCAAGGGCGGCTACGGCGGCATCCTGGGCGTGGGCCAGGGCTCGGACGCCCCGCCGCGGCTGGTGCGGATCGCGTACACCCACCCCAAGGCGGAGAAGACGCTCGCGCTGGTCGGCAAGGGCATCACCTACGACTCGGGCGGCATCTCGCTGAAGCCGGCCGGTCACAACGAGACCATGAAGTGCGACATGAGCGGCGCGGCCGCGGTGTTCGCCACCGTGGTGGCGGCCGCCAAGCTGGGGCTGCGGGTCAACGTCACCGGCTGGCTGGCGCTGGCCGAGAACATGCCGTCGGGTTCGGCGACCCGCCCCGGCGACGTGCTGTCGATGTACAGCGGCAAGACCGTCGAGGTGCTGAACACGGACGCCGAGGGCCGGCTGGTGCTCGCCGACGCGCTCACCCGCGCGTGCGAGGAGAAGCCGGACGCGATCGTGGACGTGGCGACGCTGACGGGGGCGATGGTCCTGGCGCTGGGCAACCGCACGTTCGGGATCATGTCGAACGACGACGCGTTCCGCACCGCGCTGCACGAGATCGCGGACGAGGTGGGCGAGGCGTCCTGGCCGATGCCGCTGCCGGCCGATCTTCGCAAGAGCATCGAGTCCCCGGTCGCCGATCTGGCGAACATGGGCGAGCGCATGGGGGGCGGTCTGGTGGCCGGTATCTTCCTGAAGGAGTTCGTGGAGGACGGCATCGCCTGGGGTCACCTGGACATCGCGGGTCCGGCCTTCAACGAGTCCGGTCCGTTCGGCTACACCCCCAAGGGCGGCACGGGCTCCGCGGTCCGCACCCTGGTGCGGCTGGCGGAGCGCACCGCCGACGGGGATCTAGGCTGACGGGGAAACCCCTTACCGGGTACTGCCGAGTAACCCCTGGACCCGGGTCCAGAGATATCTCACACAGCGGCCCCGCGTCCCGCCTCCCGTCAACAAGTGCGAAGATGTTGCCCGGCAGGACAGGGCCCCCACACCAGGGCTGCGAGCAAGAAGCGGCCGAACAACCGCCGCCGCCCGGCCACCCACGGTCGGCCCGGCGCACCCATGCATGGAGGACGTGACGTGGCGAACGACGCCAGCACCGTTTTCGACCTAGTGATCCTCGGAGGCGGTAGCGGCGGTTACGCCGCTGCCCTGCGCGCGGCGCAGCTGGGTCTGGACGTCGCCCTGATCGAGAAGGACAAGCTGGGCGGCACCTGCCTGCACCGCGGCTGCATCCCGACGAAGGCCCTGCTGCACGCCGGTGAACTCGCCGACCAGGCTCGTGAGGGCTCGGAATTCGGCGTGAAGACCACCTTCGAGGGCATCGACATCGAGGGTGTGCACAAGTACAAGGACGGCGTGATCACGGGCCTGTACAAGGGTCTCCAGGGTCTGATCGCGTCCCGCAAGGTCACCTATGTGACCGGCGAGGGCCGGCTGTCCTCGCCGACCTCCGTCGATGTGAACGGCGAGCGCTACACCGGCCGCCACATCCTGCTCGCCACCGGTTCGGTGCCGAAGTCCCTCCCCGGCCTGGAGATCGACGGCAACCGCGTCATCTCCTCGGACCACGCGCTGGTCCTGGACCGGGTTCCGCAGTCCGCGATCGTGCTGGGCGGCGGCGTCATCGGCGTCGAGTTCGCCTCCGCGTGGAAGTCCTTCGGGGCCGACGTCACGATCGTCGAGGCGCTTCCCCACCTCGTCCCGGTCGAGGACGAGAACAGCTCCAAGCTGCTGGAGCGCTCCTTCCGCAAGCGCGGCATCAACTTCTCCCTGGGCTCGCGCTTCTCGGGCGTCGAGTACACCGCCGACGGCGTCAAGGTCTCGCTGGAGAACGGCAAGACCTTCGAGGCCGAGGTGCTGCTGGTGGCCGTCGGCCGCGGCCCGGTCTCCCAGGGCCTGGGCTACGAGGAGGCCGGGGTCGCCATGGACCGCGGCTTCGTCCTCGTCGACGAGTACATGCAGACCAACGTGCCGACCATCTCGGCCGTCGGTGACCTGGTCCCGACGCTCCAGCTCGCCCACGTCGGCTTCGCCGAGGGCATGCTGGTGGCCGAGCGGCTGGCCGGCCAGAACCCCGTTCCGATCGACTACGACGGCGTGCCCCGGGTGACGTACTGCCACCCCGAGGTCGCCTCCGTCGGCATCACCGAGGCCAAGGCCAAGGAGCTGTACGGTGCGGACAAGGTCGTCGCCCTGAAGTACAACCTCGCGGGCAACGGCAAGAGCAAGATCCTCAAGACCGCGGGCGAGATCAAGCTCGTCCAGGTCCGCGACGGTGCTGTCGTCGGCGTCCACATGGTCGGTGACCGCATGGGTGAGCAGGTCGGCGAAGCTCAGCTGATCTACAACTGGGAGGCCCTGCCGGCCGAGGTCGCGCAGCTCGTCCACGCCCACCCCACCCAGAACGAGGCGCTCGGCGAGGCCCACCTGGCACTTGCCGGCAAGCCGCTGCACTCCCACGACTAGTCAGTCCGAGCGCGCGACCCATTCCGCACAGATCGTTAAGGAGCAACCGAACACCATGGCGGTATCCGTAACCCTGCCGGCGCTCGGCGAGAGCGTGACCGAGGGCACCGTCACCCGCTGGCTCAAGGCCGAAGGTGAGCGCGTCGAGGCCGACGAGCCGCTGCTCGAGGTCTCGACCGACAAGGTCGACACCGAGATCCCGGCGCCCAGCGCCGGTGTGCTGACATCCATCAAGGTGGCCGAGGACGAGACGGTCGAGGTCGGCGCCGAGCTGGCCGTCATCGACGACGGCGAGGGTGCCCCGGCCGAGGCCCCCGCCCCGGCCGCCGAGCCCGCTCCGGCGGCCCAGCCCGAGCCCGCCCCGGCCCCCGCGGCCGAGGCCCCGGCCCCCGCCGCCGCCCCGTCCGGTGGCGCCGAGGGCACCGATGTGGTCCTCCCGGCGCTCGGCGAGAGCGTCACCGAGGGCACCGTGACCCGCTGGCTCAAGGAGGTCGGCGAGTCGGTCGAGGCCGACGAGCCGCTGCTCGAGGTCTCCACCGACAAGGTCGACACCGAGATCCCGGCCCCGACCGCGGGCACCCTGCTGGAGATCCTGGTCGGCGAGGACGAGACCGCCGAGGTCGGCGCCAAGCTGGCCGTGATCGGCGCTGCCGGTGCCGCTCCGGCCGCCGCGCCCGCCGAGGCCCCGGCCGCCCCCGCCCCGGCCCCCGAGCCGGTCAAGGAGGAGGCCCCGGCGCCCGCTCCGGCCCCGGAGCCCACGCCCGCTCCGGCTCCCGAGCCCACGCCTGCCCCGGCTCCGGCGCCCGCCCCGGCCCCGGCCGCCAAGGCGCCGTCCATCCCGGCTCCGGCCTCCCCCGAGGCCGAGGGCGCGTACGTGACCCCGCTGGTGCGCAAGCTCGCCGCGGAGAACGGCGTGGACCTGGGCACCGTCAAGGGCACCGGCGTCGGCGGCCGCATCCGCAAGCAGGACGTCATCGCCGCCGCCGAGGCCGCCAAGGCCGCGGCCCAGACGCAGGCGCCGGCTCCGGCCGCCGCCGCGCCCAAGGCCAAGCAGGAGGTCTCCCCGCTGCGCGGCCAGACCATCAAGATGCCGCGGATGCGCAAGGTCATCGGCGACAACATGATGAAGGCGCTGCATGGCCAGGCCCAGCTGACCAGCGTGGTCGAGGTGGACGTCACCAAGGTCATGCGGCTGCGTGCCCAGGCCAAGGAGAGCTTCGCGCAGCGTGAGGGCGTCAAGCTCTCGCCGATGCCGTTCTTCGTGAAGGCCGCCGTCCAGGCGCTGAAGGGCCACCCGGCCGTCAACGCCCGGATCAACGACGACGACACCATCACGTACTTCGACGTCGAGAACGTCGGCATCGCGGTGGACGCCGAGAAGGGCCTGATGACCCCGGTCATCAAGGGCGCGGGCGACCTGAACATCGCGGGCATCGCCAAGAAGACGGCGGAGCTGGCGGGCAAGGTCCGCTCCAACAAGATCACCCCGGACGACATGTCCGGTGCCACCTTCACGATCAGCAACACCGGCTCGCGCGGTGCGCTGTTCGACACGATCATCGTGCCCCCGAACCAGGTCGCCATCCTGGGCATCGGCGCGACCGTCAAGCGCCCGGTGGTCATCAACCACCCGGACCTGGGCGAGACGATCGCGGTGCGCGACATGACGTACGTGGCGCTCTCCTACGACCACCGCCTGGTGGACGGTGCCGACGCGGCCCGCTACCTGACCGCGGTCAAGGAGATCCTGGAGGCCGGCGAGTTCGAGGTCGAGCTCGGTCTCTGAGCCCCCTCCGGCAGACGGCCGCGCCCCGCACGGGCTTCCGTGCGGGGCGCGGCCCTTTTGCGAGTCTGTGCGGTTCGTGTCTTTCCGGCTCCGGACCGCGATGCTTCCGCTGCCTGGATAATGACTTCCGTTCACCGCTGGTTCCGAAGGAGCGCTCCCTATGATCCCGCCCGTCGTCCACTCGCTGCGCGAGCAGATCCGCGAGCACATCGTGGAGGGGATCGTCAGCGGGCGGTGGAAGCCGGGCGAGCGGATCGTGGAGCGGCGCATCGCGACGGAGCTGGAGGTGAGCCAGACGCCCGTACGGGAGGCGCTGCGCGAGCTGGAGACGCTGCGGCTGATCGAGTCGGCTCCGAACAAGGGCGTCCGGGTGCGGAATCTGACCGCGGCCGACCTGGAGGAGATCTATCCGGTGCGGGCCGGTCTGGAGCAGATCGCCGCGGAGCTGGCGGCGCCCCGGCTGGCCGAGGACACCTCGGCGCTGGAGCCCGAGGTGCGGGCGCTGTACGAGGCGGACCGCAGGGCCGACGGCGAGGCCCAGGTGCGGCACACCGTGGCCTTCCACCGGGAGCTGGTGCGGGCGTCGGGCAACAGCGTGCTGCTGCACACCTGGGAGTCGCTGGGCATCGAGATCTGGACGACGCTGTCGATCCGCTGGCTGGGCACCGTTCAGCAGTCGTACGCCGAGGAGCACCAGGCCGTGGTGGACGCGTTCCGGCGACGGGATCCGCGGGTGGGCGAACTGGTCAAGGCGCACGTTCTCGGCTGTGCACCGCGTGCCTGATTTCGCGGCACGGAATGCCAATTTCGGCCTACGGACAAGTTTTTCCCTTCACGTACTTTGATCGATCATCGATCAGAACTTACAGTCGACCGCATGACCGATCTCGCAAGCACGCAGCCGAGTGCGCTCGACCAGTTCCCCGACCGGGACCCCGAGGAGACCGCCGAGTGGGGCGCCTCGCTCGCTGCCGTCACCCAGGCCGCCGGACCGCACCGCGCCGCGTACCTGATGCGCCGCACCCTGGAGCGCGCCGAGGACACCGGGCTGTCGCTGCCGCCGCTGCTGGAGTCGGACTACGTCAACACCATCCCGACCGCCGCGGAGCCCGCGTTCCCCGGTGACGAGGCCATGGAGCGCCGGATCACCGCCTGGAACCGGTGGAACGCGGCGGCGATGGTCACCCGCGGCAGCGCGGACGGCCTCGGCGGCCACATCGCCACCTTCGCCTCCGCCGCCTGGCTCTACGAGACGGGCTTCCAGCACTTCTTCCGCGGCAAGGAGGCCGACGGCAGCGGCGACCAGCTCTACATCCAGGGCCACGCCTCTCCCGGCATCTACGCCCGCGCCTTCCTCGACGGCCGGCTGACCGAAGCGCACCTGGACCGCTTCCGCCGTGAGGCGGGCGGCGGCAGCGTTCAGGGGCTTCCCTCGTATCCGCATCCGCGCCGGATGCCGTGGCTGTGGGAGTTCCCCACCGTCTCGATGGGCATCGGCCCGATCTCCGCGATCTACCAGGCCCGCTTCAACCGCTACCTGGCCGCCCGCGGCATCAAGGACACCGCGAACTCCCACGTATGGGCGTTCCTCGGCGACGGCGAGATGGACGAGCCGGAGTCGACCGCCGCCCTGGCGCTGGCCGGGCGCGAGGGCCTGGACAACCTCACGTTCGTCATCAACTGCAACCTCCAGCGCCTCGACGGCCCGGTGCGCGCCAACTTCAAGATCGTGCAGGAGCTGGAGGCCCAGTTCCGCGCCGCCGGGTGGAACGTCGTCAAGTCGCTGTGGGGCTCCGCCTGGGACGAGCTGTTCGCCCGGGACGCCTCCGGTGCGCTGGCGCGCCGCCTGCGCGAGGTCCCCGACGGCCAGTTCCAGACGTACGCGACCCGCGACGCCGCCTACATCCGCGAGCACTTCTTCGGCGCCGACCCGGCCCTCGCGGAGCTGGCGAAGTCGCTGTCCGACGCCAAGCTGGCCGAGTGTTTCCACACCTCCCGCGCGGGCCACGAGCCGCGCAAGGTGTACGCGGCCTACCGCGCGGCCGTGGAGCACAAGGGCGCCCCGACGGTCGTCCTCGCGCAGACCGTCAAGGGGTACACGCTCGGCCCCACCTTCGAGTCGCGCAACGCGAACCACCAGATGAAGAAGCTGACCGGCAAGGAGTTCCGCGCCATGCGCGACCTCCTGGAGCTGCCCATCCCGGACAGCAAGCTGGACGACAGCCTCGTTCCGTACGCCCACCCCGGCGAGGACTCCCCCGAGGTCCGCTACCTCCAGGAGCGCCGCGCCGAGCTCGGCGGCCCCGCCCCGGCCCGCAAGGTCCACCCGGTGGCCCTGCCCGAGCCCGCGGCCAAGCCGTTCGAGACCCTGGCCAAGGGCTCCGGCAGCCAGGAGATCGCCACGACCATGGCCTTCGTGCGCCTGGTCAAGGACCTGATGCGGGACAAGGAGACCGGCCACCGCTGGGTGCCGATCGTGCCCGACGAGGCCCGTACGTTCGGCATGGAGTCGCTCTTCCCGACCGCCGGGATCTACTCCCCGCTCGGCCAGACCTACGACCCGGTCGACCGCGATCAGCTCCTGTACTACAAGGAAGCCGAGAACGGTCAGATCCTCAACGAGGGGATCACCGAGGCCGGTTCGATGGCCGACTTCACCGCCGCCGCCACCTCGTACGCGACGCACGGCGAGCCGACGATCCCGTTCTACATCTTCTACTCGATGTTCGGCTGGCAGCGCACCGCCGACCAGATGTGGGCGCTCGCCGACCAGCTCGGCCGCGGCTTCCTGATCGGCGCCACCGCGGGCCGCACCACCATGACCGGTGAGGGCCTCCAGCACGCCGACGGCCACTCGCACCTGATCGCCTCCACCAACCCGGCGGCGCTCGCCTACGACCCGGCGTTCGCGTACGAGGTCGGCGTGATCGTGCGGGACGGGCTGCGGCGGATGTACGGCCCGCAGGCCGAGGACGTCTTCTACTACCTCACGGTCTACAACGAGACCAAGGTGCAGCCCCCGATGCCGCAGCACGAGGGCGTCGAGGAAGGCATCGTCAAGGGCCTCTACCGCTTCCAGGAGGCCGAGGCGCCCGCCGCCGACGCCCCCCGTATCCAGCTCCTCGCCTCCGGCACCGCCATCCACTGGGTGCTGGAGGCCCAGAAACTGCTCGCCGACGACTGGGGCGTGGCCGCCGACGTGTGGTCCGCCACCTCCTGGAGCGAGCTGCGCCGCGATGCCCTGTCCTGTGACGCGGCGCAGCTCAACGGCGAAGACCGGGTCCCGTACGTCACCCGTGCCCTGGCAGGCGCACCGGGCCCGGTCCTCGCGGTCAGCGACTGGATGCGGGCGGTACCGGACCAGATCAGCCAGTGGGTCGAGCAGGACTGGTACTCGCTCGGCACCGACGGCTTCGGTCTCTCCGACACCCGCGAGGCGGCCCGCCGCCACTTCGGCGTGGACGTCCACTCGATCGTGGTCACCGCGCTGGCCCGGCTCGCCAAGCAGGGCGCGGTCAAGAGCACGGCCCCCAAGGAGGCCGCCCAGCGCTACGGCATCTGACGGCGCACCGCCGCCCCGTCACGGCATGATGGGGCCGTGCGTGCCGCGCGGCTGATCAAGATGGTGCTCCTGCTCCAGGCTCGGCCCTCGATGACGGGGGCCGAGCTGGCGCGTGAGCTGGAGGTTTCGGAGCGCACGGTGACGCGGGACGCCGCCGCGCTCTCCGAGGCCGGGGTGCCGGTGTACGCGGACCGCGGCCGGGCCGGTGGCTACCGGCTCATCGGCGGCTACCGCACCCGGCTGACCGGCCTCGGCCGCACCGAGGCCGAGGCGCTGTTCCTGTCCGGGGTGCCGTCCGCGCTGCGCGAGATGGGGCTCGCCGACGCCGCCTCCGCCGCCCGGCTGAAGGTGTCCGCCGCGCTCCTCCCCGAGCTGCGCGACGCCTCCCACACGGTGGCGCAGCGCTTCCACCTCGACGCGCCGGGGTGGTGGCAGGAGCCGCAGACGCCGGCCCTGCTGCCGGACGTCGCCGACGCGGTGTGGGACGACCGGCGGCTCGCGGTCCGCTACCGCCGCCGGGACACGGAGGTGGAACGGGAGCTGGAGCCGTACGGGCTCGTCCTCAAGGCGGGCGTCTGGTATCTGGCGGCCCGCGCCGGTGCCGCCGCGGGCTCCCAGGGCGACTTCCGCGTCTACCGGGTGGACCGTCTCGCCGCGGTCGGGCCCGCGCCCGGCGGGGACCGGTTCCGGCGCGACGAGGCGTTCGACCTGCCCGCCTTCTGGGAGGAGCGGGCGGCGCAGTTCGCGCGCTCGATCCTCCGCGAGGAGGTCACGCTGCGCCTCACCCCGGAGGGCGCCCGCGGACTGCCGTACGTCACGGACCGTACGGCGGCCGAGGACGCCGTACGGTCCGCCGGGGAGCCGGACGGGGAGGGGCGGATCACGATCACCCTGCCCGTGGAGTCCGCCGAGGTCGCGTACGGCCAGCTCCTCGCCCTCGGCCCGGAGGCGGAGGTGCTGGCGCCGCCGGAACTGCGGGAGCGGTTCGCGGCGGCGGCGCGGCGGATGACGGACCTCTACGCGTAGCTACCGGGCTACCGGTAGTCGGCGGCGCTGCCCTCCTTGCCGCCGAAGACGACGTCCCGGAAGTACCCGAACGCGTCCGGTCGCGACCCGTCGAGGTCGGTGAAGCCGTAGACCTTGGCCAGGTCGCCGCTGAACACGGACTTCCCGTTCCAGCGCGCCCGGTCCGGGTCGGCGGCGAGCGCGGCGACCGCCCGCCCGACGAAGTGCGGCGTCTCGGCGATGGCGAAGTGCGGCTCCTTCTCCACCGCGTCCCGCCAGTTCTCCTCGGTCACCCCGAAGTGGTCCAGCATCTGTTCGGAGCGCAGGAAGCCCGGGGAGACGCACACCGCCGTGCCGTCGAAGTCCTTCAGCTCGTGGGCCAGCCCGAAGGCGGTGCGGATGGGGGCGTTCTTGGTGAGGTCGTAGAAGAGGTTCTCCCGGTAGGTCTTGTTGAACTCCTCGTTCCCGTCGGTCACCTCGACCACCAGACCGCCCGGGTTCCGGATCAGCAGCGGCAGCGCGTAGTAGCTGGTGACCAGGTGGGTCTCGACGCCGAGCCGGAGCATCCGCAGACCCCCCTCCAGGTCGTTCTCCCAGCTCTTCTTGCCGAACGGGATCAGGTGTTCACCGCCCCAGACGTCGTTGACCAGGACGTCCAGCCGCCCCTGCTCGCGGTCGATGCGCTCGATGAGCGCCCGTACCTGCTCCCGTTCCAGGTGATCGGTCGGCACCGCGATGCCCGTGCCGCCCGCCGCCGTGATCAGTTCCGCCGTCTCCTCGATGGTCTCGGTCGGCCGCCCGACCTCGCTGACCCGGTCCCGGGTGGTGCGTCCCGTCGCGTAGACGGTGGCGCCCGCCGCGCCCAGCTCGACGGCCATGGCCCGGCCCGCGCCGCGCGTGGCGCCCGCGACGAGTGCGACCTTGCCCGCCAGCGGTCCCTGTGTGCTCACGTCAGTACGTCCTCTCCTGGGGAGACCTCATCAGTGACGCGTTCGACGATCGCAAGGAAACCCGACACCTTCTGTCCCATATAACAAGAGGGCCGCATCTGGGTCGCTCCGCGTGCGGCGGTGGGCGCGAGGGCCGATGCTGGTCCCGTGATGATGGACGAGACGGAGTTCTGGGGGCTGGTCGACAGCGCTCGGGAGGCTGCCCAGGGCGACCCCGAGGACCAGTCCGACCTGCTCGTCGAGCAGCTGTCACAGCTCGACCCGGACTCCGTGCTGGACTTCGCCCGGCACTTCGAGGCCCGCGCCAACCGGGCGTACCGCTGGGATCTGTGGGGCGCCGCCCGGGTGCTGCTGGGCGGCGTCAGCGACGACGCCTTCGAGGCGTTCCGCTACTGGCTGATCGGCCAGGGCCGGGACGTCTTCGAGGGCGCGCTGCACGACCCGGACGCGCTGGCCGAACTGCTGGAGGACTTCGACGATCAGGTGGACGGCGACTGCGAGGACCTGGGGTTCGCGGCGGACGAGGCGTACGAGCAGCTCACCGGCGCGGTGCTGCCGGATCTGGGGCTCCCCGAGCGGCCGGACGAGCCGGTCGGCGCGACGATCGACCTGGAGGACGACGAGGCGCTGGCGGCGCGGTACCCCCGGCTCTGGGAGCGCTTCCGCGACTGATCTCAGGCGGCGCCGTCGATGAGGGGGCGGCCCATCAGCACATCGTCCACGTACGCGCCGTCGAGCAGGAACTCCCCGCGCAGGACGCCCTCCACCACGAACCCCTCCGACTCGTACAGCCGCCGCGCCGGGAGGTTGTGGCCGAGCACCCGCAGGGTGATCCGGATCGCGCCCTGCCGCAGCGCCTCCTCGTACGCCGCGTGCAGCAGCGCCCGCGCCACGCCCCGGCCGCGCACCCGCGGGTCCACGGCGAGCCCCTGTATCTGGCGGACGTGCGCGTTGCTGGCCAGCTGCGTCGGCGGGACGAGCCGCACGAAGCCGACGGGGCGCCCGTCCAGCTCGGCCACCATGTTGTGGACGGGGCGGTTGCGGTGGGTGAAGAAGGCGTCGTACGGCGGCTCCGGCGCCGGCAGTACGGAGTGCAGCGTCGACCAGGTGCGGCGCTCCAGAGCGACCAGCTCCTGCTCGTCGTCGAGCACGGAGCGGCGGATCAGCGGTGCGGGCACCGCGGACGGCTGAGGCGGGGCAGAGGGCTCGGACATGCAGGTCACTCTGCCACGCGCTCCTCGACGTCCGACATCCCCCGGATGATCGGGGGCAGGATGGGGCCATGCGCATCGCGGTCACCGGTTCCACCGGGCTCATCGGGACGGCCCTCGTCCACTCCCTGCGCCAGGACGGCCACCAGGTCGTGCGGCTGGTGCGGCGAACTCCCCGCGAGGAGGCGGAAGTCGAGTGGGATCCGCACCGGCAGTGGGTCGACACCGCCGGGCTGACGGGGTGTGAGGCCGTCGTCCACCTCGCGGGCGCGGGCATCGGCGAGCACCGCTGGACCGATGCGTACAAGAAGGAGCTGCGGGACAGCCGGGTGCTGGGCACGGCCGCCATCGCCGAGGCCGTGGCCTCCCTGGACACCCCGCCGCGGGTGCTGATCAGTGGAAGCGCGGTGGGGTTCTACGGGGACACGGGGGAGCGCGCGGTCGATGAGAGCGCGCCCCCTGGGCACGGTTTCCTCCCGGACCTCTGTCAGGCCTGGGAGGAGGCGACCGCCGCGGCGCAGGAGGCGGAGGTGCGCACGGTGTTCATCCGCAGCGGTCTGGTGATCGCGCCCGAGGGCGGCGCGTGGGGGCGGCTGTTCCCGCTGTTCAAGGCGGGCCTCGGGGGGCGGATGGGCAGCGGTCGGCAGTACTGGAGCTTCATCGCCCTGCACGACCACATCGCCGCGCTGCGCCACATCCTGGACACGGCGGACCTCAGCGGCCCCGTCAACCTCACCGCCCCCTCCCCCGTGACCAACCGTGAGATCACCGAGGCCATGGGCCGGGTGCTGCGCCGTCCGACGCTCCTCCATGTGCCCGCCCCGGCGCTGCGGATCGCCCTGGGCGAGATGTCCACCGACATCCTCGGCAGCGTCCGGGCCCTCCCGCGCAAGCTGCTGGACTCCGGCTTCTCCTTCACCTACCCGCATGTCGAGGAGGCCCTGAAGGCGGCGGTGGGCGGACGGCGCTGACGGGTCGCAGGGGAACGGGACAGGTCGGAGGGGAACGGGACGCCACGAAACGGAACGGCCGAACCCGATCGGCGTGCGACCGTTGTGCGCCCGTGCTCGGTCGATGCGCGTCTGTCATCGACCGTTTTTGCCCTTACCGTCGTGACCGTTCCGATCCGCTCCATCCCGACCCCGGGGAGGGAACGTGCTCACCAGCGCGCACCGCACGGACGTCGTCATCGTGGGAGCCGGACTCGCGGGGCTGGCCGCCGCCCAGTTGCTGACCGGCGCGGGGATGGAGGTCACGGTCCTGGAGGCCGCGCCCCGGGTCGGCGGCCGCATGACCACCGATACCGTCGACGGCTTCCGGCTGGACCGCACCGGGCAGCTGGTGAACACCTCGTTCCCCGAACTGCGGCACACCCCGGGACTCGACACCCTCGCCCTGCGCCCCTTCTCCCAGGGGGTGCTGGTGCACGGCGACGGCCGTACGCAGCGGATCGGCACCCCCCGCGGCTCCTGGAGCGGCTCCCGGAGCGGTTCCCGGAGCACAAGGGGCGCACTCACCACGGCACGCGCTCTCGCAAGCGCCGCCCGCGCGCCCCTGGGCGGCGGACTCGATCAGGCCCGACTCGGTGCCGCGCTCGGCAGGCTCGCCGCCCTGCCCGCGGACCGCCTCCTCGCCCGCCCCGACCGGCCGGTCCACGAGACCCTGGCGGGGCGGGGCCTTCCCGCTCGTACCGTCGAGAGCGTGCTGCGCCCGCTCCTCGTCTCGCTGCTGAGCGACCCGGGCCTGAACACCTCCAGCCGCTGCGCCGACCTGGTGCTGCGCGGCTACGCCCGCGGCCGGCTGTGCCTTCCGGCGGGCGGCGCCGCCACCGTCCCCGAACTGCTGGCCGCCACGCTGCCGCCGGGGACCGTCCGCACCGGCGTACGGGCCACCTCGGCCGCCACCACCACCGTGACCACCGCCGGACACGGCGAGTTCCGCTGCCGGGCGGTGCTGGTGGCCACCGGGGCGCACGACGCCGCCGAACTCCTCCCCGGGCTGCGGCTGCCCGCCTTCCACCCGGTCACCGTGCTGCACCACACCGCCGACCAGCCGCCCCTGCGCGAACCCGCGCTGATCCTCACGGCAGGTGGCCATGGCCCCGTCGCCCACACCACGGTCGCGAGCGAGGTCGACCCCTCGCGCGCACCGGGCGGCCGGGTGCTCATCACCTCCACCGTGCTGGGCGCCGCCGCGGGCCTGCCGACCGCCGAACTCGACCGGCAGGCCAGGGCCCAGCTCGCCACCGTCTACGGCACCTCCACCACCGACTGGCAGCTGCTGGCCGCCCACCACGACCCGCACGCCGTACCCGCCATGCCCGCACCCCACGACCTCCGGCGCCCGGTGCGGCTGCTGTCCGGGCTGTACGTATGCGGCGACCACCGCGACGCCAGCACCGTGCAGGGCGCCCTCGTCTCCGGCCGCCGCGCCGCCCGCGCGGTGCTCCAGGACTTCGGCGCCACCCCCGGCTCCGACACCCCGCCCATCCCTGCGGCGGCGGCCTGACACCGGCCCGGCCCTCAGACACCTGCTGCCACCGCGGCGCCCAGCCCCACCAGGACGACGCCGGTGGTCACGCTGATTCCCCGCAGGACGGTCGGCTGCGACACCAGGGCGCGCCCTCGGCCGACGGCCC
The DNA here is from genome assembly GCF_052851135.1 of Streptomyces sp. BRA346. NCBI lineage: Bacteria > Bacillati > Actinomycetota > Actinomycetes > Kitasatosporales > Streptomycetaceae > Streptomyces > Streptomyces sp. BRA346. Next base: position 75,979 of record NZ_JAIWIH010000006.1, on the reverse strand, counting down.
AGGTGAGCACCATGTCCCGGCCGCGGCGGCCGCCCTCCAACTCACGCCCGCGGCGGTCACCCAGCAGGTGGCCAAGGCCGAGCGCGACTGGCAGGTGCCCCTGGTCATCCGCGGTCCTCGCGGAGCAACGCTCACCGCGGCCGGTGCGCTGCTCGCCTCCCACGCTCGAACCGTGGAGGAGGCATCGGGCAGGGCCGAGGCGGAACTGGCCGCACCACTCGGCCACCTCTCGCTCCGGCTGCGGATCGGGACGTTCCAGGCGGCTGCCCTGCACCTGCTGCCACCGGCCCTGACGACTGCTCATCGACCTGCTACGTGATGTCGCCCGCGACATCACCGCCACCTGGGAGGCTCCCCTGTCGTAAATGACATTGACAGGGCGCCATCGGCCTCGTTCTCTACGTCCATGAAGAGCCGTCACCTCATGACCGACGACACCTTCCTCGACCACGCCGCCGACCGGCTCGCCACTCTGCCCGGCGTGCACGCCGTCACCCTCGGCGGCTCGCGCGCTCAAGCGACCCACGCCCCGGACAGCGACTGGGACCTGGCCCTCTACTACCGGGGCGGCTTCGACCCGGCGGAGCTGCGCGCGGTCGGCTGGGAGGGCGAGGTCTGCGAGGTCGGCGCCTGGGGCGGGGGCGTCTTCAACGGGGGCGCCTGGCTCACCATCGACGGCCGCCACGTCGACATCCACTACCGCGACCTTAACGTCGTCGACCACGAACTCGCCGAGGCCCGGCAGGGCCGCTTCCACTGGGAACCGCTCATGTTCCACCTCGCGGGCATCCCCAGCTATCTGGTCGTCGCCGAACTCGCCGTCAACCAGGTGCTCCGCGGCACCCTGCCCCGCCCCGGGTACCCGGAGGCGCTGCGCGCGGCGGCTCCCCCGTTCTGGCGCGAGCGGGCCGCCCTGACGCTCGCGTACGCAGGGGGCTCGTACGCCCGGCGCGGCCAGGCCACCGAGGTCGCGGGCGCGCTGGCCACCGCCGCCATGCAGACCGCCCACGCGGTGCTGGCGGCGCGCGGCGAGTGGGTCACCAACGAAAAGCGGCTCCTGCGGCGGGCGGGGCTCGGCCGCCTCGACACGATCACGGCCGGGCTGCGGCCCGAGCCGGAGGTTCTGGCGCGGGCGATCGCCGAGGCGGAGGAGGTGTTCGCCGCCGCTGTGTGAACGAACACTTCGCCGGGCGCCGAAACGACCGCGGCCTACGCTGAACCCATGGCCGCCTCCCCCGTCTCCCCCGCCCGCGACGCGGACATCGCCCGCGCCGCCACCGCCCTCGCGGACGCCTCCCGCGCCCGCATCCTGCTGGCGCTGGCGGAGGGGCGGGCGCTGCCCGCGAGCGTGCTGGCCACGGAGGCGGGGGTGAGCGCCTCCACGGTGAGCGGGCACCTGGCGAAGCTGCTGGAGGCCGGTGTCGTACGCGTCGAACGGCAGGGGCGGCACCGCTACTACCGGCTGACCGGCCCCGCCGTGGGCGAGGCCATCGAGGCGCTGGCCAGGATCGCGCCGCCGCTGCCGGTCACGTCGCTGCGGGCGTCCACCCACGCCAACGCGCTGCGCCGGGCCCGCACCTGCTACGACCATGTCGCGGGCGGCCTGGGTGTGGCGCTGATGGGCGCCCTGCTGGAACGCGGCGTGCTGACCGGCGGCGACGGACGCCACCACCCGGAGACGGCCGAACGCGACCGGCTGTCCGCCCCCGGCAACGACACCCCGTACCGGCTGACCGACCGGGGGCGGGCCGAGCTGGCCGCGTTCGGCGTGGACGCGGACCGGCTCCACGGCCGCCGCCCCCTGATCCGCTACTGCGTGGACTGGACCGAACAGCGCCACCACCTGGCGGGCGCCCTGGGCGCCGCGATCACCGACCGGCTCTTCGAGCTGGACTGGATCCGCCGGGGAACGCGACGCCGGGCGATCGATGTGACGGAGAAGGGCACGGCGGGCCTGGCCGACACCTTCGGCGTCACCGCGGGGTAAGGGCCTAGCCCAGGGCCGCGACCCGTTCGCGGTAGCCGCGGACCGGGGCCGCGTCCCGGTACGGCTCCAGGCGGCGTTCGAAGTCGCGTACGTAGTCCAGCGCCCGCGCCGACCGCATCTCGGACGCCTGCTGCGCCGCCTCCGCGCCCAGCGCGCACGCCTGCTCCAGCTCGCCGAGGCCCAGCCGGGCCGTGGCCAGCACCACCCGGCTGAAGAGGCGGCTGCGGGCGAACCCGGCGCCCCGCAGCCGCAGCGAGCGCTCCGCGTGCTGGGCGGCGGCCCGGTACTGCTGGAGGTCCCGGTGGCTGTGGCCGAACTCGTCGGCCAGCTGCGCCTCGTCGAAGGTCCGCGCCCAGTACGGCACGTCGTCGCCCGGCCGCGACGTCTCCAGCGCCCGCTCGGCGCGGGCGAGCGAGGCGGTGCAGGCCCGCACCTCGCCCAGCACCGCGTGCCCGCGCGCCTCGACCGCGTGCAGCAGGGACTGGAGCACCGGCGGGGCGCCGCCGCCCACGCCCTGCTGGGCCACCCGGGCGAGCTGGACGGCCTCCCGGCCGTGGCCCAGATAGACGGCCTGGCGGCTCATGGTCACCAGCACATAGCTGCCGTACGGCCGGTCCCCGGCGGCCTGGGCGAGCCGCAGCGCCTGGACGAAATACCGCTGGGCCAGGCCGTGCGCGGCGATGTCGTACGACGTCCACCCGGCCAGCCGGGTCAGGTCCGCGACGGCGCCGAACAGCCGCCGCCCCGTCGTCTCGCCGTACGTGCCGCGCAGCATCGGCTCGCCCTCGTGCTCCAGGTAGCGCACCAGGGCCTGCCGGGCGTGGCCGCCGCCGTACGTCTGGTCCAGGGTGCGGAACAGCTCGCTGACCGAGCGCAGCGCCGCGATGTCGCCCGGGGTCACCCGGTGGCCGGGCCCGCGCTGGACGCGGTCCGCCTGCCGCTGCCGGGGCACCGGCGCCCGTCCGGCGGAGGCGCCCTGGCCCGCGGCGACCGCCCGGTCGACGGCGGCCGCCCGGCCCGCGGCGGCGCCCCGGCCGCCCTGGGCGGGGACGGTGGGGCCACCGGCGGCGGCCGCGGGCTCACCGCGCGCCACCCGGTCGTCGGGCCGTCCGATCAGCCAGTCCCGGCTGGGGACGACGAGCCCGGCCGGGGTGAAGGCGATCTTCCGCAGCTCCGCATGGCTGCCGGAGTCCTTCCGCCACAGCCCGCTGACGATGTCCACCGCCTCCTGCGGGGTGGCGGCGAACTCCAGCCCCGCGTAGACCGGCGCACAGGCGTCGAGACCCAGGTCCTGGGCGGTCAGCCGGCGGCCCAGCCGCCGGGTGAAGACCTCGGCGATCAGCGCGGGGGTGGTGCCGCGCGGCTGCTGGCCGCGCAGCCAGCGGGTCACCGACGTCTTGTCGTACCGCAGGTCGAGGCCGTGTTCGATGCCGAGCTGGTCCACCCGCCGGGCGAGCCCGGCATTGGAGAAGCCTGCCTCGGAAATCAGCGCGGCGAGCTGACGATTGGGGATGCGCTGCGGGGGTCGTTCCGTCATCAGCCTGCCGGTCTCCCTGATTCGCTCTCTGGAACGGCGTGAATTTAACTGGCTGTAGCGGGCTGATCGCGCTGGTCGGACTCCTTTCATCCGATCGTGTGAGAACGAGCCGGATAGGGGTCCGAAAGCGCGCGGTCGTACAGTGGCGGAGGCACTGCCAACCGTTACGAGGTCCGAAGAGGAGCTTGCCGTGACCGCAACGTCCCCGGAGACGCCCCCTGCTTCGCAGACGCGACTGCGCTACGTCCATCTGGGGTTCGGGGCGGAGGCCGTCGACTACCAGGAGGCGTGGCAGGAGCAGCGCCGGGTGCACGCGGCCCGGTTCGCGGACGAGATCCCGGACACCTGTCTGCTGCTCGAGCACCAGGCCGTCTACACGGCGGGGCGGCGCACGGCCGACAACGAGCGCCCCCTCGACGGCACCCCGGTGGTGGACGTGGACCGCGGCGGCAAGATCACCTGGCATGGTCCCGGCCAGCTGGTGGGCTATCCGATCCTCAAGCTGCCGCGCCCGGTGGACGTCGTCGCCCATGTCCGGCGGCTGGAGGAGGCCATGCTGCTGACCTGCGCCGACTTCGGCGTGGAGGCCACCCGCGTGGAGGGCCGCAGCGGGGTGTGGGTGCTGGGCGACCCGGTGGACCGGCGCCCGGGGCTCGGCGGGCTGACGCTGGACTTCGACCCGCGGGTGGAGGACGAGGAGTTCGACCCGCGGCTGAACGGCCCGGAGTACGCCCCGTCCAACGCCGGGCAGCGCCGTGAGGACCGCAAGCTCGGCGCTATCGGGGTGCGGGTCGCCAAGGGCGTGACCATGCACGGCTTCTCGTTCAACTGCAATCCGGACAACACCTCGTACGACCGGATCGTGCCGTGCGGCATCAGGGACGCGGGCGTGACGTCGCTCTCGGCGGAGCTGGGCCGGGAGGTGACGGTCGCCGAGGTGACCCCGGTGGTCGAGAGGCATCTGCGGGCGGTCGTGGAGTCCTCCGTCCCGCTGCCCCGCGCCGTATAGGGCCCGCCCGCAGAGGGCCCAGGGAATGCGGCCCCCGACCTCACCGGTTGCCCTGGACGTAAATCCGTACGAATGACGGGCGTACCCTGGTGACCGCCGACGATTCGAAAGCCGCGCCACCCAGACTCGCCAAGCAAAGAGGAGTGCCGGACGTGTCCGCAGTCGCACCCGACGGACGCAAGATGCTGCGTCTGGAGGTCCGGAACAGCCAGACCCCCATCGAGCGCAAGCCCGAGTGGATCAAAACGCGGGCGAAGATGGGCCCCGAGTACACCGAGCTGCACGGCCTGGTGAAGCGGGAAGGCCTGCACACGGTGTGCCAGGAGGCGGGCTGTCCCAACATCTTCGAATGCTGGGAGGACCGCGAGGCCACGTTCCTCATCGGCGGCGACCAGTGCACCCGGCGCTGTGACTTCTGCCAGATCGACACCGGCAAGCCGCAGCCGCTGGACCGCGACGAGCCGCGCCGGGTGGCCGAATCCGTACGGACGATGGAGCTGCGGTACGCCACGATCACCGGCGTCGCCCGCGACGACCTGGACGACGGCGGCGCCTGGCTGTACGCGGAGACCGTGCGGCAGATCCACTCCCTCATGCCGGACACCGGCGTCGAACTGCTGATCCCGGACTTCAACGCGGACCCCGACCAGCTCGCCGAGGTCTTCTCGTCCCGCCCCGAGGTGCTCGCGCACAACGTCGAGACCGTCCCGCGGATCTTCAAGCGCATCCGCCCCGGCTTCCGCTACGAGCGCTCGCTGGAGGTCATCACCAAGGCCCGCGAGGCGGGGCTGGTCACCAAGTCCAACCTGATCCTGGGCATGGGCGAGGAGCGCGAGGAGATCAGCCAGGCGCTCCAGGACCTGTACGACGCGGGCTGCGAGCTGATCACGATCACCCAGTACCTGCGCCCCTCCGCGCGGCACCACCCGGTGGAGCGCTGGGTGAAGCCGCAGGAGTTCGTGGAGCTGAAGGAGGAGGCGGACGAGATCGGCTACGCCGGTGTCATGTCCGGCCCCCTCGTCCGCTCGTCGTACCGCGCGGGGCGCCTGTACCAGCAGGCCATCGACCAGCGGGCGAACACGGCAGAGGCGGTGTGACGCCACAACGGCGATACGACGGAGGGCGGCGCGAACCGGCTGGTTCCCGCCGCCCTTTGCCGTGCGCACCCGTCGCCGTGCCCTCGGAACAAGCGTCGGTGTGAGCAACACGCTGTGTGAGGACGGGCACACCGCCCCCTCTACGCGTCTTGCAAAACCCCAGGTCACAGCTCCAATAGCAGGTCATTCCAAGGCTTCATCGGTGTTTGACCGACCGGTCACACACTGGTAACACCATTGGGTAACGATAAAACCACGCACCGCTCATAGCCGCGTGCGTTCGTTGATAATCCGCCGCTCCCGAGGGGTACCCCATGCCGGCTGCGCCCGTACGCCCGTCCATGACCGACGCGCTGCTCGCCCTGGAGGGACTGCTGCTGCGCGGCGGACAGCGCACAGCCCGGCGCAACGCCTGGACCGCGGTCCTGGAGGACCGTCGCCGCGCCAAGGACCGGACCGAGGCCCAGCACGTGCTGGAGGCCGTGTCCACCGGGGCTTCCCAGGCCACGTAAACTTCGCCTTATGGCGAGGAAGGAAACATCCGAGAACCCCGGGCGACTGAAGCAGATCGCCCTGACCTACAAGATGACCAAACGGGTCGACTCCAAGGTCGGCCTTGTCGTCGCCGGCGTGGGGATCATCACCTTCGGTGTCCTCCTCGGCATCGGCTTCCTGATCGGTCATCCCGTCTTCCTGGGCATCCTGGGCTTCGTCCTGGCCTTCCTCGCGATGGCGATCATTTTCGGCCGCCGCGCCGAGCGGGCGGCCTTCGGACAGATGGAGGGCCAGCCGGGCGCGGCCGCAGCCGTTCTGGAGAACGTGGGCCGCGGCTGGTCGGTGACCCCGGCGGTGGCGATGAACCGCAACCAGGACGTCATCCACCGGGCCGTCGGCAAGGCGGGCATCGTGCTCGTCGGCGAGGGCAACCCGAACCGGCTCAAGGGCATGCTGGCCGCCGAGAAGAAGCGCATGGCCCGCATCGTGTCGGACGTCCCGGTGCACGACGTGATCGTCGGCACCGACGAGGGCCAGGTGCCGATCAAGAAGCTCCGCACCACGCTGCTGAAGCTGCCGCGGGTGCTGCCGGGCGCGCAGGTGACGGTCGTGAACGAGCGGCTGCGGGCGCTGGGCGACCTCATGAGCAACATGCCGATCCCGAAGGGCCCGATGCCCAAGGGCATGCGCATGCCGAAGGGCCGCTGAGCGGCCGTACGCCGAGACTCCACGTGACGAAGGCGGCCCGGGACAGGACGTCCCGGGCCGCCTTTCGTATGCAATCCGTGGCGCCGAGGCGCCTAGACGCGGATCTGCACCGCCCGGGAGAGCCGGTCGTGCAGCCCGCGGGTGTCGCGGTCGAAGACGACCGCGGGGATGACGAGCACCAGCAGCACGCTGCGCAGCACGGCCCGCGGCAGGCTGAGCCGCGCCCCGCCCTCGCCGACCACCCGCAGCCTGAGCAGCAACTTGCCGGGGGTCGCGCCGACGGTGCCCACGGTCAGCAGGCTGAGCACGAGGAAGACGAGCAGCGCCCAGTTCCCGGCGGCCTGCGGATTGCGGCCCGCCAGCAGCGCGTACGAGATGAGCACGCACAGGCCCCAGTCGATGAAGAGCGCCCCGAGGCGGCGCCCGAGCGGCGCGATCGCACCCGGTCCGTTCTCGGGCAGCCCCAGCCCCTGGCCGCGGTAGCCCAGGTCGACGCCCATCTCCTCGGCGGCCGCGCGGGGGCCGGAAAGCCAGGATCCGATTGCTTGCCTCTTGTCCACGCTCCATACGGTACTGCGACGGCCCGCATACGCCCGTAACGGCCCCTGACCCGGTTAACCTGGGTGAAACAAACGGGTCATGCCCGGGAAATCCCGTCTGCTTATCGTCGGCGGCAGCGCGCCATGCACACGGACCGCGCGACCGAACAAATCCCCGTCCCCCCGCGGCCGGGCTAGGAGGAGTTGGATGTTCCAGAACGCCGACGACGCTCGGAAGTTCATCTCGGACGAGGACGTCAAGTTCGTCGACGTCCGGTTCTGTGACCTTCCCGGCGTCATGCAGCACTTCACCGTACCGGCGGAGGCGTTCGACCCGCACGAGGAGCTGGCCTTCGACGGCTCGTCGATCCGTGGCTTCCAGGCGATCCACGAGTCGGACATGGCGCTGCGTGCCGACCTGTCGACGGCCCGTGTCGACCCGTTCCGCCGGGACAAGACGCTCAACATCAACTTCTTTATCCACGACCCGATCACGGGCGAGCAGTACAGCCGCGACCCGCGCAACATCGCCAAGAAGGCCGAGGCCTACCTCGCCTCCACCGGCATCGCGGACACCGCGTACTTCGGCCCCGAGGCCGAGTTCTACGTCTTCGACAGCGTGCGCTTCGAGACCAAGGCGAACGAGGCCTTCTACCACATCGACTCCGAGGCGGGCGCCTGGAACACCGGTGCGCTGGAGGACAACCGCGGTTACAAGGTCCGGTACAAGGGCGGCTACTTCCCGACCCCGCCGGTCGACCACTTCGCCGACCTGCGCGCCGAGATCAGCCTCGAGCTGGACCGCGCCGGTCTCCAGGTCGAGCGCCAGCACCACGAGGTGGGCACCGCCGGCCAGGCCGAGATCAACTACAAGTTCAACACGCTGCTGGCCGCGGCCGACGACCTGATGCTGTTCAAGTACATCGTCAAGAACGTGGCGTGGAAGAACGGCAAGACCGCGACCTTCATGCCGAAGCCGATCTTCGGCGACAACGGCTCGGGCATGCACGTCCACCAGTCGCTGTGGCAGGGCGGCTCCCCGCTGTTCTACGACGAGCAGGGCTACGCGGGCCTCTCGGACACCGCCCGCTACTACATCGGCGGCATCCTCAAGCACGCCCCGTCGCTGCTGGCCTTCACCAACCCGACGGTGAACTCCTACCACCGCCTGGTCCCGGGCTTCGAGGCGCCGGTCAACCTGGTGTACTCGCAGCGTAACCGCTCGGCCGCGATGCGTATCCCGATCACGGGCTCCAACCCGAAGGCCAAGCGCGTCGAGTTCCGCGCCCCGGACTCCTCCGGCAACCCGTACCTGGCCTTCTCCGCGCTCCTGCTCGCGGGCCTGGACGGCGTCAAGAACAAGATCGAGCCGGCCGAGCCGATCGACAAGGACCTCTACGAGCTGGCCCCCGAGGAGCACGCGGGCGTCCCGCAGGTCCCGACCTCCCTCCCGGCCGTCCTCGACGCGCTCGAGTCCGACCACGAGTTCCTCCTCCAGGGCGGTGTCTTCACCTCCGACCTGATCGAGACGTGGATCGACTACAAGCGCACCAACGAGATCGCGCCGCTCCAGCTGCGGCCGCACCCGCACGAGTTCGAGCTGTACTTCGACGTCTAAAGACCCCGCGGGTCCTCGACGCATGACTGATCCCCGCCACCGCCCCTCGGGCGGCGGCGGGGATCAGTGCTGGCCGGGTCAGGTGATGGTCTGCGTGGTGGTGCCGGTCGACCCGGTGAAGTCGGCGTCCCCGGAGTAGACCCCGGTGACGGTGTAGCTGCCTGCCGGCAGGGTGGCGTCGGTGAAGAAGGCGAACCCGGAGCTGTTCACGGTGCCGGTACCGGTGACGCTGTTCGTCATGTTGCTGACGGTGAAGGTGACCGTTCCCGTCGGGGTTCCGGCCCCAGGGGCCACGGGCTGCACGACGGCGACATAGGTGACCGGCGTGCCCGACGCCGCGGGGTTGGGGTTGGAGCTGACGATGGTGGTCGTCGACGCCTGGTTCACCGTCTGCGTCGGGAGCGTCCCGGTCGACGCGGCGAAGTTGGCGTCACCGCTGTAGGTGGCGGTCACGGTGTGCGGGCCCACGCCCAGGCCGGTGAAGGTATGGGATGCCGTGCCGCCCGTCAACGCCTTGACGACCGTACCGCCGCCGGTACCGGTGACGACGAAGGTGACCGTCCCGGTCGGGGTCCCGGATGCGGGCGGGTTCGGCGTCACCGTCGCGGTGAACGTGACGGGCTGCCCGAACACGGACGGATTCACCGAGGACGTCACCGTGGTCGTCGTCGCGGCCGGGGCCGGATTCACGGTGTGCGTGTCACTGCCGGAGGACGGCAGGAAGTTGACGTCGCCGCTGTAGAGGGCGACCACAGGGTGGGTGCCGACGCCCAGGTTGCTGAGGGACAGCGTCGCCGCGCCGCCCACCACCGGCTGGGTGAACGAACCGCCGCCCGAACCGCCGATGAAGAAGGTGACGGTGCCGCCCGGGACGCCCGCACCGGGCGGCACCGGGGTGACGGTCGCCGTGAACGTCACCGCCTCTCCGAGCCCGGACGGATCCGGCGCCGACACCACCGATGTCGTCGTCGCGGACCGGTTGACGGCGATGACGTTGGTGCCGGTGGAGGGGAGGAAGTTGGCGTCGCCGCTGTAGGTGGCGACGACGTTGTGGATGCCGACACTCAGCCCGCTGACGGTGACCGAGGTCGTGCCGCCCGACAGCGTCCCCGTCAGGGGAGGGCCGTCGGCGCTGATGGCGAAGGTGACGGTGCCGGTGGGGGTTCCGGCGCCGAGCGGGATCACGGTGGCGGTGAGCGTGACTGCCTGCCCGAACGTCGACGGGTTCGGCGATACCGTCACCACGGTGAGGGTGGGGGTAGCCATGATGGGCCCTCCAAGTGAGGTGAGGTGGTGGGCCGTTGGTCGCCAGGTCGGCGCCTGATCGGGGCGCGGCGGCGCATCGGGGTCCAGGGGGTGCACACTTACGGCGATCGACGCCGGGCCCTGCCCGCGTCACCGTCCCCCGGCAGATGTAAAACCCACCGGTCTGTAGCACCAGTAGGCGCGCGGGTGGCGGCACAACGCCAGGTACGCGGGGGTGAATTGCCCTGAATGGCGCAGCGCTCAGCGGCTCGCGCCGTGTGCGCCGCGCGTACCGTCGAGCGCGGGTTCCCTGACCGGTGCGCACCGCGCGGGCGCTGTTCACCCGGCCCAAAGGTGGACTTTCGGCAGTGTCCGGCGCGCCCCGGGTTCCGTAGCGTCTGGCCGGTGATGACGATTGCGCGGGGTCGGTTGGTGGCGGCGGGGGCGGCCGTGGGGGCCGGGTTGAGCGTGCTGAGCCTGTGGTGCGGCCAGGGTGGCGTGGTTGCTGGGGAACGACCAGTCCCCCGCCGCGGGGCAGTGGGCGATGGCCGCGGCTCCGCGTACGGCGCGGCAGGGCCGTTCCTCGTCCACCACCAGCTTCAGGGCCTCGCTGAGCGCGTACGCGGCCACGGTGCCGAGGCCGACCACCGTGGTTCCGGCGATGCCGCGGGCGTCCTTGCGGCGCAGCGCGGTCCACCCCAGGACGGCGAGCAGCAGCCCGAGGACGGCCACGGTGCCCTCGCTCGCCGCTTCCAGCGGCGCCATGGGGGCGTCGGCCACCGCTCCGGTGAGCGCGCGGTACGCGGATGCGGAGGCTCCGTGTCCGACCTCGACGGGGCCGGGGTCCCCCAGCCCGCCCGGGGAGAGCAGGACGATCGCCGCGGCGCCCGCGGCGAGCAGCGCCGCGGGCCCCAGGAGCCGGGCGGTGTGGTGAGAGTGCGTTGGCATGGCCCCGAACGTAGGAGCGGCCGACGCCGGGGACCCGGGCCGAACGGCAGGGCGTGACCTTGACGTTGGTCGGGGTTGACGAAGAGGCGGACAGGGCAAGGCCGTTCCACGTTCGTGTGGACCTCCGCCGTACGCCTGCGGCCCCACCCGCTTTGCGGCAAGGTGACCGGCACCGCCGTGCTGGACCGCATCGTCAGGGGGATCCGTGGCAGCGTCGCAGGCCGCCGGGCAACCGGCAGGACAACCGGCCGGGGCCGGTGAGGAGTTGCGGTTCCGGCCGCCCACGCCGGTCGCCCTGGAGACGATCACCACCCGGGCCATGGCCCGCCGCCTGCCGCAACTGGTGCGCCGCTCCCTGGGGTTGGCGTGGCGGGTGGACCGCAGGGCGGTCGTGACGCTGCTGCTGTGCCAGGCGCTCGCGGGGTTCTTCGAGGCGTTCGGGCTGCTCGCGACCACCGGCACCATCACGGCGCTCATCTCGTCCGGGCACATCGGCGAGCGGCTGCGCGAGGCGCTGCCGTCGATCGCGGTGCTGGCCGGGGCGGCGGGGCTGCGGGCGCTGCTCGGGATCGCGGTGTCGAACATCTCCAGCAGGCTGTCGCCGCGGATCTCGCGGGAGGCCGAGACGCAGATGCTGGACGCGGCGATCAACGCGGAGCTGGCCGCGTACGACAACCCCGGGTTCAACGACAAGTGGGACGCGGCGGACCGGGGCGCCGAGGTCGCGCAGGATCTCATCATCGAGTCGCAGCAGCTGATGGCGTGTCTGGCCTCGCTGGTCGCGGCGGCCGGGGTGGTGACCGTGCTGCATCCGGCGCTGCTGCCGCTGTTGCTGCTGGCTGCGCTGCCGCAGGGGATCGCGGGGATGAAGGGCGCGCGGGTGAGTTACGAGACGAGCCGGGCGATGAGCGCGGACCGGCGCACGCTCGGGCTGCTGCGCTGGTACATGGTGGACAAGGACATCGCCGACCAGCTGCGTTCGGGCACCATGGCGTCGTTCCTCCTGGAGCGGTACCGGACGATCGGCGCGCGGGTGGACGCCGCGACGGACAAGGCCGTGCACAGGGGCGCCCGGTACGCGGTGGCGGGGGCGCTGGCCGGTGGTTTCGCGTCGGGTCTCGTATGGGCGTCGCTGGCACTGCTGCTGGGGTCCGGGCAGATGTCGGTGGCCTCGGCGGGGACCGCGGTGTTCGCGCTGCGGACGGTGGGCGCGTCGCTCCAGGGGATGGTCGGGTACGGGACGCGGCTGTTCCGTACGGGGCTGTACCTGGACGACTGGGCGGAGTTCATCGAGGAGGCGGGCGGGCACCGGATGCGGCGTGGCAGCCGGGAGCCGGACGTCCCACGGGTGATCCGGGCCGAGGGGCTGACGTACGCCTACCCGGAGTCGGAGGCTCCGGCGCTCGCCGGGGTGAGCCTGGAGGTGCGGCGCGGCGAAGTGCTGGCGCTGGTCGGGGAGAACGGGTCCGGCAAGACCACCCTGAGCAAGCTGCTGACGGGGCTGTACCTGCCCACCGGGGGCGCGGTGACCTGGGACGGTACGAGCACCGCCGAGCTGGACCCGCAGGCGATGTGGCGGCACACCGCCGTCGTGCCGCAGGACTACGCGCACTGGCCGCTGTCCGCGCGCGACAACATCACCCTCGGGCAGCCGCACGGCGGGGACGAGACGGTGCGGACGGCGGCGGTCCGCTCCGGGGCGCACGAGGTGGTCGACGGGCTGCGCAGCGGTCTTGACACGCTGCTGGCCCGGCAGTGGTGGGGCGGGGTGGAGCTGTCCGGCGGGCAGTGGCAACGGATCGCGCTGGCCCGCGCGTTCCACCGGCCCGCCGGGCTGCTGGTGATGGACGAGCCGACCAGCGCCCTCGACGCGCGCGCCGAGCACCGGATCTTCGCCGGGCTGCGGCGGATGGCGCGGGACCGCGCGGTCGTCCTGGTCACCCACCGGCTGGCGAACGTCGCGGTGGCCGACCGCATCGTGGTGCTGGACCGCGGCCGGGTGATCCAGCAGGGCACGTTCGAGGAGCTGACCCGATCGCCGGGCCTGTTCCGGGAGTTGTGGGAGCTCCAGAACGACCGCGGGGTGCCCGCTCCGCGCCGCGGCGGGACCGCGTAGGCCTCAGCCCGCGCGGGCGCGGGAGGCGGCGATCTCGGCGTACGCCTGGTCGCGGCCCTCCCAGTGGGAGCCCTCGACGGACTTGCCGGGTTCGAGGTCCTTGTAGACGTCGAAGAAGTGCGTGATCTCCATGCGGTCGAACTCCGGCACGTCGTCGATGTCCTGGACGTCCACATAGCGCGGATCGTGGGCGGGCACGCACAGGATCTTCTCGTCCGGGCCCTTCTCGTCGCGCATGCAGTACATGCCGATGGCCCGGCACAGGATCACGCAGCCCGGGAAGGTGGGCTCGCCGACGGTGACCAGCGCGTCGAGCGGGTCGCCGTCGCGGCCGAGGGTGTGGTCGATATAGCCGTAATCGGCCGGGTATTTGGTGGCGGTGAACAGCATCCGGTCCAGCCGGATGCGCCCGGCCTCGTGGTCCATCTCGTACTTGTTGCGGGACCCCTCGGGGATCTCCACGACGACGTCGAATTCGGCGGCGGACTCCATCGCGACCTCCGGTCACCGGTGGGCGTGCTTCCAGTGTGCGCCGTGCGAGCCGCTCACGCCCTGCCTGTGGCCATGGGCGCGCGCCCCCGGGCTTGACACAGCGAGACTAACAGCCTCATTGTTCCGTTAGAAGCTCTTACGATTGCTAGAAAGCCTCAGGAATCACGAGAAGACGGAGCCCCGCCATGTCACCCATCTCGCCCGCCCCGCCAGCCTCGCCCGCCTCGCTCACCGAAGTCGTCCTGCCCGGTCGGGTGGACCCCGAGGGGCTCCAGCTCCGCACCCGCCCGGTGCCCGAGCCCGGGCCCGGGCAGGTCCTGGTGGCCGTCGAGGCGTCCGGGGTGTCGTTCGCCGAGCAGCAGATGCGCCGCGGCAAGTACTACGACCAGCCGCCGTTCCCCTTCGTGCCCGGGTACGACCTGGTGGGCACCGTCGCCGGGACCGGCTCGGGCGTGGATCCGGGGCTGCGCGGCCGCCGGTTCGCGGTGCTCACCAAGGTCGGCGGATGGGCCAGCCACGTCCTGGCCGACGCGGGCGACCTGGTCGCCGTGCCGGACGGGGTGGGCGCCGCCGAGGCCGAGACGGTGGTGGTCAACGGGATCACGGCCTGGCAGATGCTGCACCGGGTGGCCGGGGCCAGCGCCGGGACGACCGTGCTGGTCCACGGGGCCAACGGCGGGGTGGGCTCCACCCTGGTCCAGCTCGCCCGCCGCGCCGGAATCACGGTCATCGGCACCGCGTCGCCCCGCCACCACGACGCGGTACGGGCGCTGGGCGCCACCCCCGTCGACTACCGCGCCCCGGATCTGGCCGCGCGGGTGCGCGAGCTGGCGCCCGGCGGGGTGGACGCGGTGTTCGACCACGTCGGCGGCGAGGGCATCGTGGACTCGTTCCGGCTGCTGGCCCACGGCGGCACGCTCGTCTCGTACGGCACCGCGGCCACCCGGGACGTGCCCGGCTCGTCCCGGGCACCGGTCCTCAAGCTGTTCGCCCGGCTCCTGCTGTGGAATCTCCTGCCCAACGGCCGGAAGGCGCACTTCTACAACCTGTGGGCGGGCAGACGGCGCCGCGCCGCCTACCAGGCGCGGGTGCGCGAGGATCTGGGCCAGGTCCTCGCGCTGCTCGCGAGCGGTGAGTTCACCGCCCAGGTGGCCGCCCGGATCCCGCTCGCCGAGGCCGCGCGGGCGATGCGGCTGGCGGAGTCCGGCACGGTCACCGGCAAGGTCGTCCTCGTGAGCGGATCCTGAACCGCGGGAACGGACCCTGAACCACGGGAACGGCTCCTAAGCCACGGGAACGGCTCCTGCACCGCGGGCTCCGGGACCTTCCGCCGTGATAATTTTCGTATACGAGTGGTATGCGAGGAGGCAAGGGCCCAGTGCAGTCCGGACGAGAAAAGGCGTACGCGTTCCTCAAGGAGACCGTGCTGACCGATCCCGACATGCAGGGCCGGTTCCTCACCGAGCAGGAGATCGCCGACCGCATCGGCATCTCCCGTACCCCGATCCGCGAGGCGCTGCTGCTGCTCGCGGCCGAGGACCTGGTGCAGTTGGTGCCCAAGCGGGGTGCGCACATCGCGCCGCTGTCCGGCCGGGAGATCACCGAACTGATGGAGCTGCGCGGGATCGTCGAGCGCTACGCCGCCGAACAGGCCATCGAGCAGCGGAAGGTGCCGGTCGAGGAGCTGACGGCGCTGCTGGAGCGGCAGCGCGGGCTCAGCGGGCCCGAGCACGCCAAGGAGTTCATCGCCGTGGACCACCTCTTCCACGCGACCATGGTCGCGTCGGTGGGCAACGAACTCCTCAACCGGCACTACGACGGGCTGCGCAGCCGCCAGATCCGGGCCGGGGTGGTGGCGCTGTACAACCGGACCGGCCGCCAGGAGGCGGTGCTCGCCGAGCACCGGGCGATCCTGGACGCGGTGGCCTCCGGCGACCCGGAGGCGGCCCGCGCCGCGATCAGCGGCCACCTGGAGTCGACGCTCAAGGTGCTCCTGGCGGGCTGAGCCGCCTCATGCCCCGGCCGGGGCCCCCGGGTAGGTGATCACCAGCATCGTCACCCCGTGGTCGGAGATCCACGGCCCGTGGGGCATGCCCGGCGGGCGGCATGCGTAGTCGCCCCGCGAGAAGGTCCGCCCCAGCGTCAGGTCGCGCATGTCGCCCTCGAGCAGGTAGACCTCCTCCCAGAAGTCGTGGCGGACGACTCCGGACCCCGAGGTGTCCGTGCCCGGCTCCCACCGGACGAGCGCCGTGCGGTGCGCACCGCTCCCGTCCGCGGCGAGGGTCTGCTCCCGGACGCCCGGGGCCGCGCCCTCGGGCACCTGCCAGGCGCCCGAGGGACGGTGGAATTCCAGCTCGGGCTTGTCCCGCCCGCTCATGCGCCGGTGCCCAGCTTGCGGTTGGCCAGGACGGACACCGTGCGGCGCACCGCGGCGACCTCCTCGGTGGCGACGTCCGCCACCAGCAGCCCCGGCGCCGCCTCCAGCCGCTCGCGTACGGTCCCGTCGGGGCCGACGAGGGCGCTGTAGCCGATGCCGGTGGGGGCGCTCGTCGACGGCACCCCGGCGCCGCTCGCCGCCGGGTCGGCCTGGCCCACGGCGGCCAGCCATACGGTGGCGTCCAGCGCCCGCGCCCGGGTCAGCAGCTCCCACTGCTCGCGCTTGCCGGGACCCGCGCCCCAGGAGGCGGGCAGCAGCGACAGCACCGCGCCCGCGTCGGCGTGCGCCCTGAACAGCTCGGGGAACCGTACGTCGTAGCAGGTGGCGAGGCCGATCCGGACGCCGTCCAGCTCGAAGGTCACCACCTCCGAGCCGGGGGCCACGGTCTTGGACTCGGCGAAGCCGAAGGCGTCGTACAGATGGATCTTGTCGTACGCGGCCTCGACGCCCAGGCCGGTGGCCAGCAGGGTGTTGGTGACCCGCCCGTCGGGGGCCGGGGTGAACATGCCCGCCACGACGACGAGCCCGGCGTCCCGCGCGATCCGCCGGACCTCGGTGGCCCAGGGGCCGTCGAGCGGTTCGGCGAGCGGGCCCAGCTTGGTCCCGAAGCACGCCATGGCGGCCTCCGGGAAGACGACGATCCGGGCACCGTCCGCCGCCGCGCGCAGGGCCTGCTCGCGCAGGGTGGCGAGGTTCTCCTTCGGATCCGGGCCGGTGGTGATCTGGCTCAGTGCGATGCGCATGGGGTGGGTTGCCCTTCCCTGGTCGGCGCGGTGGGTGACGTGGCGATGATGCCCCGGGCGGGCCATGGCTGCCCGTCCCGGGGGGTGCGTCAGCGGGTCGCGGCGGACGACTGCCGCGGTGCGGCCACCGCGTCCGGCTCCTCGTCCTCGGCGGGGGCGGCGTCCCGGCCCAGCCACAGCCCGGCGACCGTGACGACCGCCGTGAGCGCGATGTAGAGCGCCAGCGGCTGCCAGGCGTGGTACGTCCCGAGCAGCGTCGTGAACAGCAGCGGCGCGACCGCGCCGCCGACGACCCCGGCCAGGGTGTACGCGAGGGAGGAGCCGGTGTAGCGCAGCCGCGGGGAGAACTGCTCGGCGATGAAGGCCGCCTGGGGCCCGTACATCAGCGAGTGGATCACCAGCGCGCCGACGACGCCGAGGGTGAGCAGCGCCCAGCTGCCGCCCGCGACCAGCGGGAAGAAGAGGAACGGCCAGACGCCCGCGGCGACGGCGGAGACCCCGTACAGCCACCGCCGGTTGACGCGGTCGGAGAGCGCCCCGGCGAGCGGGATCAGGAAGATCTGGAGGGAGGAGCCGATGAGGACGGCGGTCAGCGCGGAGCCGCGCGACATGCCCAGCTCCCCGGTGGCGTAGGTGAGCACGAAGACGGTGAACATCGCGTACAGCACGTCGGGGGCGATCCGGCAGAGGATCGCCGCGGTCAGCGCCCGCGGCTGGTCGGCGAACACCTCGCGCACCGGCGCCTCGGAGCGGTCCTGCGCGGCCTCCATCGCCTTGAAGACCGGGGTCTCCTCCAGCTTGGCGCGGATCCACAGCCCGAACACCACCAGCACACCGGAGAGCAGGAACGCCACCCGCCAGCCCCAGGACAGGAACTGGTCGTCCGTCAGCGTGGCGCCCAGCCCCGCGAGCACCCCGTTGGCGAGCAGATTGCCCGCCGGGGGTCCGACCTGGGCGGCCGAGGCGAAGAAGCCGCGCCGCTTGGGATCGCCGTACTCGCTGGACAGCAGCACCGCGCCGCCCCACTCGCCGCCGACGCCGACGCCCTGGGCGAAGCGCAGCAGCACCAGGGCGGCGGGGGCGGCGACGCCGACGGTGGCGTAGGTGGGCAGCAGCCCGATCAGCAGGGTCGCGACGCCGATGAGCACCAGGGTCGCGATGAGCACCTTCTTCCGGCCGATGACGTCTCCGAGCCGCCCGAAGACGAAGCCGCCCAGCGGGCGGGAGACATAGCCGACGGCGTAGGTGGAGAACGCCAGGAGGGTGCCGGTGAACGGGTCCTTGGAGGGGAAGAAGAGATCGCCGAAGACCAGCGCCGCGGCGGCGGAGTAGACGGCGAAGTCGTACCACTCCAGGGCGGTGCCGGTGAGGCTGGCGACGAAGGCGCGGCGGACCGCGGGTCCGTCGGCCCGGGGTTCTGGTGCGGCCTTGGAGGTGCGCTGCATGGTCCGTCCTCGGGATGGTGCGGGGTGGTTGCGTGATGCACGGCTTCCGGCATACTTGTTGTATACCAAGCGTATGCGCAACCCCCCTGAGGGAAGTTCCTCGCGATATGGAGTGCCCACCCCCATGACGACGCAGCCGATGCAGCCGACGCAGCCCCCGCAGTCCCCCCGGCCCGCCCTGATCTTCGAACTTCCCGACGGCTCCACCCGGCGGGTGGAGGTCGTCCAGGTGCTCAACGCGGGCTACGCCGGACGCAGCCAGGAGGACGTGGCCGCCCATGTCGCCGAACTGGCCGAGCTGGGCGTCCCCGCGCCCAGCGTGACCCCCGCCCTCTACCCCATCTCCCCCTACCTCGCCCAGCAGACCGGCCGGGTCAGCGCCCAGCACGGCCGCACCTCGGGCGAGGCGGAATGGGCGCTGGTCGTGGCCGAGGGCGGGGAGCTGCTGCTCACCGCCGCCTGCGACCACACCGACCGGGAGCTGGAGGTGCACGGCGTGGCCTGGAGCAAGAACGCGGGCCCCGATGTGCTCGCCGCCCGCGCCTGGCGCCTGGCGGATGTGGAGGCACGGCTGGACGAACTGACCCTGCGGGCCTGGGTCACCCATGACGGCACGGAGACCGAGGTGCAGAGCGGCACCCTGGCCGAGCTGCTGCCGCCCGCGTACTGGGTCGAGGTGCTGCGCGAGCGCGGCGGCCTGGTGCCGGGCACGGTGCTGATCTCCGGCACGATCCCGATGACGGAGGGTGTCGACCAGTTCGCCGACCGCTGGCGGGTGGAGCTGGGCGATCCGGCCACCGGCGACCTCATCGAGTGCGCCTACGACGTGGTCCCGCTGCCGGAGCCGATCGGCTGACGCACCCGCTACGAACGACAACGAGCGACAACGGACCAGGCCGTCGGCCCGGTCCGTTGTGGCTCGTAGCGTCTGATTCCGTGTCGTTCAGCTCTCGGTCAGGTCGTCTCCCGTCCCTTCCGCATCACCACACCGGCGGCGATCAGGCCGAACAGGCAGGTGAGAGCGCCGATGAGCACGTTGTTCCAGATCATTCCGGCATCCGGCCCCCTGGCAACGACCCAGGGAGAAATGATCATCCATACACCGATCGCGGACATGGCCCAGCACAGGCTGTACATCCTCCTCGGCGCCGACGTGAGGCCGATGCCCAGCAGGGCGATGGCCAGGCCGAGGATGACGTTGTTGACCATGAGGTCGGGGCTGGTGCTCGAGAAGTGCACCACCCAGGGGGAGATGGCGAAGTACAGACCGGCAAGCAGCACCGGTCCGTCGAGGAAGACAACATCCCGCGCCTCCATCATGCGAGCGAAGCGCTCACGCATCTCGGACACGTCGGGGTGGCCCTTGAGATCACCTCGGGTACGTGAGACGTCGGCCATACGACTCGCCTCCTTCGTTCCATGCAAGTCTGACCGCGCAGTACGGCAATACCGCCGCACCACCATTGTGCGCCTCGCCTCGCTTTATAGGTAGATGTCGGATTGGCTCCGCTACTCGGGGTGCCCGGGGTGCCCGGGGTGTCCGGGGTGCCCGGGGTGCCTAAGAGGACTGCGGGGTGGCCTCCTCGTGCTTCGCGTACCAGGCGCGGTCCAGGTCGGTGATGTTCACGGTGGTCTGCACGGTCAGCCCCGGCACCGGCGCCACATGGGCGCGTGCGACGTCCAGCACGGCACGGGACAGCTCCGCCTTGGTCCCGGCGTCCCGGCCGGACAGGATCGCCACCTCGATGTGGATCATGGCCAGGTGGGGCGCCCCGTCGGCGATGACGGCCTCCTCGACCCGGCGGAACCGGGTCTTGCACCCGGCCACCGCGGTGTCGATGGTCTTGGCGACGACCGGGTGCAGGGCGGTGCCGAAGCCCTGGCGGTCGAAGGCGTCGGTCAGGGT
The DNA here is from genome assembly GCF_052851135.1 of Streptomyces sp. BRA346. NCBI lineage: Bacteria > Bacillati > Actinomycetota > Actinomycetes > Kitasatosporales > Streptomycetaceae > Streptomyces > Streptomyces sp. BRA346. The sequence continues at coordinate 55,657 of NZ_JAIWIH010000006.1, read as the reverse complement.
GTCGGAGTATTCGACGACGATGTGCGGCATGCGCGGGGCTCCTCATCGGGAGTGCGAGGTGGAGTGGGCATCGTCGCACCCTGCCCGGGGCCCGAGCGCCGCGGGCCGTTGTTCTGCTTCAATAGGGGGCATGGTCAGCCTCATCAACGCCGCGACGGGTCGTCTCGACCTGGAGCCGTTCTGGCCGTCCCGGCAGGCGCACCACTTCGACCGCGAGTGTTGCCGCGCATCCGTTGCGCGGGCCCGCTCGCTCGGCTGCTGACGCCGCCCCACCCGGCCGCTCAGCGTCCTGCCCGGTCCAGGGGCGCACTTTCCCCGTTCCGGGCCCCCTTCGGCCCAGCCCGCGCGCATGACGTCCACCGACGCCCCTAGCGCGAAAGAGCTGACTCCCATGACGAACGTCCGTACCCTCTCCGCCTCCGCGTCCGCCTCCCCCGCCGCCACGGCGCCCGGGCGGCCCCCGCTCGCCGGCCGGCAGCGGCTACGAGCCGTCGCCCGCGGCGAGGTGCCCCCCGTCGACGACTTGCTCCACCCGGGCGCCACCTGGCTGCCCGCTCCCCCGCACACCGTCCCCGCCCTCCCCGGACAGCCGCCGATGATCGGCTACCTGGTGCTCGTCCCGGCCGACCAGCAGGAGCGCCAGGGGACCGCACCCGCCGCACCGGCACCCGCCGCACCGCTCCCCACCGACGACGGCCCGGTGCGGATCGACCCGGAGCAGCGGACCGTGCAGGTTGCGGGGCGTCCGCTCGACCTCACGTACCTGGAGTTCGAGCTGCTGGCCCATCTCGTCGCCCGTCCGCACCGGGTGCACACCCGCGATCAGCTGGTGACGACGGTGTGGGGGTACGGACACGTCGGCGACGGCCGGACCGTGGACGTCCATGTCGCCCGGCTGCGCCGCAAGTTGGGCGCGGAGCACCGCGGGTCGATCGTGACGGTCCGGCGCGTGGGCTACAAGTACGTGCCGAGCGCGTAAGTCGGCGAGGAGCGCCGTACGGGCCGCGACTCGGCCCGTACGGCGCTCCCCCGGGGGCGCCGCTCCTCAGCGATCGGCGCCCACCAGCGGGCGGGACTCCGCGGGGGCCGGAGCCTCGCCATGGCTGACGTTCGGCAGCCACCGCAGCGCGCGCGGCAGATACCAGGTGCGCTCGCCCAGCAGCGCCATCGCCGAGGGCAGCAGCAGCATCCGTACGAGGGTGGCGTCCACCAGCACCGCGACCGCGAGCCCGACGCCCATCTGCTGCATGTCCTGCATCCGCAGCAGCGCCAGCACCGAGAACACCGCGACCATGATGGTGGCCGCCCCGGTGACGGAGCCCGCCGTCGTCCGGATGCCCTCGCGGATCGCCTCGCGCGTCGTCAGGCCCCGGTCGTGGGCCTCACGGATCCGCGAGACCACGAAGACGTGGTAGTCCATCGACAGCCCGAAGAGGATGACGAGGACGAACAGCGGCATCCACGACTCGATCGCCCCGGCCGGTTCCATGCCCAGCAGCTCCGCGCCCCAGCCGTGCTGGAAGACGGCGGTCATGGTGCCGTACGCCGCGCCCACCGACAGCAGGTTGAGCAGGATCGACACGATCGCGATCGGCAGCGAGCGGAAGCACACCAGCATCAGCAGGAAGGTGACCGCGGCGATGAAGACGAAGACCGGTGCGATGTCGGTCTTCAGCTGATCGGTGAAGTCGCGGTTCTCGGCGAGTTCGCCGCCCACGTACGCCTCGTCGGAGACCGGGCCGAGGACGTCCGGCACCAGGTCGTCGCGCAGGGTGTCCAGCGCCCGCTGTGACGTCGCGTTCTCGCCGTTCCCCGCGAGCGGCACCTCGATACGGGCCACCCCCTGTTCGGCGTGCAGCTCGACCTCGACGGCCTTGCCGAACCGGCCGGAGTCGGCCAGCTGCCGCTTGAAGTCGGTGACGGCCGCGCCGAAGCGGGGCGAGGAGATGTCGTCGGCCCGCACCACCACCTCGGCCGGGGCCGGGCCGCCCGGGAACGCTCCGGTGATCTCCTTGTACGCCACCGTCAGCGGCGCGTCCGAGCCGAACTGGTCCTCCATGCCGAGGTTTTCGGTCTTCATCCCGAGCGCGGGGGCGCACATCACCAGCAGCAGGGCGGCCGAGACGGCGGCGAACAGCTTGGGCCTGGCCAGGACGGGCTTCATGAGCGTGCCGGAGATGCCGCCGCTCGCGTGGGCGCCCTTGTCGCGGCGGCGGTTGAGCAGCGGCACCCGGCCCTTGTCGACCCGGTCGCCGAGCCAGGACAGCGTGGCGGGCAGAACCGTCACCGAGCCCAGCATGGCCATCAGGACGACCAGCAGGGTGGCGACCGCGAAGCCCTGGAAGAGCATCAGCCCGGACAGGAACATGCCCGACATCGCCAGCATGACCGTGATCCCCGAGACCAGCACCGCCCGGCCGCTGGTCTCCGCCGCGATGCGCAGCGCGGTCTCCGCATCCCGCCCCGCGGCCCGCTCGTCCCGCTCGCGCCGCAGGTAGAACAGGCAGTAGTCGACGCCGACGGCCAGCCCGACCAGGAACATCACCGAGTTGGTGGAGTCGTACAGCGGCAGCTGGTGGCTGACCAGGGCCAGCAGCCCGAAGGTGCCGATGCAGGCGGTCACCCCGAGCAGCACCGGCAGCAGGGCCGCGACCAGCGCCCCGAAGACCACCAGCAGGATGCCCAGCGCCAGGGGGACGGCCGTGAACTCGGCCTTCTTGAAGTCGTTCTTCAGCATCCCGTCCAGCTCGTGCTGCGCGGTCGCGTCGCCGAACTCATGTGCGGTGATCCCGCGGTGGGCGGACTCGGTCGCCGCCACCGCGTCCAGGACCGGCTTCACCCGCTCCCCCGCGGTGTCCGGATCGCCCTTCAGCTGGAAGGCGACCAGCCCCTCACGGCCACTGGCCGAGCGCACCGGCGGCTGGATCCGCGCGGTCTCGCCGGTCTTCTCCAGCCGGGCGGTCAGGTCGCGGGCCGCGGCCCGCCAGCCGTCCGGGTCCGTGCTGCGCAGCATCACCATCTCGCCGGCCGGGGTGCTGAGCCCGGCGTCCTCGAGAACCTTCTGGGCGCGAGCGGAGTCGCCCGCGCCGTTCTCGGAATTGGTCATCTGCCGGGAGCCGGACATGCCACCGACGACGGCGACGACCACCACGAACAGCAGCCATCCGATGATCGCGGACTTGCGGTGGCGGGTGCTCCACCCGCCGAGCCGCACGGCCAGGCCTCGCCTCGTTGTGCTCATGGCGTCTCTCCCACTGGGGATGTGTACGGAATACGGACCGGATCGGTCATGTCCTAGACGCTAGAAAACGGCGCGTTCCCGCCCCAGCCGGGCAACCCCCGAATCCCCGAGCCATAGGGCGAGGGCGGGGGGTGGTGTTAGGTGTACCCCCGGGCGGGGCGCGGCCCCCGTGACCGATCATGCGGCGTCCAGCAGACTGAGGACATCGGAGGGGCAGGAAGCCGCACCGCACAGCTGAAAAACCCTGGAGGGCGTGGGATGAAGGTCCGCAAGAGACTGTCGGCCTGTGTACAGGGGCTCGGGGTATCCGTTCTCGCGCTGATGTCGATCGTCGTCTCCGTACTGACCGTCCTGTCCATCGCCTTCATCCCGCTGGGCCTGGGGGTCTTCACCACCCCGGCGATGGTGGGCGTGCTGCGGCGGCACGCCAATCAGCGCCGGTTACTGGCGGCGAAGTGGTCCGGCGTCCAGATCCGGATGCCGTACCGCCCGCTTCCCGACGACCGGCGCTCCGGGATCACCGGTCAGGTGGAGCTGTGCACCTTCCTGCTGAAGGACCCGGCGACCTGGCGCGACCTGCTCTGGCTCCAGGTCGACATGACCGCCGGGTACGTGATCGCGCTGCTGGTGTTCGTCTTCCCGCCGTACGGGGTCGAGGGCTCGGTGCTCGCCGCCGGGGTCTGGGAACCGATCGTCGACGCGGGCGGCACCTACTGGTACGCGTTCGTCCCCGTGACCTCGCAGGGCACCGCGAACCTCGCCGCCCTGACCGGCCTCGGCCTCATCGCGCTGGGCCTGTCCGTCTCGCCCCTGCTGCTGCGCACCCACTTCCTCCTGGCCCGCGCCTTCCTCGCCCCCACCCCGCAGATGACCCTCGCCGCCCGTGTCGAACGGCTCACCGAGACCCGGACCGACGCGGTGGACACCTCCGCCGCCGAGCTGCGCCGCATCGAGCGCGATCTGCACGACGGCGCGCAGGCCCGGCTCGTCGCCATGGGCATGAGCCTGGGCACCATCGAGGCGCTCGTCGAGAAGGACCCGGCCAAGGCCAAGGAACTCCTCGCCGCGGCCCGCACCAACTCCGCCGAGGCGCTGGCCGAACTGCGCGACCTGGTCCGCGGCATCCACCCGCCGGTCCTGGCCGAGCGCGGCCTGGGCGACGCGGTGCGCGCCCTCGCCCTGCGGATGACGATCCCGGTGGAGGTCGAGGTGGAGGTTCCGGGCCGGTTCGCGGAACCGGTCGAGGCGGCCGCGTACTTCGCCATCAGCGAGGTCCTCACCAACGCGGCCAAGCACTCCGGCGCCGCGCGCATGTGGCTCGACATCCACCACGAGGCCGGGATGCTGCGCATCGCGGTCACCGACAACGGCAACGGCGGCGCCCGCATCGCGCAGGGCGGCGGCCTCAGCGGCGTCGAACGGCGGCTGGGCACCTTCGACGGCATCCTCGCCGTCAGCAGCCCGCCCGGCGGCCCCACCATGGTGACGATGGAGATCCCCTGCACCCCGGTCGCCCCGCGACCGACGGTCTGAGCACCAACGGCGACCCTGCGGCGGTACATTCGACGCATTCGGCCCGGAGTGCCGTTCCGGGCCCGATGACGTCATGGAGCCCGCCGTGCGCGTAGTCGTTGCCGAGGATCTGTTCCTGCTCAGGGACGGGTTGGTACGGATGCTGGAGGCCTACGATTTCGAGATCGCGGCCGCCGTCGAGAGCGGGCCGGAGCTGACGCGGGCGCTGGCGGAGCTGAAGCCCGACGTCGCGGTGGTGGACGTGCGGCTGCCCCCGTCGTTCAGCGACGAGGGCCTCCAGTGCGCGCTGGCGGCGCGGCGGGAGCGGCCGGGGCTGCCGGTGCTGGTGCTGTCGCAGCACGTGGAGCAGCTGTACGCGCGCGAGCTGCTGGCCGACGGGAGCGGCGGCATCGGCTATCTGCTCAAGGACCGGGTCTTCGACGCGGACCAGTTCATCGACGCGGTGCGGCGGGTCGCCGAGGGCGGTACGGCGATGGACCCGCAGGTCATCTCGCAGCTGCTGACCCGGCGCTCGCAGGACCGGCCGATGGGGCATCTGACGCCGCGGGAGCGCGAGGTGATGGAGCTGATGGCGCAGGGCCGGTCGAACGCGGCGATCGCCGCGCAGCTGGTGGTGACCGAGCGGGCCGTCGCCAAGCACACCTCCAACATCTTCGGGAAGCTCGGGCTGCCGCAGTCCGACGACGACAACCGGCGGGTGCTGGCCGTGCTGGCGTACCTGGACCGGGGGCGGGCCGAGACGAACGGGCGATAACGGGGCCTTCCCCCGGCGCGCGCGCCCCATTGCTCCCGCCCCATATCGCTGGTTAAGTGCCCTGCGCACCACAACCGTTGGCCGTTGTCCGTTGGGGGGCGCATGAGCGACCTGAGCAGACGCACGCTGATCGGAACCGCCGGAGCACTCGGGGCCGGGGCCGCGTTAGGCGCCCACTCCCCCGCGCTGGCCCACACGCCACGGCCACCACAGGACACCACCGCACAGGACACCGCCGTGACCGCCTTCTCCACCGCCCCCGCGCGCGCCGCGCTGCGGCGGCTGCTCCCCGACCACGCCGAGCAGTTCCGGCTGGTGGCGCTGCCCGGGGGCGAGGGGAAGAAGGAGCGGTTCGAGGTCACCGGGTCGGCGGGGCGCATCACCGTGGCCGGGACGAGCCCCGCGGTGCTGCTCACCGGCGTCCACTGGTACCTCAAGTACACCTGCCACGCCCAGATCACCTGGGCGGGCGATCAGCTGGAGCTGCCGAAGAGGCTGCCCGCGCCGGGCGCCACCGTGCAGCGGTCGACCGCGCTGCCGCACCGCTTCGCGTTCAACGACACCCACGACGGCTACACCGCCCCGTTCGCCGACTGGGACCGCTGGGAGCACCTGATCGACGTCGCGGCCCTGCACGGCAGCAACGAGCTGCTGGTCACCGCGGGCCAGGAGGTCGTCTACCACCGGCTGCTCCAGGACTTCGGCTATACGGACGCGGAGCTGCGCGCCTGGCTGCCCACCCCGGCCCACCAGCCGTGGTTCCTGATGCAGAACATGAGCGAGTACGGCGGCCCGGTGTCCACGGCGCTGCTGGAGAAGCGGGCCGACCTGGGGCGGCGCATCGCCGACCGGCTGCGGGAGCTGGGCATGCGGCCCGTCTTCCCCGGCTACTTCGGCACCGTCCCCGACGGCTTCGCCGACCGCAACCCGGGGGCGCACACCGTGCCGCAGGGCGACTGGAACGGGCTCCGGCGGCCCGACTGGCTCGACCCGCGCACCGACGCGTTCCACGAGGTGGCCGCGGCCTTCTACCGCCACCAGCACGAACTGTTCGGCGCGTGCGACCTGTTCAAGATGGACCTGCTGCACGAGGGCGGCAACGCCGGTGACGTCTCCGTACCGGACGCCGCGCGCGCCGTCGAGAAGGCGCTCCAGAGGGCCCGCCCCGGCGCCATCTGGGTGATCCTGGGCTGGCAGGCCAACCCCCGGCGCGATCTGCTGGACGCGGTCGACCACGACCACATGCTGGTCGTGGACGGTCTGTCGGACCTGGACACCATCACCGACCGCGAGAAGGACTGGGGTTCGGTGCCGTACGCGTTCGGCACGATCCCCAACTTCGGCGGCCGTACGACCATCGGCGCCAAGACCCACATGTGGACCGAGCGGTTCACCGTCTGGCGGGACAAGCCCGGCAGCAAGCTGGTCGGCACGGCGTACATGCCGGAGGCGGTCGAGCGCGATCCGGCGGCGTACGAGCTGTTCAGCGAGCTGGCGTGGCGGGATACGGCGGTGGACCGGGACGCGTGGTTCCGTGACTACGCCGACATCCGCTACGGCGCGCGGGACGCCAAGGCGCGGGAGGCGTTCGCGGCGCTGCGCGACACCGCGTACCAGATCAGCAGCAAGGACGGCCGCCCCCACGACTCGGTCTTCGCCGCCCGGCCCTCCCTCACCGCCCGCTCCGGCACCTACTACGCCACCCACACCCCCGCCTTCGACCCCGCCCGCTTCGACGCGGCCCTGGCGGCGCTGCTGGGGGTGCGGGCCGGGCTGCGCGACAGCGACGCGTACCGCTACGACCTCGCCGACACCGCCCGGCAGGCGCTCGCCAACCGCTCCTGGCAGCTGATTCCGCAGCTCGCGGACGCGTACGCGCGAGGGGACCTGGACACCTTCCGGGCGCTGTCCCGGCTGTGGCTCAAGCTGATGCGGCTGAGCGACGACATCACCGGCACCCACCGGCTCCTGCTGCTGGGCCCCTGGCTGGAGGACGCCAAGCGGATGGCCTCGGGCGCGGAGGAGTCCGCACAGCTGGAGTTCGCCGCGCGCGCCCTGATCACCACCTGGGCGGACCGGGGCGCCGCCGACCCCGGCAAGCTCGCGAACTACGCCAACCGCGACTGGCACGGCCTCATCGGCGACTTCCACCTGCCGCAGTGGCAGACCTACCTGGACGAGCTGGAGGACGCGCTCGCCGAGGGCCGCGCGCCGCGCACGTTCGACTGGTACACGGTCGAGGAACCGTGGACGCGGGAGCGCAAGAGCTATCCGGTCCGGCCGGTGGCGGACGCGTGGCGCACCGCGAGCCGGGTGCACGAGGCGCTGGCCAAGGCCCCGTACCAGGGGACGCTGGCCGTCGCCACGGAGCCGGGGACGCTGCCGCCGGGCGGCGCCGGGGTCATCACCGCGACGCTGCGCAACGTCAACGGGCTGCGGGCCACCGGCCGCGTCGACTTCGACCTGTCCGTGACCGGACTCGACCCCGCGCCGCAGGGCCCCACCTCGCTGCCGTCGGTGCCCGCGGCGGGCAGCGGCGAGGTCCGCTGGCGGGCCACCGCGCCCGACGGGCCGCTGGAGGATCCGCTGAAGCCGTATCCCTACGAACTCGCCGTGCGGTACGGGCCGCGCGGCGAGGACCGGGTGCGGGCGGTGCACACCGGCACCCTGTGGGTGGCGGGCCCCCTGGCCGACGGCTGGAAGACCGTCACCAACAACGGTGCGGCCTTCGGGCAGCTGGGCGAGCGGTTCGCGATCGACGGGGCGGGCCAGGACCTGTGGAAGGCCACCGCGGAGTTCGGCGCGGCGTACCGGGCGGGCGCGCTGCGGTCCGGCGGGGCGGTGACGGTGAAGGTGGACGCGCAGGCCGCCACCGGGCCCTGGGCCCGCGCCGGGATCGCCGTCCGCAACGCGCTGGGCACGGCGGGCTCGCCCGGGTTCCTGAACCTGTCGGTCACGCCCGCCAACGGCGTCGTGCTGTCGTACGACTCGAACGGCGACGGCACGCTCGACACCTACCAGCGGATCACGGGCGTGAAGGCGCCGGTGCTGCTGCGGCTGACCCGCGCGTCCGCCACCTCGTACACCGGCGAGCTGTCGACCGACGACGGCGCGACCTGGCGCAAGGTGGCGACGGTGACCGTGCCGGGCGCCGCGGCCGCGCAGGACGCCGGGCTGTTCATGAGCGCGGCGAACGGCGGCAGCGGGGCACGCGGCACGGTCGAGTTCAGCGGCTGGCGCGTGAGCTGAGGCGCCTGACTGAAGGTGGCTCCGTCCCCGCGCGCGGGGGCGGAGTCGCCCGGTTTGTGACCTCCCCCTGCCGCCGCTCGTTTACGCCACGTGGAGCAGCAGCAGGCGACAGCCACCCCCGACGACGACATCGACGACACCGCGGGCCCGATCGACGTCGAGCAGGCCGAGGCCGCCATCGTCGAGCACTATCCGCGGCTGGTGCGGCTCGCGTACCTCATCCTGCCGCCCGGCATGGGCCGCACCCGGCGCGTCCTGGCCGCGCACGCGCTGGCGCAGCGCGCCCTGCCGCGCAACCAGGCCAGGCCCGAGGCCCAGGAGGTCGAGCTGCCGTGGCAGCGCGGCACCAAGGGGACGGCGGGCGACGCGGGGTACGCCTATGTGCGGCTGCGCGTGCTGCGCTCCGCGCTGCGGGCCGCGCGGCCGCGGCGCCCGTGGATGCTGTCGGCGCCGCTGCCCCTGGTGTGGGGGCTGCGGCTGTTCCCCCGGTCCGGCGGGGCCGATGAACTCGCCCTGGACACGGCGCTGTCCGAGCTGTCGGGCCCCGGCCGGGCCGCGTACGTGCTGCGCGAGCTGGAGCGGATGGAGGACCGCGAGGTGCGGGCGCTGCTCCAGGCCGCTGGGGTGGACGGGGACGACGCGCTGGACGCGCTCGACGAGGCGGACGAGGTGCCGGAGCCCGCGGGCAGCCGGGACGACGGTTCGCTGCTGGAGTCGGCCGAGTTCGACCCGTGTTCGCTCCAGGCGCGCCCCACCGATCTGATGCGCCGCCGCCAGCATCTGCGGGCGCTGCTGGTGGCGGTGGTGGCGCTGCTGGTGTGCGGGTCGCTGCTGGGGATGCCGGGCGAGGGCTGGGGGCCCGGCGGTGCGGCGGCGCCGTCGTACGCCCGTAACCCGTCCTCCGAACGGGCCCTGGACCCGGAGCGGTTGACGCGCGCCGAGCCCTTCGCGTGGCGCACCGCGACCCGCGCGGACTTCTCGTCCTGGCCCGCCCGCGGCGACCGGCTCGGCGACAGCGCGCTGCTGCGCCGCGCGCTGGCGGTCTGGGCGCGGCCGGGGCGTTCGGTGCGGGTGTCGACGACGGCGGGCACGCAGTCGGGGCCGCCGTCCGGGCCGCCGCAGCTGCTGTACGCGGGCGTGGTGGACCAGGCCGTGGTGGTGCTGCTGTACGACGGGCTGCGGATCGCCCGGTACGCGGAGGCGAGCGACGGCGAGGGCGGCACGGTGGCGCTCGACCTCGCCCGCCTCGACGCGGCGGACGCGGCCGCCTCGACCGCGCTGGTGCTGGGCCGCACCGACGGCAACGTCCGCTTTCTGACCGCCCCCTGGGTGCGCCGGGCCTCCGTACGGGACCTGCTGCGGCCCGCCGGGCGGCCGCGCCCGGTCCGGCTGACCACCGATGGGGTGACCGACCCGGTGCGCACCGTGCCGCGGCTGCGCCCGTGCCGGGGCTGGCCCGCGGTGCAGTTCGGCCCGCGGCTGGTGGCGGACCTGGGCGAGCTGGCCCCGGCCCGGCTGACGTACGGCGACCCCGGCGCCACGTCGCGCGGCGGACCGGGCGACGTGGCGGGCCGGGACGCCCTGCTGAGCTGGGAGCGGACGGCCTGCCGGCTGCCGCTGATGGCGGGGCGCGGGGTCCGGTCGGTCAACATCTGGCGGTTCGGGGTCCAGCGGCTGCCCGAGCGGGGCGGCCGGGCGGCGTGGCTGTGCACCCGGGCCGAGACCTGGCGGGGCGCGGGCAGCCGGGTGCTGGCCCAGTTCCAGCCGTGGACCACGCGCCGGGGCGCGGGGGGCATGGTCGCCGCCACGGCGGACGGCTCCCCCGCCTGCGGGCCGCGCGCACCGCGCGTCCTGGCGGGCGTGCTGTGGAAGGCGCGGTCCGGCCGCTGGTTCCTGCTGGCCGCGGGCAGCCGCCAGGTCACCGGGATCGTGGCGAGCGGCGGCGTCCGGGGCCGGTCCTACCACCGCGCCCTGACCGTGCCCGCCAAGCCCGGCGCCCACGCCACCCTCAAGGGCCGCCTGAGGAACGGCGGCCACCTGAGCTCCCTGCGTTAGCGTCCGGTGGCTTCGGCCGCGTAGACGGCGACCGTGCGGCCGGGCACGGTGAAGGTGCCGGTCGCGCGCTCGTACGTGGACGTCTTCACCGTCGCGTCGGAGCCGTGCGCCTGGACCGGGTGGAGGCCGTACGGCGTCCCGGCCAGGGCGGGGACGGTTTGCGACTGCCGGGACGGGGTGGCGTTGAAGACCACGACGAGCCGGTCGAGCCGCATGGTGATGACCCCCGGTGTCTCCCCGGTGCCGGACAGCGGGAAGGACAGCGCGTCCTGCACCCCTTCCGCCGTGGCCTGGCTGAACGCCTTCTCGGTCGTGCGGATCCGCAGCAGATCCCGGTAGGCCCCCGAGGCGCCCGTGATCTCGGGGCAGCCGGGGCGTGCGGACGGGTTGGTCAACAGCGGTGTGGCGTAAGGCCACTTGGACTGGTTGTCCGCCGCCGGGGGCAGTCCCCGGCCGAAGCCGTTGCCGTCCTCGCAGGCCCAGTGAAGGGCGTTGAACCAGTCGCCGCTGTCGTAGGAGTTGCGGTCCAGCGACTTGGAGCGCAGCAGGTCGGTGCCGGCCTGGCTGAGTGCCGGGCCCTGGGAGAGGGCGGCGGTGGCCAGGGCCAGGACCTGCGCCCGGGCCCGGTCGGCGGCCGGGGTGGTGGCGGGCAGCTTGTAGGCGAGCGCGTCGTAGAGGGTCTCGTTGTCGTGGGCGTCGGCGTAGGCGAGCGCGTCGCCGGGGGCGGCGGCGTACCCGGCCGGGGAGCCGTTGTAGTCGACCTCGGAGCCCTTGACCCGGCGTCCGCCGGTGTCGGTGAAGGTGTAGTCGGCGAGGTTGCCGGAGAGCCCGACCTTGATCAGGTCCTGGGCGTGCAGCAGCCGGGCCCGCTGTTCGTCGGGGGTGCCGCCCGCGGGTGAGCCGTTGGGGTCGGTGAAGAGGCCCGAGGCGAAGCCCTGGACGCGGGGGTCCTCGTCGAACGGCCCGCCGCCGCGCACCGCGTCCCGCGCCCGGTCGCTGAAGGTGGCGATGCCGGTGCCGGCCATGTGGCGCTGGGTGGCCTGGACGAAGCGGGCGTCGTCGGCCACCTCGCCGAAGTTCCAGCCCTCGCCGTAGAGGATGATCGACTTTCCGTCCACCCCGTCCTCGGCGGGGGTCAGCGCGTCGAGGGCCTTGCGTACGGCCAGGATGTTGGCCTTGGGGTGGTGGCCCATGAGGTCGAACCGGAAACCGTCGACCTTGTACTGCTTGGCCCAGGTGACGAGGGAGTCCACCACGAGCTTGCCCATCATCGCGTGCTCGGGCGCGGTGCCGGGGCAGCAGGTGGAGGTGGCCACGCTGCCGTCGTCCAGCAGCCGCTGGTAGTAGCCGGGCACGATCCGGTCGAGGACCGACGCGTCGTCCTGTCCGGCGGCCACGGTGTGGTTGTAGACCACGTCCATCACGGTGCGCAGCCCCGCCCGGGCCAGGCCCTGCACCATCCGCCGGAACTCGCGGGTGCGCCCCGGGCCGTCCGGGTCGCTCGCGTAGGACCCCTCCGGCACGGTGGGGTGCAGCGGGTCGTAGCCCCAGTTGTAGCCGTCCCTGTCGGCGGTCGCGGCCACGCACTTCTGCTGCTGGTCGGAGTCGGCGGGCAGGGCGGCCAGATCGCAGCCGGGCCGGGTCTGGTCGGACCGCCGCTCCGGGACGGTGCCGAAGTCGAAGGCGGGCAGGAGGTGGACGTACGAGGTGCCGGAGCGGGCCAGCCGCCGCAGGTGCCGCATCCCGTCCGAGTCCTGGTCGGTGAAGGCGAGGTACTGGCCGGGGTGGGCGCTGGTGCGGTCCGCGATGGAGAAGTCGCGGATCTGGAGCTCCTGGATGCGGGCGTCGCGCAAGGGGACGGCCCTGGGCTTCTTCAGCGAGTCCCACCCGGCGGGGGCGAGCCGGGGATCGGCCAGGTCGGTGACCAGGCTGCGGGCGGAGTCGGCGGTCAGGGCGGTCGCGTAGGGGTCGGTGACCTCGTTGGTGACGGTTCTCCCGACGCTCGGCGCCCAGACCCGGACCCGGTAGCGATAGGGCTTGTCCCGCCAGTCGGAGGTGCCGGTCACGCTCCACACCCCGCTGCGGGCGTCCCGCCGCATGGCGACGGTGCGCCCGTCCAGGTCGAGCGAGACGCTCCGGGCGGTCGGCGCCCACACGGACAGGGTGGGGCGGGCCCCGTGGAAGACCGGGCCGAGCCGGGCCCGGCGGGCCCGGTCCGCGTAGAGGTCGTCCAGGACGCCGGGGATCTGCACCCCGGTGCGGTGCAGCACGTGGTCGCGGTCGTCGGCCGCGCGCTGCACGGCGGCGAGGGGCCCGCGCAGCGCCGTGGCGGCCTTGTCGCGGTCGCGCGGGTCGAGGGAAAAGGCCGGGCGGTCGGCCAGGTGGGGGTAGGCGGCCTTCTGGGCGTCGGTCAGGGAGGCCGGGGTCAGCCGCAGGGTGCGGCCGTCCGCGGAGCGCAGCTCCTCGGCGGTCGCGGCGGTGTGCTCGACCTTCCAGACGACGGTGGCGCGGTCGATCCACTGCGCCTCTGCGGTGGCGGGGGCCTGCGCCTCGGCGGCGGGCGCCGCGGCCCGGGCGGTCCCCGACACGGAGGGCAGGGCCGCCGCGCCCAGCGCCAGGGTGGCGAGCGCGGCGGCGATGCGGAGAGGTTTCACGAGGCGTCGGCCGATCCGCAGTCACGCGCGCCCACGTGCAGCGCCACCGCCGTGTTCGCGCCCAGGGTGGCGGCGAAGCGGCCCGAGGAGTCGACGGTGACGGACGTGCCGCGCTGTACGTCGCAGTAGCCGCCCGCCGGGAGCGAGGTCTGGAAGGTCCGGGTCAGGGAGCCGCTTTCGTGGTTGATGGCCACGTACGCCTTGTCGCCCCGTCCGAAGGCGACGGCGTCGTTGCCGTTGTCCCACCAGTCCGTCACCGACGTGCCCCGGGCCGTGTTGCGGAGGGCGACCATGCTCATGATCTCGGGCCACTTGTGCTGGCACTTCCAGCCGTCCTGGTAGCAGGCGCGCACCGTGCCCCCGCCCGGCGGACCGGCGTCGTTGTCGCTGAACTCGTAGCCGGAGTGGACGTCCGGGGAGCCATAGGGCCAGGCCAGCATGAAGACGTTGGCCAGGGTGTAGTCGGCGCCGTTCTTGTAGCTGAGGGTGGAGCCGTTGCGCTCGGTGTCCCAGTTGTCGACGAAGACACCGGACTGGCCGCCCGGCATATAGCCCCAGCCCTCGCCGAAGTTCTTCAGATACGCCAGCTTCTCGTCCTGGAACACCCGCTTGAGGTCACGGCCGTAGCGGAACTCCTGCACATCGCCGTTGCGCAGATACTCCGTCGGGGAGACCGCCTCGCCCTCGCCGTGGATGACCTCCTGCTTCCAGGAGACGCCGGGGTCGCTCAACTGGCTCTTGACGGCGGCCAGGTCGTCCGCCGGGATGTGCTTGGCGGCGTCGACGCGGAAGCCGTCCACACCGAGCGAGAGCAGGTCGTTCAGGTACTGCGCGAGCCGGGTCCGGACGTACGGCTCACCGGTGTCCAGGTCCGCGAGGCCCACCAGCTCGCAGTGCTGCACGTTCCAGCGGTCCTGGTAGTTGCTGATCTGCGAGGTGCAGTCGTCCATGTCCTGGGGCTGGTAGATCCCGGGGTAGGTGTACTTGGTGTACGAGGAGCCGCCGGTACCGGAGCCGGATCCGGCGGCCATGTGGTTGATGACGGCGTCGGCGACGACCTCGACGCCCGCCGCGTGACAGGTGTCGACCATGTTCTTGAAGGCGGTGCGGTCACCCAGCCGCCCGGCGATCTGGTAGCTGACGGGCTGGTAGGACGTCCACCACTGGCCGCCCTGGATGTGCTCGGTGGCCGGGGACACCTCGACGTAGCCGTATCCGGCGGGGCCCAGGGTGCCGGTGCACTCCTTGGCGACGGAGGCGTACGTCCACTCGAAGAGTTCGGCGGTGACGTCCTTGGTTCCGGGCGGTGCCGCCTGCGCGGTCCGCGGGGACGCGGCGACGAGCGCCGTCGCGCCCGCCGCGAGGGCGAGCACGGTGGCGAGGGACGTACGGATGCCGGTCATCGTTCCTCCGTGGGGGGAGTCTCGTACCGTGGGGGGAGGCTCGTCATGACTTGGTCGCGCCCGCCGTCAGCCCCGCCACCAGATGGCGCTGCACCCAGGCGAACACCAGCGCCGCCGGGACGGCGATCATGACGGCGGCTGCGGTCATCGCGCCCCAGTCGGACGTGTACTGGTTGACGAAGGTCTGGAGGCCCGCGGCGAGCGTCAGGTTCTCCTCGCCCGTCATGAAGGCGGACGCGTAGGCGACTTCGGCCCATGCGGTGATGAACGTGTAGAAGGCGGTGACCGCGATGCCCGGCTTGGCGAGCGGGACGACCAGCCGCCAGAAGGCGCCGAAAGGGTTCAGCCCGTCGACCCGGCCCGACTCGTCGATCTCGGCCGGGATGGTGTCGAAGTAGCCCTTCATCATCCACGCGCAGAACGGCACGGCCACCGTCAGATAGGTGACGATGAGCGAGACCGGCTGGTTGAGCCAGCCGAGCGTCGACATGATGGTGTAGAGCGGCACGATGAGGATCGCCACCGGGAACATCTGGGTGACCAGCAGCAGCCACATCAGCGGCCGCATGCCGGGGAAGCGGAAGCGGCTGACGGCGTAGCCGGTGGTGGCCGCGATGAACACACCCAGCACGGTCGTGCAGCCGACGACCAGCAGTGAGTTGCCGAACCAGGTCGGGAACTCCGTATCGCCCAGCACATGGCTGTAGTTCCCCAGCGTGGGGTCCTTGATCACATCGGTGCTGAACGCCTCGCCCTTGGGCTTCAACGAGGTCACCAGCAGCCACAGCGGCGGGAAGACCGCGACGGCCGAGGCGAGGATCAGGGTCGTGTGCAGCCCGATCGAGGCGAGCGGGCCGCGTCGCCGGTCGCGCACGGCGGTCACTCCTCTCCCTGCTTGCGGAGTGCGCGGCGGTAGACCACCGCGAAGAGCATGAGGATGAGCAGGATGAAGACGCCCCAGGCGGAGGCGGCCGCGTAGTCGCGCGGACTGTTGACGAAGGAGATCCGGTACGCGTACGTCACCAGGATCTCCGTGGTGTCACCGGGCCCGCCGCGGGTGAGCAGGTAGATCACCGGGAACATGTTGAAGGTCCAGATGGTGGAGAGCAGGACCACGGTGGAGGAGACCGGCCGCAGCCCGGGCAGGGTGATGTGGCGGAACCGCTGCCAGGGGCTCGCGCCGTCCATCTCGGCGGCCTCGTACCGCTCGCCGGGGATGGACTGGAGCCCGCCGAGCAGGGCGACCAGCATGAACGGCACCCCGATCCAGACGTTGACGGCGATCACCGAGACCTTGGCCAGGGTGGGGTCGTTCAGCCAGGGCACGGCGTCGATGCCGCCGCCGTCGAGGATCTTGTTGAGGATGCCGTTCCGCTCGTTGTAGAGCAGCCGCCAGGCGAAGACGGAGACGAAGGCGGGCACCGCCCAGGGCAGGATCAGCAGCGAGCGGTAGACGGCGCGCCCGGCGAACCGGCGGTTCAGCAGCACGGCGAGGCCGAGGCCGAGGCAGAAGGTGACGGCGACGCAGGAGACGGTCCAGGTGACGGTCCACAGGAGCCGGTCCAGGAAGACCTCGTCCTTCAGGACCGCGGTGAGGTTGTCGAGGCCGGTGAAGCGGTAGGTGGCGGGGAGGTGGTTGATCCCGATGGTGCGCTCGACGTTGGTCTCGTCGGCGTCCGTGAGCGAGAGGTAGACGCCCCGGCCCAGCGGATAGCCGATGATCAGGCCGAGGACGATCACGACGGGCGCGACCATGGCCCAGGCGTACCAGTGGCGGGCCAGCGCGGTGCGGATGCGGCCGGGCGGTTTCGCCGTGCTGACGGTGTCGGCAGCCATCGTCACCGGCCCTACTTCCAGTCGCCCTTGAGGAGCTTCCGGTAGGCGTCCCCGACCGCCCCGGCGGCCTCCTTCGGCGACGTCCTGCCGGCGAGCACGTTCGGCAACTGGACCAGGATCGCCTGGAAGAGGCTGTTGCCCTCGGGGATCCACGGGCGCTCGACGGCCTTGTCGACGGCGGCCTTGAAGAACTTCACATTGGCGTTGGCCGCGACGGTCTCGTTCCGGTAGACGGAGGTGCGGGTGGGCAGCAGGCTCAGCTTCTCGGTGGTCTTCGCCTGCACCTCGGCCGAGCTCATGTAGCGGGCGAAGGCGTAGGAGGCGTCGAGGTTCTTCGAGCCCGCGTAGACGGTGAGGTTGTGGCCGCCCTGCGGGGCGCCCCGGCCGCCGCTGCCGGCGGGGACGGGGACCACGCCGAGGTTGGACGGGTCCTTGAACGCCTTGCCCGCCAGGGTGTCCTCGATCGCCCACGGCCCGTTGAGGGTCATCGCCACGTCGCCGTTCTTGATGGCGTGCTGCATGGTGTCCCAGCCGTCGGTGGCGTCGGTCTGCGCCGCGCCGGAGGCGACCAGGTCCCGGGCGGTTGCGAACGCCCTGACGCCGGGCGCGTCGTCGACGGTGACCTTCTTCGCGCCGGTGTCGAGCAGATCGCCGCCCTCGCCGTAGAGGAAGGGCAGATACCAGTAGGCGTCGTCGCCGCGCAGATAGAGCCCGGTCTTCCCGGTCTTCTGCTTGATCTTCTTCGCGGCGGCCTTCAGCCCGGCCCAGCTGGTGGGCGGCGCCACCCCGGCCTCCTTCAGCATCTTCTTGTTGTAGAAGAGGCCGAGGGTGTCGATGACCTGCGGTACGCCGTACGTCGCGCCCTTGAACTTCGTCCCGGCGGCCGCCTTGGGCAGATAGTCGGACCGGTCGGCGAGGGCGGAGGTGCCGTCCAGCTTGGCGAGGTAGCCGATGTTGGCGAGGTCCTGGGTCCAGGCCACCTCGGCGCGCAGCACGTCGGGCGCGCCGGAGCCGCCGGAACCGGCGGCGTTCTTGAACTTGGCCAGCGCCTCGCCGAACGGGACGTTGACGTAGTTCACCTTCACGTCCGGGTACTTCTTCTGGAAGCCGCGCGCGAGCTGCTCGTACGTGCCCTTCTCGGCCTCGTTCGAGGTGTCCCAGTAGGTCACGGTGCCGGAGATCTTGCCGTCGGATCCCTTTCCGCCGCCGTCCCCGTCGCCGCCGCCGCACGCGGTCCCCGTGAGCGCGATGACCGCGACGAGCGCGGTGGCCGCAATGCCATGTCGCATCTGAACCCCTCCCCGAGCCGACCGGCGGCGCCATGGCGGCCGCCGGATTGCGCAGGAACGTAACAGCGCCGCGGAGCGCCGGAAAGACCCCCGGAAAAAACTTGCGGTGGTTTTCTGCAAGCGGACCGGATCGTTACTCCCGCGTGTCCCCGCGGTAGCCGCCCAGGCGCTTGACAGGGCGCCATACGACCCCGTAGTGCGCCCTTTGGGCGCCCCCCACCCCTGCAAGCTCTTCCGCAAGACATTGCAGAGCTGTTACGTTCACCGGCATGACCCAGGAGCTCACGACCTCCCTCCAGGCCGGGCCGGCGCGATCCCCCGAGGGGACCGCCTGGTGGCGGGACGCCGTCATCTACCAGGTGTACGTCCGGTCCTTCGCCGACAGCGACGGCGACGGCATCGGGGATCTGCGCGGCGCGCGCGAGCGGCTGCCGCACCTCGCCCGGCTCGGGGTGGACGCCGTCTGGCTGACGCCGTTCTACGCCTCGCCGCAGGCCGACGGGGGCTACGACGTGGCGGACTACCGCGCCGTCGATCCGCTCTTCGGCACCCTCCAGGACGCCGACGACCTGGTGCGCACCGCCCATGAGCTGGGGCTGCGGGTGATCGTCGACGTCGTCCCGAACCACACCTCGGACCGCCATCCGTGGTTCCTCGACGCGCTCGCGGACCGGCCTCGGGGGGCGGCCCGCGAGCGGTACCACTTCCGTCCCGGCCGGGGCGCGGGGGGCGAACTGCCGCCGAACGACTGGGAGTCCGTCTTCGGCGGCCCGGCCTGGACCCGCACCACGGGACCGGACGGCACCCCGGGCGAGTGGTACCTCCACCTGTTCGCGCCCGAGCAGCCCGACCTCAACTGGGACTGTCCGGAGGTCCGCGAGGAGTTCGACTCCGTACTGCGCTTCTGGCTGGACCTGGGCGTGGACGGATTCCGCATCGACGTCGCCCACGGCATGGTCAAGGCCCCGGGGCTGCCCGACATCGGCCGCACCGAACAGGCCAAGCTGATCGGCTCGCAGGTGCTGCCGTTCTTCGACCAGGACGGGGTGCACGAGATCCACCGCGGCTGGCGGCGGCTGCTGGACTCCTACCCGGGGATGCGGATCGGCGTCGCCGAGGCCTGGGCACCCAGCGCCGAGCGGCTCGCCCTGTACGTACGCCCGGACGAGCTGCACCAGGCGTTCAACTTCCAGTTCCTCAAGTGCCCGTGGGACGCGGCCGCGATGCGCGAGGTGATCGACGAGTCGCTGGCCGCCACCGCCTCGGTCGGCGCCCCCACCACCTGGGTGCTCTCCAACCACGACGTGGTCCGGCACACCACCCGGTACGCCGACGACGGCCCCGGGCAGGGGCTGCGGCGGGCCCGGGCCGCGGCCCTGCTCACCCTGGCGCTGCCGGGTTCGGCGTATCTGTACCAGGGCGAGGAGCTGGGCCTCCCCGAGGTCGTCGACCTGCCGGACGAGGCCCGCCAGGACCCCGCGTTCTTCCGTACCTCCGCCGACGGACAGGACGGCCAGGACGGTCAGGAGGGCCGGCGCGACGGCTGCCGGGTGCCGCTCCCCTGGTCGCGCTCGGGCCCGTCGTACGGCTTCGGGCCCGGCGGCAGCTGGCTGCCGCAGCCCGACGGCTGGGGCGACACGTCCGTAGAGGCGCAGACCGGCGACCCGGAATCCACCCTGGAGCTGTACCGCGCCGCGCTCGCGCTGCGCCGGGAGCTGCCGGGTCTGGGCGACGGGCCGATGAGCTGGCTCAACGCCCCGGCGGGGGTGCTCGCGCTGTCGCGCCCGGGCCTCGTCTGCACGCTCAACACCCTGGGGGAGGAGGTCCGGCTGCCGCTGCCGGGGCGCGCGCTGCTGTCCTCCGCGCCGCTGGCGTACGACGCCGGTACGGTGCGCATTCCCGCCGAATCCTGCGTGTGGTGGGCAATCTGACATGCGACCGGTAAGGTCCCAATCCATGACCGCACGGCTTGCTGACATCGCAGCTCAGGCGGGGGTCAGCGAAGCCACCGTCAGCCGCGTCCTCAACGGCAGGCCGGGGGTGGCGTCGGCCACCCGCGAGTCCGTCCTCGCCGCCCTGGACGTCCTCGGCTACGAGCGGCCGGTGCGGCTGCGGCAGCGCAGCGCCGGGCTGGTGGGACTGATCACGCCCGAGCTGGAGAACCCGATATTCCCCGCGCTCGCCCAGGTGATCGGGCAAGCGCTGACCCGGCAGGGCTACACCCCGGTGCTGGCCACCCAGACCCCCGGCGGCTCGACCGAGGACGAGCTGACCGAGATGCTGGTGGACCGCGGCGTGGCCGGGATCATCTTCGTCTCCGGGCTGCACGCGGACACCTCGGCCGATATGCAGCGCTATGACCAGCTGCGCGGCCAGGGCGTGCCGTTCGTGCTGGTGGACGGCTTCTCGCCGAAGGTGCGGGCGCCGTTCATCTCCCCCGACGACCGGGCGGCGATGCTGCTGGCCGTCACTCATCTGGTCTCCCTCGGGCACACCCGGATCGGGCTCGCGCTCGGGCCCAAGCGGTTCGTGCCCGTGCTGCGGAAGATCGAGGGCTTCCAGCACGCGATGCGGGACCGGCTGGGGGTGGCGCCCGAGGAGTCCGAGGAGCTGATCCAGCATTCGCTGTACACCCTGGAGGGCGGTCAGGCGGCGGCGGGCGCGCTGATCGACCGGGGCTGTACGGCGGTGGTGTGCGCGAGCGACATGATGGCGCTGGGCGCCATACGCGCGGCCCGGCGGCGGGAGCTGCGGGTTCCTCAGGACGTCTCCGTGGTGGGCTTCGACGACTCCCCGCTGATCGCCTTCACCGACCCGCCGCTGACCACCATCCGCAAACCGGTGCAGTCGATGGGGCAGGCGGCGGTGCGGGCGCTGCTGGAGGAGATCGGCGGCACCCCGGCGCCGCCCAGCGAGTTCGTCTTCCTGCCCGAACTGGTGGTCCGCGGGTCCACCGCCGCGGCGCACGGCGCCCGCCCGTAACGGGACATAAGCACACCCCGTATCGGACATCTCTGGCAGACTGTTGCCCTATGGGTGAAGCGACTTCTCGGACCGCGATGGACCGGCTGCGGACGCCGCGGCGGCCCCGGCTCTGGTTCGAGATCGTCCTGCTCGCGGTCAGCTACTGGACGTACTCGTTGATCCGCAACGCCGTCCCGGAGCAGCGCGCCGAGGCGCTGCGCAACGCGGGCTGGATCTGGGACTGGGAGCACCGGCTCGGGATGGCCTTCGAACGCGGTGTCAACCATGCGAGCGACTCGATCAGCTGGCTCATCGTCGGCATGAACTACTACTACGCCACGCTGCACTTCATCGTGACGCTCAGCGTGCTGGTGTGGCTCTACCACTGGCACCCGGGCCGCTACGCCGCCATCCGGCTGGCCCTCTTCGCGACCACCGGCGTGGCCCTGCTCGGCTATTACCTCTTCCCGCTGGCCCCGCCCCGGCTCATGCACGGCGGGCACTTCATCGACACGGTCGTGGTGCACCACACCTGGGGCTCGATGGCCTCGGGGAACCTGGCCACCATGTCCAACCAGTACGCGGCGATGCCCTCGATGCACATCGGCTGGTCGCTGTGGTGCGGCCTCACCATCGCCACCCTGGCCCGCCCGGTGTGGGTGCGGGTCCTGGGCCTGCTGTACCCGACGGCGACGCTGCTGGTGATCGTCGCGACGGCGAACCACTTCTGGATGGACGCGGTCGGCGGCATCATCTGCCTGTCCTTCGGCTTCGGGCTGTCGTACGCCTGGTACGGGGCGCTGCCGTACCGGCTGCCGAAGCAGGTGGCCGGGCGGCGGCGGGCGCCCGAGCGCGAGCTGCGTACGGCCTAGGGGGCGTCTGCCTGCCCGGCCTGATCGGCGCCTGCCTGCACGGTTTGATCGGCCCCGGCCGACCCGCCATTCTGATGCACCGTGTACATCGCCGACGCCACATCTGGCGCTTCTGCCACTCCCGCCCCCGGAGCCTTACTCCCCCGCCCCCGCGCCGCCGGGCCGCCCTTCCGGCTGGTGGCCACCGACCTCGACGGCACCCTGCTGCGCGGCGATCTGACGGTCTCGCAGCGCACCCGTGCCGCGCTGGCCGCCGCGGGCCGCGCCGGGGCCCGGCATCTGGTCGTCACCGGCCGCCCGGCCGCGTCCTGCCGGGAGTTCCTGGTGGCGATCGGCTACCAGGGGCTCGCGGTGTGCGGGCAGGGCGCGCAGCTGTACGACGCGACCGCGGACCGGCTGCTGGTCTCGGCCGCGCTCGACCGCGACCTGGCCCGGTCGGTGGTGGCGCGCACCGAGGAGGCGCTGGCCGCGGGCCCGCTGGAGCTGGCCGTGGTGACCGCGGCGCCGGAGAACCGCTTCGTGGTCACGGCCGGGTTCGCCGACGGGCGGCGGCCGGGCTGGGACGCGATGGCGGACCGGGAGGCGCTGTGGGCGCGGCCGATCGAGAAGGTGCTGATGCGCCACCGGTCGGTGGCCGACGACCGGGTCGCGGCGGCCGCGGCGCTGGCGGGTGCGGGCGAGGTGTCGGTGACCCACTCGGAGAAGGGCATGATCGAGGTGCTGCCCGCGGGGATCACCAAGGCGGTGGGGCTGGGACTGGCCGCGGAGCGGATGGGGTTCGCCCCCGCGGACACGATCGCCTTCGGCGACATGCCGAACGACATTCCGCTGCTGGGCTGGGCGGGGCACGGGGTCGCGATGGGCAACGCCCACCCGGACCTGATCGCACTGGCCGACGAGGTGGCGCCGCGCAACGACGAGGACGGGGTGGCGGTGGTGGTGGAACGGCTGTTCGCGCACGTCGCGACCGCTTGAGCGACCGCTTGAGCGCATCTTGATCCCGGCTTGCTCCTGGCTTGAGTCGCCTTCCGGGACCTTGACGATGGTTATACAACTACACAGAATGTCCAAGGTGCGAGCTGACCCACATTACGTCGACGAGCGCTCCGGCGCCTCGTATCCGATCGACGAGCCGCGCTGGTGCGGCGACGACGGCGCGCCCCTCACCGTCTCCGCACTGCCCGGCATCACCCCCGCGCAGGTGGACACCGGGGCCCGGTCGCTGTGGCGCTACCGAGCGGCCCTCCCGGTGCGCATCGACGCCCCGGTGTCCTTGGGTGAAGGATGCACGCCACTGGTCGAAAAGGACTGGGGCGAGGGTCGGGTGCGCTTCAAGCTGGAGTGGTTCAGCCCCACCGGCAGCTTCAAGGACCGCGGCACCAGCGTGATGATCTCCCTGCTGGCCCAGCGGGGCGTCCGCGAGGTCATCGAGGACAGCTCCGGCAACGGCGGTGCCTCCGTCGCCGCGTACTGCGCCGCCGCCGGGATCGGGGCCCGGATCCTCGTCCCGGAGTCGACCTCCCCCGCGAAGGTGCTCCAGAGCCGGGCGTACGGCGCCGACATCCAGCTGGTGCCCGGCGACCGGGACGCCACCGCCGCCGAGGCGCTGCGCCAGTCGGCCGCCACGTACTACGCGAGCCACAACTGGCACCCCTTCTTCCTCCAGGGGACCAAGACCCTCGCGTACGAGCTGTGGGAGGACCTCGGCTTCACCGCCCCCGACGCCGTGGTGACCGTGGCCGGTGCCGGGTCCACCGTGCTCGGCTGCGACCTCGGCTTCGGCGAGCTGCTGGCCGCGGGCCAGATCGCCCGGCGGCCACGGCTGCTGGTCGCCCAGCCCGCCAACTGCGCCCCCATCCACGCCGCGTTCCACGGCGAGTCGGCCGCCCCCGCCTTCTCCCCGACCATCGCCGAGGGCACGGCCATCCGCGAACCCGTCCGGCTGCCGGAGGTGGTGAGCGCGATCCGCCGCTCGGACGGCGACATGGCCGCCATCCCCGAGGACGCCATCGTCGCCGCGGTCCGCAGGCTGGCCGCGACAGGCCTGTACGCCGAGCCGACCAGCGCGACCGCGGCCGCGGCGATCGACGTCTTCCGGGCCCGCGGCGCGATCCGCCCCGGGGAGACCACCGTCGTCCTGCTGACCGGCTCGGGGCTGAAGGCGGCGACGACGATGGGCGCCCTGTTCGGCCCGGAGGGCCCACGATGACCGAAACGGCCGACGAGGAGCCACGCGGCAGCGCCGAGGACGAACTGCTGCTGCGCGAGGCCGAGAAGATCGTCACCGCCATCGGCCGGATGTTCCCCGGCCTGTGCGAGGTGGTGCTGCACGATCTGCGCCGCCCCGACCAGGCCATCCGCGCCATCGAGTCCAATCTCTCCGGCCGGTCGGTCGGCGACCCGGCCACCGAACTCGGCCTCGCCCGCATCGAGGACTGCGATTTCCCCGGCATCGTCCAGAACTACGCCAACCGCTTCCCGGACGGCCGCCCGGCCAAGAGCACCTCCATCGGCATCAAGAACAGCGCGGGCACCTACGTCGCCGCCATCTGCCTCAACCTGGACGTCTCCCTCTTCGCCAGCGTCGCCCGCAGCCTCACCAACCTGGTGCGCACCGACGATCAGGAACAGCCCCTCATGGAGACCTTGCGGGCCCGTACGGTCACCGAACTGCGCACCGTGGTCGAGGAGTTCGCCGCCGCCCGCGGCCACACCCCGCGCGGCCTGGGCACCGCTGCCAAGAAGGAACTCGTCCGCTCCCTCCAGACCCGTGGCTTCCTCCAGGTCAAGCACTCGGTGCAGGTCGTCACCGAACTCCTCGGCGTCTCCCGCGCCACGGTCTACAACTATCTGCGCGCGCCGTGAAGCGCCATCTCAGTCCGGTGCGGCTGTGCACTGTTCGGCGGGCGGGTGGCCGTCCGGCCAGGCGAGCTTCTCGAACTCGATGTGCCGGTCCTTCCTGGGCGACAGCCGCACGATGGCCACCGCCTTGTCGTACGGCGTGCCATAGCCGTTGAGGCAGATCCAGCCGCTCGCCCCGCGCACCATCTGGTCCCCGTGCAGCCGCGGCCACGCCGCCGCGATGGAGTCCAGGTCCGGCACCTGCCCCTTGGTGGTGGTGCGGTTGCGGATGCCCGCGATGGCCGTCGTGGCGGAGTCGTAGGTCGTGATCGTCCGGCCGTCGGCGAGCCCGGTCGGGCCGATGTCACCGGCCGCGGAGGCCTTGTCGCCACCGCCGACGAGCGTGCTGAGGGCCCGGAAGTCGGCCGCGGAACCGCCCGTCCCGGGCGGGTTGCCCGTGGTCCAGGCGCTCTCGTGGGTGATGGTCGCGTACTCGACGGTCAGCCCGGCGCCGTACGAGAACGCGCCCCAGTCCATCGAGGGGTCGTACGCCAGCGTCGACGCTCCCGAGACCGTGACCACGCGGTAGCGCTGGTCCGCGCAGCCGCGCTTGCCCAGCGCCCTGATCAGCTGGGCGAGCGCGGGCGGGCGGCCGGAGAAGTAGACCGTGGTGGCGCGGGAGTCACAGAGGTTGTTGACCATCTGGACGAAGTCGTTCGGGATGGCCTTCGACGAGTCGTACTGCTCGGAGTACGGCGTTCCCTTCGTCTCCGCGCGGAAGGCGGCGCGCAGCGATCGCGCGTAGAGGTCGTCCGCGTGGGTGTCCTCCACCAGGAAGGTGTCCCGCGGACGCACCTTCAGGTGGTGGGTGAGCGCCTTGGCCTGGTCACGGTTGGACGGCACGACCTTCGCCAGGCCCGGGTATCTCCGGGGGTTCCCACGGTCGTTGCCCAGGTCGTCCGCGGTGATCGGCCCGCCGACCACCGCGATGCCCTTCTTCCTGGTCAGATAGGCGATGGTCTGCTCGGTGCGGGTGACGCTGAGGTTGAACCCGAAGACCGCGCGCAGCCGGTCCCTGCCCGAGTGCGCCATCCCGGCGAGCTGGTCCGACACCTCCTTCCAACGCGTCATGTCGCGGCCGGGGTTGGCGAGCACCAGCCGGATCGCGGGTTCGTCGCCGCTCTCGTGGTTCGCCCGGTACTGGGCGAGATAGGCGCCCTGGACCTCCCGTACCACCTGGGCCCGCTCCGCCACGTCGTCCTTGGTGAACGTCATGGGGATCATCAGCGCGATGGTGGCGTACGCCTTGCCGCTCCTGGTGACCTTCGTGTTCTCGGCCTTGATGCGGTCCGACACCGGGCCCAGTTCGGCCATGAAGGCGTGGCCGCCGTCGGTGACGCCCGTGCACTCGTCGTCGCCCGCGCGCTTGTCGACCCCGGCGCCGCACGAGCGGTCGGGCGTCAGCGTGACGACGCCCACCGCCACGAGCCCGCCCACGACCAGCCCCACCAGGAGCCAGTTCAGCACCCGGCGGATCGGCGGAAGGGCGGAGTGCCAGTTCCGGACGGCTCTGAGGGGACGGGTCAGGGCACGGGTCACGGAATGGGTCACGGAATGGGTCATCGGCTACTCCCCTTGACTGGAAGATCAGGGGCCTGCACCCCGCTGACCAGGGCGTCGATCCAGCCGCCGTCCGCGATGGCGTCGACGTACGCGTTGTACGCCCGCTCGCGGCGCGGGCTGTTGCCGTACTCGGTGCACAGCGCCTCCAGCGCGGTCCGCACCTGCACCAGGTCGGTGTCCCGGTGGCCCGACGGCACCGCCGACAGCGGCCCGGACAGCCGCCAGACGAGGGCCAGCAGCCGCCGGATCGCGGCGTGGACGCGCTGATCGCCGCCGGACGCGCAGGACGCGCAGTCGGGCACGCCGTCCGTGGGCGGATCCTCGGGGGCGAAACCGGCCCATGCCGGGGGCGCGGCCGCGATGAGGTTGAGATCGCTCAGCCACTCGGCGGGGGCGCGGTGCAGATAGCGGTGGTGCAGCGCCCGCACCACCAGGGTGTCGATGCGGCCCTGGGCGAGCGCGTGGTGCAGATAGCGCGGATCGTGCCGGTCCGAGTCGCGGGCCCGCACATCGCCGTCGTTGTAGCGGGCGGCCGCCACGGCGTGCAGGCTGGTCCAGGACGCCTCGTCGGCCCCGGTTCTCACGCTGTGCAGCAGCAGCGCGCGCAGCGCCCGGTCGGTGATCAGCGGCGGCTTCCCGGGGTGCGGCACCGGCCAGGGGCGGTGGTCCCAGTGCGGCCGCTCCAGGGTGGCGTCCCGCAGCCGTCTGACGCGCAGATCGGGGCTGAGGCCGGGCAGCGCCGCCCGGTCGGCCCGCAGCAGCCGCGCCGCGGCCTCCGCGTCCAGCGCGGGCGCGATCCGCAAGCCCTCCTCCCGTACGCCCCCGTCGGGCAGCAGCCGCGCCACCAGCCGCGCGCCCACGGGTTCGTCCGTGCCGGGCCACGGAAGGGACAGCAACTGGTCGAGGGCGAAGGGGCCGGACTCGCGCAGCCGTGCCGTCGCCGCCCCGGCGAGCGCCAGGGCGTCGCCCGTGCGCCCGCCGCTGAGCCGGGCGATCACGGCGGGCAGCGACGGCGGGTACGTGACGGCGTCGCCGAGCATCGTACGGATCTCCGCGTCGCCGACCCGGGGGATGCCGAGCCGCAGCAGCCACGCCTCCGGCGGGCACCGCTCCGGCTTCGTCCACGGGGGCGCGTCGGTGGTGAGGGCGCGAGCGGCGGAGCCGTCCCCGAGCGAGGTGGCGAAGACGACGGGCAGCATGATGCGCCCGCGCCCGCGCCACTCCCGGCTGTCCCGCGCGTAGCGCGCGACGAACGGGTCGAGGAAGCGCTCCCGCAGCGCCTCGTCCACGTTGTCCAGCAGGATCAGCGACGGATGCTGGGTCCTGCGCTTCCAGAGGCCGTACGCGCCGTCGATGTCCGCCAGCAGGGCGGCGATCAGATCGGCCTCCACCTCGGCCCGGTCCGCTCCCCCTCTGCGGAACTTCCGGACCAGCGCGAACAGCCGCTGCGTGGTGTCACCGTCGATACGGTCCAGGTGGGAGTGCCACCACGACGAGCCGTGGCGGCCGTCGTCGCCGCGGGCGAGGAGGGTGTCGGTGGCCGCGCTCAGCACCTCCTGGAGCCCCGGCACCCCGGGCAGCAGCCCCGCCACGACCCCGCCCAGCGCGTTCAGCCACCGCCCGACCACCACCTTGCGCGCCTGTGCGTCGGGGTTCCGCTGGGCGAGGAGCTCCCCCAACTCCTCCTCGGCCGCCACCAGGTCGGGCGGCTGCACCTCGTCGCGGTCCCGGGCCTCGGGGCGCCAGGCGCTGATCACCAGCAGCGCGGGCGAGAGCCGCGGGAAGGTCAGGGTGTGCCTGGTGCCGTCGCGCTCGTAGCCGAGCTGGTGGGAGACGGTGAAGAGCAGGTTGGTCACCGGCGACGCGTGCGCGGTGTCCAGCCGGGCGCGGTCGCCCTGGTCGTCCGCCGAGTACGGGGCGTCCGCCAGATCCACCCGGGCCGTGGGCACCGCTGCGTGGTAGCCGTCGTACAGGGCGTCCAGCAGCGCCGTCCTGCCGGTGGCCCGGCCACCGACGACCTCCACCACGGGCTCGCCCGCCGGGAACCGCCGCTTCTCCCACGGCCCGCCGCCCGGCGGCATCCCGAGCAGCGCCGGAGCCAGCGTGTCCATGACGCGATCGAGGTTGTACAGGCCGCTCCCCATCGTGCCCCCCGTGGCTCGCCCTTCCCCCGCTATACCCGGCGAACACGCCCCCCATGTACGGACATCAGGCGATCCAGCGGTAGCGGTGCTCGGGGCGGCCCGTGCCGCCGTAGCGCAGGGTGACCTCGGCCTGGCCCGTATCGACGAAGTACTCCAGGTAGCGGCGCGCGCTCACCCGCGAAAAGGCGCCCGCCTCGGCGCATTCGGCGGCGGACAGCCCGTCGGCGTGGGCCCGCAGGGTCCGCTCCACGAGGTCGGCGGTGTGCGGGGCCAGCCCCTTGGGCAGCTCGCGGGAGGCTCGCGGGCGGCCGCCGAAGATCTGGTCCACGTCCTCCTGGCGCGCCTCGCCGAGGGTGTCGAGGCGGGCACGCAGGGCCGCCGCGTGCCGCAACTGGTCCCGGAGCGCGGCCCGGTCGAACGGCTTGATGAGGTAGTGCAGCGCCCCCGCGCGCAGCGCCTCGCGCACCACATGGGCGTCCTTGGCGGCGGTCACGAACAGGGCGTCCACATGGTGGCCGCCGTCCTCCGCCTTCGCGCGCAGCTCGCGCAGCACGCTGATGCCGTCCATGTCCGGCAGGTAGACATCGAGGAGCACCAGGTCGGGGCGGAGCTCCTCGGCGGCGCGCAGCGCCTCGGCCCCGGTGTGCGCGACCCCGGCCACCGTGAAGCCCTCCGTGGCGGCCACGAAGCGGCTGTGCAGCTTGGCCACCATGAAGTCGTCCTCGACGACCAGCACTGTCGTCACCGGCCGGCCCCTTTCCCGCGTTCAGGCCCGCGATCACGCCGCGAACTCAACGACCACAACGTCCTTTACTACCGGAAGAGAGACAGCCCGGTAACCCATAGGCAACATGTGGCGCACCTCACAGGCAAGTCCGAAAGGTGGTGTCACCAGGTGCGACAGCGTCCGAGCCTGCCGCTGCGTCCTGCCCTGCGTACCCCGCTCGCCGTGCTCTCGGCGGCCCTGCTCGTCCTCCTCGCGCCGCCACTGATCAGCTCCGGGGACGGCTCCGCGGGCGGCACCCACATTCCGGGCCTGCGCTTCATGGTGCCCAACACTCCCGGCGGCGGCTACGACATCACCGCCCGTACGGCCGCCAAGAGCGCCGAGGACGCCGACCTCGCCGACAACATCGAGGTCTTCAACCTCCCCGGCGCCGGCGGCACCGTCGGCCTGAGCCAGCTGGTCGCCGAGCGCGGCAACGGCAAGCTCGCGATGTCGATGGGGCTGGGCGTCGTCGGCGCCGTCCACACCAACCACGCGCCCTCCTCGCTCGCCGACACCACCCCCATCGCCCGGCTCACCGAGGAGCCGGACATCGTGGTCGTCGCCAAGAACTCCAAGTACCGGACCTTCGACCAGCTCCTCGCGGACTGGCGCAAGAAGCCGCACGCCCTCCCGGTGGGCGGCGGCTCCTCGCCCGGCGGCCCTGACCACATGGCCCCCATGCTCATGGCCAAGGCCGCCGGGATCGCCCCGAAGAGCGTCAACTACATCGCCTACGACGGCGGCGGCGAGCTGCTGGCCTCCGTCCTCGGCGGCAAGGTCGCCTTCGGCGTCTCCGGCATCGGCGAATACCTGGACCAGATCAAGTCCGGCGATCTGCGGGTGCTCGCGGTCACCAGCGCCGAGCGGCCGAAGGGACTCGACGCGCCCACGCTCAAGGAGTCCGGGCTGGACGTGACGTTCACCAACTGGCGCGGCATCGTCGCCCCGCCCGGCCTGAGCGACAGCGAACGCGACAAGCTCACCGGCCTGATCGCCAAGCTCCACGCCTCCCAGGAGTGGAAGGACGCCGTCAAGCGCAACCAATGGACCGACGCCTATATGCCGGGCGAGGACTTCGGGCGCTTCCTCGCCGCGCAGGACAAGCGCGTGGACACCGTGCTGAAGGAGCTGGGACTTTGAGTGCCGCACCCGACCCCACGCCCCCCACCGGTCTCGCGGAACGCCTGCGCGGCCGCTCCGAACTCGGCGTCTGCGCGCTGCTGCTGATCCTCGGCGTCCTCGTCCTCGGCGACGCCCTCACCATGGACGCCAGCTTCGCGCAGCGCGGCCCGGTCGGTCCCAAGACCGTGCCCGTCGTCGTCGGCGCCGGGCTCCTGCTGGTCGCCGTCCTGCTCGCCGTCGACGTCCTGCGGGGCGGCCGCGGCGAGGCCGAGGGCGGCGAGGACATCGATCTGAGCGCGCCCGGCGACTGGCGCACCGTGCTCCTCCTCGCCGGGGTCTTCCTCGGCAACGCCGTCCTCATCCAACCCCTCGGCTTCCCGATCTCCGGCGCGCTGCTCTTCTGGGGCTCCGCGTACGCGCTGGGCAGCCGCTCCTTCTCGCGTGACCCGATCGTCGCGGCCGTGCTGTCCGTGGTCACGTTCTTCGTCTTCGACCGGCTGCTCGCGGTGCCGCTGCCCGGCGGGCCGCTCATGGGGGTGCTCTGACCGATGGATTCCCTGAACTCCCTCCTCGACGGCTTCGGCACCGCCCTCTCCCCCCTCAACCTGCTGTGGGCGGCCGTCGGCGTGCTGCTCGGCACCGCGATCGGCGTCCTGCCCGGCATCGGCCCGGCGATGGCGGTCGCGCTGCTGCTGCCCGTCACGTACGGGCTGGACCCCACGGCCGCGTTCATCATGTTCGCGGGCATCTACTACGGCGGCATGTTCGGCGGCTCCACCACGTCCATCCTGCTCAACACCCCGGGTGAGACGGCGGCCGTGGTCGCCGCCATGGAAGGCCATCCCATGGCCAAGTCCGGGCGCGGCGCGCAGGCCCTCGCCGCGGCCGCCATCGGGCACTTCGCGGGCGGCATGATCGGCACGATCCTGCTGGTCTTCCTCGCCCCGACCGTCGCCGACCTCGCCGTCGACATCGGCGCCCCCGACTACTTCGCCATCATGGTCCTGGCGTTCGTCGCCGTGACCTCCGTCCTCGGCAGCTCCCGCATCCGCGGCTTCGCCTCGCTCCTCATCGGCCTCACCCTCGGTCTCGTCGGTCTGGACCGGCTCACCGGACAGCAGCGGCTCACCTTCGGCTCGCTCCAGCTCGCCGACGGCATCGACGTCGTGATCGTCGCCGTCGGGCTCTTCGCCATCGGCGAGGCGCTGTGGGTGGCGCTGCACCTGCGGACCCGCCCCGACCGGCCCATCCCCGTCGGCCGCCCCTGGCTCGGCAAGGCCGAACTGCGCCGCACCTGGCGCCCCTGGCTGCGCGGCCCCGCGATCGGCTTCCCCTTCGGCGCCATCCCCGCGGGCGGCGCCGAGATCCCCACGTTCCTCTCCTACGTGACCGAGAAACGGCTCTCCAAGCACCGCGACGAGTTCGGCAAGGGCGCCATCGAGGGCGTCGCGGGCCCCGAGTCGGCGGCCTCCGCGTCGGCCGCGGGCACGCTCGTCTCGATGCTCACGCTCGGCCTGCCCACCACGGCCGTCGCCGCGGTGATGCTGGCCGCGTTCCAGCAGTACGGGATCCAGCCAGGACCGCTGCTCTTCGAGCGCGAACCGGACCTGGTCTGGGGGCTGATCGCCTCGCTCTTCATCGCCATGGGCCTGCTGATCGTCCTCAACCTGCCGCTGGCCCCGGTCTGGGCCAAGCTGCTCCGCATCCCCCGGCCCTACCTGTACGCGGGCATCCTCTTCTTCGCGGCCGTCGGCGCGTACGCGGTCGGCGGCGAGCCGCTGGACCTGGTCATCCTGCTCATCATCGGCCTGCTGGGCCTGCTCATGCGGCGCTACGGCCTCCCCGTACTGCCCGCCGTCATCGGCGTCATCCTCGGCCCCGGCGCGGAACTCCAGCTCCGGCGCGCGCTCCAGATCAGCGACGGCAGCATCACGGGCCTGGTCAACACGCCCTTCGCGGTGACCGTGTACGTGGTGATCCTGCTGATCGTGGCCTGGCCGGCGATCCGGAAACTGCTCCCGCGCGTGAGGAGGCGGGCCTGAGTCACCCTTACGCGAGGTGGTCGAAGTCCCCCTGCTTGACCCCCCGCACGAAGGCCGCCCACCGGGCGGGGTCCGTGGCGATGACGACCGCCGGGTCGTCGCTCTCGCGCAGGAGTATGAGACCTTGGGCCTCGGCCGCGACCTCGACGCATTCGGCGCTGGCTTGACCGCTGCTGAAGCTCGATTTCCGCCACGACGGCATGGACCGGGTTCCCTTCACAAGGTGTACAGCAGGTGCTGGATGAGCTGGAGTGAGTCCCTCTTCGTATGAGACTCGCGTTCGCCTCGGAGGGCAATGGGCGGCAGGGCTGCCGCACTCAGATGCTCGAAGGCCGAGTCGTACTGGTCAAGATGCTCCCGGTCGCCGAGGAACACGGACGAGACCGGATGCTCCACGTAGACCGTGCTCAGCTCCGGCACCCGGCTGTCCAGAATGGTGAAGGGAGTGCCCGGGGTCGCCGAGTTGATGTCCGCCTTGAACGGCAGTAGTTGAATGCGTACGTGAGGCAGCTCGGCCACCTTGACAAGGTGCTCGATCTGACGGCGCATGACGTCGTCAGGTACGAACTTCATCAGCAGGGCAGCTTCGTGGACAATCGCGTGAAGCGGCTGCCCGTCGGTGAGTACCTGTTGCCGCCGCTGCCGGAACTCGGCGTACTTGGCGATGGCGCCGGGACCGTCCGGTTGACCGCCCTCGAAGAGACAACGCATGTAGTCGGCGGTCTGGAGCAGACCCGGCACGTACATCCACTGGAAAGAGCGGTGCGCCGCGGCGCCTGCTTCCAGCTCCGCCAGGTCGAGGGCCCGAGCGTTGTGGCTGTCCTTGTAGGCCGACCACCATCCCCGCCCCGTGGCCCGACTCATCTCGCACAGCCCCTCAACCAGAGGATGGCTTGTGCAACCGTACGCCTTCGCCAGTGCCCGAAGTTTCTCTTCCGGAATGGCCGTGCGCCCCGTCTCGATGTGGCTCATGTGCGCTCGTCCGAGCCCCGCATGGGCTCCCGCCTCCGTCGCGGACAACCCACTCGCCTCGCGCAGCTTCCGTAGCTCCTCGCCCAGCCGTCGTTGCCGTTGGGTCGGGTTGGCCCGCAGCCCCATCGTGCGACTCCCTTCGTGAATCACGCGCAGTCTGCCCGCCTTTGGGACAACCGGTCCACTCGAGAGAGGGAATTTCCGACATTAAGTTGCGCTAGCTAAACCG
The DNA here is from genome assembly GCF_052851135.1 of Streptomyces sp. BRA346. Taxonomy (NCBI): domain Bacteria; kingdom Bacillati; phylum Actinomycetota; class Actinomycetes; order Kitasatosporales; family Streptomycetaceae; genus Streptomyces; species Streptomyces sp. BRA346. The sequence goes on along the minus strand of NZ_JAIWIH010000006.1, from coordinate 22,065 downwards.
ACTTCTCTACCGTCAAAGACGAATCGCCCAACCGGCGTCCGCCCAACGGCCGTTGGCCGAAGGAGGCAACACCCATGAGCCACGCGCTCCCCCGTGCCGACTTCTCCCTCGTCTTCCCGCCCGACCCCGGCTGGGTCCGCACCGCCCGCGAGGCCGTCCGCACCGCCCTGCGCACCGCCAACCGCACCGACCTCACCGACACCGCCCTCCTCCTCACCTCGGAGGCGGTCACCAACGCGGTCAACGCCTGCCGGAACAGCGGCTGCTCGGCACCCGTCACCCTCTACGCCGAGTGGGGCGCATACGGCACCCTCCGCGTCCTCGTCAGCGACGACGCTCCCGGCCTGCCCGCGCAACGCACCCTCGCCGGCAACGCGACCGACGCCGAGAACGGCCGGGGACTGCTCATCATCGGCAGTTCCGCCACCGACTGGGGCGTCTGCCACCACGGGCCGGGCCCCGGCAAGGCGGTGTGGTTCCAGGTCAACGGGACGGGCTCATGACCCTTCCAGCGCCCCGATGGCCTCGGTGATCAACGCCCGGGCCGCCGCCCCGTAGACGGCCAGTTCCGACAGCTCGCCGAACACCTTCCGGTAGAGCCCCACCTCGCTGGGCTGCGTAACGCTCACCCTCGCGGACAGCAGCTCGACGGACACCAACTCGTCGTCGTACATGTGGAACGTCTCAAGCGGCCAAGCGGGCCGTGACCGCGCCGTGAACGGGATGATCCCCAACGAGACCGAGGGCAGCGCCCCCACCGTCAGGAGATATCCGAGCTGCCCGGCCATGGTCTCGGCGTCTCCGATCTGGTGGCGCAGGACCTCTTCCTCGACGAGCAGGGTGAATCGATGGTCCCCCTCGTGCAGCACGCGGGAACGAGCCAAGCGCGCCTGGACGGCCTCAGCCACGTCGTCGGGGATCTGACGGAACTCGGTGATGGACGTGAGCAGCGCCGTGGCATACCCCTCAGTCTGGACCAGACCGGGCACGAGCGTGGAGGAGTACACGCGGAACATTCGCGTCTGCTCGAACAGCTCGTTGTATGACTCCTGGAGCCTGCGCAGCCCGGTCCGCTGTTTACGGCGCCACTCCACCCACATGGAGTTGGCGGTGCGCGACTGGGCGATGAGGTCGGCCACTTGGTCCTCGGCGCCACAGGCCGTGCACCACGCCCGGATATCGGCGTCCGACGGCGGTGTCCGCGCGTTCTCGATCCGTGAGGACTTGGCCGGGTGCCACCCGGCCCGGAGGGCCACCTCGCGCCCAGTGACCCCGGCGTCCAGCCGAAGCTCCCGCAGCCGCGCGGCAACGGCTTCGCGGGCGGCCTGGGCACTGGAGGAGGGGGACTTGGGCATGAGGTGGCTTTGTTCGTCCGATCGCCGCTGTCAGAGTTCGTATTCGTCGTGGGGCGTGGCCCGTTCCCAGACTGCCTCGAAGGCAGCTGAGCAGAGCTTCACCACGGCCGGCTCGTCGACCATCTCGCCACCGGCGGAGGCCCCGTCGCCGGTGAAGTGATTGAACCGGATCAGCTTGTCGTCGTAAAGCCAGAAGTCGTTGCCGGGCAGGGCCAGGTCCGAGGCGCGACGACGGGGCAACCAGCGCACTTGCTCACCGGCAGCGACATTGGTGAAGGTGCCGCTGTGCTCGAAGCGGATGTACTCGCTCACCGGCTCCGAGACGATGCGAGCACGCCGGATGACCACACCGCGGGCGGCCGTCCCGGCGACCAGATCGAGCCATGGGCGCCACCAGGAAGCCCGGTCGTCCGGGTTGAGCCGGTGCCCCTGCCGCCATGCCGTGAAGCCGGACTCCTCGTAGTCCACGGCGTAGGCGTCCCGCATCTCCAGGTGGACGGCCGACCGTTCGCAGTCGCGGAACAGCTCAGCGAAGCTCGGTACGTTCGATGGCATCGCACGCCTCCCTCAGGATGGGCGCCATCCGCGCCGGAATCCGTACCACTGCCTCGGTCTCGGGGATGGCGCCAGTACGCAGACACTCGGCCTGCATGGTCTCGCCTGCTTTCCATCCCTGGATGACGATCTCATCGGCATCCTTGTCCACCCACACCGTCGGACACTCACCGTCGCCCGTGTTGGGGTCGATCCCTACAAACGTCAGAGCCATGGTCTCTCCCTGCCAACTGAGTTGCATGGGCATGCATGAGTATCACGTCAGATCCGTGCCTTCAGGTCAAGAGTGCACTGGGCTAAAGCGGCATGCAATTCGATGCAATTTCATTGAGCCACATCGAGGGCGACTCCTAACGTCATGTCACCGCTACAGGCACGACGGCGGATGAGGAGTGAAGATCCCACGCGCCATGAGGCCAACCCGGGTCGTGGGGTCATACCGCTGAAACTCCCGTTCCGGCCGGACCGGAGCCCTGGCAGGTCGAGCCCTGCCGGAACGGGCGCACATGCACGGCGGCGCAGGGAAAGCCTCCGCGCCGACAGCGCAGAAGAGGGACCTTCCCGATGCAGATCGTCAGGCTCAAGGCCGTCTTACGGCAGGACCCGGACGGCGGCGACACCGCGCCCGACACCGACGAACCCACGCCCCCTTCGGGCGGCGGCTGCGGTGACGGTGACGGCTGCGGCCGTCGATAACCGATAGGCGGTGGGCCGCACCGACCAGGTCGGCCCACTGCCATCAGCGAAGGCGAGACATGCACCATCACGGTTACACCTGGCTCGGTTCCGGACACGACCTCCTCAAGGACGGCCCCAGACGGCCCATGCACCCCGACTTCACCGGTGCCCGAGTCGTCCCGTTGGAGCTGGCGCACTGGTTACTGAAGCCCCGCTCTTTCATCCGGGGGACTTGGACCGCCCCCGAAGAGGCAGTCGCCTGGTTCGTCACCCAGGCCCAGAATCACGCGCCGTCGTTCGCATCGGACCATGACCGCACCCCCGAGGCACTGTCCGCGAGGATCGCAGCCACAGCCGAGGCTGTCGTCGCAGGACAGGATGTGGCCGGCGGCTGGTATCTGACAGGGCAGCGCTTCCTGTCGGTGTGCCTGATCGCCTGCAGCCCTCACCGCACACGGCCTGAGATCCCCTGCCCTCAGCGGTAGGTAGCAGTCCGAGACAGGATCCGTCGCCTGCGGGGGGTAGACCCAGCGTCCTCTTAAATGCGTTGCCGGACAAAGTGGCCCGAGGCGGCATCCTCGGGCATGGGACACCCTGCCGAAACGCTCCGCAGCGGCCACGTCGAACTGCGCCGTTGGCGCATGAGCGATCTCGATCCCCTGCGTCGGGCGATCGAGGAATCGCTTGATCACCTCAAGCTGTGGATGCCCTGGGCCGCCGTCCAGGAGCGGCAGCGGACGGCCGCGTACCTGGAGCGCAGCGAGCGGGAGTGGGAGGCGGGCGAGTCCTACGGCTACGCCATCATCACGGAGGGCGCGGTGATCGGCGCCTGCGGGCTCATGCGCCGGATCGGTCCCGGCGGGCTCGACATCGGGTACTGGCTCCACCCCGCGTGGACGGGCCGGGGCCTGGTCACGCTGGCGGTTGAGGCGTTGGTCCGGCAGGGGTTGGGAGCTGCTGCCAATTCAGCGCACCTGGGCGTGTTCTGGCGTGCATGAGTGAGCATTGGTGAACGCGTGAGGAGCTTTGACGGGGAACGAGAGTTCTTGTGTCGAATGCGTGACCTTTGCGAGAGATCCTCGTTGGTTGTGGTGGTGGGACCTTCGGCATCGAGTGGGGGCGGGGATGGGCGGGTTGCGTGATGTGGCGGCGCCGTTCGTGGCTCCCGGCCCGGCCGGTGTGGCCATCCGGGCCGGTCTCAACGGCCTGACTGGGCAGGACGAGGAGGTCCTGCGCCTGGTCGGTGACCTGCTGGGCTCCCTGGCCTCCCGGGACTGGAAGGCCCGCTGTGCGGCCGGGCTGGACCACGACAGTGACCGGTGGGCGCAGCGGAAGCGGGCGTTGACCGGACAGTCTTCCTCGCGCTGGGCGGGGAGTATCACCAAGGCCACGCATGATCAGTGGGCGCTGGCCCGTCGCGGTCAGCTCGCGTATATCCAGTCCCTTGAGGCCGGTGTGCATACGATCGCTCGTCGGTTGTCGCTGCCGGTGGGGGCGAAGGGGGCCAGGGGCTTGCCGGGTGGTTACCGCTCCCGGCAGGAGTGGTTCGCCAAGTCCCGACGCCTGTGCCTGCTGCGAGAGCGGCTGGAGCGGGAGCGCGCCGACCGCGAGACCGGACGGGTGCGGGTAGTGCGGGGCGGCAGGAAACTGCTGCGCAACCGGCACCACCTGCAAGCCGCCCGGCTGACTGAGGCCCAGTGGCGTGTGCGGTGGGAGGCGGAGCGCTGGTTCCTCGCCGCCGACGGTGAGTCGGGGAAGCGCTATGGGAACGAGACGGTCCGGGTCAGCCCCGGCGGTGAGGTGAGCATCAAGCTTCCAGCGCCGCTTGCCGCGCTGGCCAACGCGCCCCATGGCCGGTACGTACTGGCCTGCCAGGTCGGCTTCCGGCACCGGGGCCAGCAGTGGGCCGACCGCATCGCGGCCGACCGTGCCGTGGCCTACCGCATCCACTACGACATCGACCGGGATCGCTGGTACCTGACCGCCTCGTGGCAGATTCCGCCGGTGCGGACGGTACCGCTGGAGGCGGTCCGGTCCGGAGGGCTGATCGGCGTCGACACCAACGCCGACCACCTGGCCGCCTGGCACCTGGACAGCCACGGCAACCCCATCGGTGAACCGCGCAGGTTCGATTTCGACCTGTCCGGATGCGCATCGCACCGGGACGCGCAGGTGCGGCATGCCCTGACCCGCCTGCTGCACTGGGCCCAACACCACGGGGTGGCCATCGCGGTCGAGGACCTGGATTTCGCAGCGGAGAAGACGCGAGAGAAGCACGGGCGCAGGAAGCGATTCCGCAAGCTGATCTCCGGCATGCCCACCGCCAAGCTGCGGGCACGGCTGGTATCGATGGCAGCCGAACTCGGCATCCCTGTCGTCGCCGTGGACCCGGCCTACACCAGTCGCTGGGGCGCCCAGCACTGGCAGAAACCCCTCACCAGCGACAACAGGAAGCCCACTCGCCATCACTCGGCTGCGGTGGCGATCGGAAGGCGCGCCCTGGGACACCCGATCCGGCGACGGACGCCACCGCCCCCACAGCACCGGAGCGATGCTGTGGGGCATCGGAGCGTCCAGGCCGCATCAGGTGTCCCGGGGCGCGAGGAAACCCGCCCCCGCAATCCCGGACCACGGACACGATCCGTTGGTGCCGGACGCGGAGCGAAAGCGGGCGACCAGGGTGCCCACAACCGTTCGGAGCACCCGGCTGAGCACCAGTCCTGGAACCAGGACCCACTCCCGCTCAGTCAATAGGAACGGTTCGCGCTGCCGGGGATCGACCGGCTCGAGATCGTCCACGACGAGGCCAACCGGGCCAGCGCCGCCATCCCGCGCCGTCTGGGCTTCACCGAGGTCGCACGCAGGTCCCCGACGGCCCCACCGCCCCCGGCGAGGTGGGAGTCGACGTGATCTGGCGCTTGCACAAACCGGCCACCGCGTGAGCGGAACGGACCCCATACCCATCCCTTCTGCCCACCAGAAGAACCAGCTCTTGGACTTATCACTCCGGGCCCCGTCACCCTGGAACACATGGTGACAACGGGGGACATCAGAGACGCGATCGCGGCCGAACGGCGGGAGCTGGCCGAACTGTTGGACACCCTGACCCCCGCGCAGTGGGACGCCCCCTCGCTGTGCGCGGGGTGGCGGGTGCGGGAGGTCGCGGCGCACATGTCGCAGGGGTTCCGGTACTCCCTCCCCCGGACGCTGCTCGAACTCCTCAAGGCGCGCGGCGGCCTCCACCGCATGACCGACCGCCTCGCCCGCAAGGACGCGGCCGCCGCCTCCACGGCCCAACTCGCCGCGTACCTCCGCGACAACGCCCACCACCCCTGGACGCCCCCGGTCGGCGGCCTCACGGCGGCACTGGGCCACGACGTGATCCACGGCCTGGACATCACCGTCGCGCTGGGCCTGGACCGCCGGGTCCCCGAGGACCGCGTACGCGCGCTCCTGGACACCGTCGACGCCCGCACCCTGAAGTTCTTCGGCGCCGACCTCACCGGCGTCCAGCTCCGCGCCGACGACCTCGACTGGTCCTACGGCACCGGCACCCCCCTGACCGGCACCGCCCAGGACCTGCTCCTGGTCGCCTACGGCCGCAAGCTCCCGCCGGGCCGCCTGCACGGCGAAGCGAGCGGCCGGTTCGTCACTGCCTGAGGGACGGGCCCCTTCACAGGCTTCGCGGACCTCTCTACTGTGTGCCCGCATCGCCGTGTGCGTTCATCTGCCCGCCGGAGGGTGGACGTTGGGGGCCGCACACACAGGGGGAGGGTGCTCGATGGTCAGATACGAGGGTGTGGGCGGCTGGGTCGAGATCGGCCCCGCATCGCTCACCGTCTGCCGGACGGATCTGAGGCCGGAACCCCTCCCTCCGCGCGTGCTGCCCTTCCAGGCGCTGTCCGGTGTGGAGCTGAAGGACGCGACCCGGCTGCGGCGCGGGCGCGTTCACCTGTGGTTCGGGGGGCGCGTCCTGGTTCCGGTGGGATCCGACGAGGACCCCAACACGATCGGCTTCACGTACGGGCAGCGGGAGGTGTTCCGGGCTCTCCACGAGTACCTCCGGAACGTCGTACGCACGAACGAGACCCAGGACGTCGACGTGGCCGAGGCCTACGAGGCCGCGAACGACCCTCTGGTGGCCTGGCTGGCCCAGCGCGAACGGGCCAGGGAGAGGTCCGAGGAGGTCCGGGCCGCGGGCGAGTACGCCGCGGAACAGCAGCGCATCGCCGCGTTCGCCCGCAAGGTCGGCCCGGAGGCCGCCGCGCGTGAGGACATCATGGCCGCCGGTCTCGCCTCGGCCACGGGTGACCGGTGCTGGCTCGTCCTCAAGGGGTTGCCCGGCTACCTCCTCGGCGGGGAGCAGGTGTTCGTCGTGGCGGAGTGCCGCCTCGGCGACGACACGGGCCCAGGCACGGTGGTCCTCACGAACCAGCGGCTCATCTTCGTCAAGACGAAGTTCTCCGGAAACGAGCTGTCCGTGCTCCGGCTCGCGGAGATCAGGGCGGTGGCGGGCCAGCAGAAGATCAGCCAGGGCGTCCTCCAGGTGGAGACCCTGCGGGGGCTTGTCGTCGAGTTCAGGGGCCTCAAGGGGGAGGATCTGGCACGCCTCGACGAGGCGCTGCGCCTGGCCCTCGGCTCCCTCGGTCGGGCGGCCCCGGCCTCACCCGGGGCCCCGGCCCCGCCCGGCGCCCCGGCCGTGCCCCAGGACATCCTCGACCAGATCGCCAGGCTCGGCGAGCTGCACGCGGCCGGGGTCCTCACCTCCGCCGAGTTCGAGCAGAAGAAACGGCAATTGCTCGACCGGCTGTGAGACCGGCTGTGAGAGCCGTCGACGTGGGGCGGCGCCGATGACCGAGGCGCCCCACTCCCCCGGGACCTGCCGCTTCGCGGTCCCCGTCGCTTAGGCTCGGCAGCGGGCCTTGATCACGGCAGGGCGTGGGACGGAGACACGGGACGGAGGCGGCGCGCACATGGCCGTACCGCAGGGACGCAGGAGCAGCACCTTCACCCGGCTGCTCCGGCACGGCTTCACCGACCCCTCCGCCGCGCAGCGGCTGCTGGACTCGCCCGAGGTGGCAGGGGTGCGGGCCGACTCCGTGCTGCTGGACGCGCTCGGCGGGACCGCCGATCCGGATCTGGCGCTGCTCGGGCTGGTGCGGCTGGTGGAGGCGCTGCCCGAGGAGGCCGGGGACGGGAACGAGGCGGGGACGCGGCAGGCGCTGCTGGACACGCTGGTCAGCGCCAAGCCGCTGCGGGACCGGCTGCTGGGGGTGCTCGGGGCGTCCGAGGCGCTGGGTGATCATCTGGCCCGGCATCCGCAGGCCTGGCACGCGCTGGTGACGTACGAGCCCGCGGATCTGCATCCGACGACGCCCGAGTTCGAGCAGGCGCTGGCCGAGGGGATCTGGGGCGACCCCGGCGCGGGGATGCCGCGGCCGGACGCGCTGCGCGTGGCGTACCGCCGGGCGCTGCTGGCGATCGCGGCGCGTGACGTGTGCGGGACCACCGATGTCACGCAGGCGGCCGCCGAGCTGGCGGATCTGGCGACGGCGACGCTGCGGGCGGCGCTGGAGATCGCGGCAGAGGAGCAGCCCGAGGACGCCGCGGCCTGCCGGCTGGCGGTGATCGGGATGGGGAAGTGCGGCGGGCGCGAGCTGAACTATGTTTCGGACGTCGACGTGATCTTCGTGGCGGAGACCGTGGACGGGGTGGAGGAGGGCAAGGCCGTGCAGGCGGCCACCCGGCTGGCCGCGCGGCTGATGCGGATCTGCTCGGACGTGACCATCGAGGGCACGATCTGGCCGGTGGACGCCAATCTCCGGCCGGAGGGGCGCAACGGCCCGCTGGTGCGGACGCTCTCCAGCCACCTGGCCTACTACCAGCGGTGGGCCAAGACGTGGGAGTTTCAGGCGCTGCTGAAGGCCCGGCCGGTGGCGGGCGACGGCGCGCTCGGGCAGGCGTACGTGGACGCGGTGGCGCCGCTGGTCTGGCAGGCGGCCGAGCGCGAGAACTTCGTCCCCGATGTGCAGCAGATGCGCCGCAGGGTCGTCGAGAACATCCCGGTCGCCGAGATCGACCGGGAGCTGAAGCTGGGTCCCGGCGGCCTCAGGGACGTCGAATTCGCCGTGCAGATGCTCCAGTTGGTGCACGGGCGGACGGATGAGTCGCTGCGCAGCGGCACCACCCTGGACGCGCTCGCCGCGCTGGCCGCGGGCGGCTACGTGGGGCGCTCGGACGCGGCCGCGCTGGACGAGGCGTACCGCTTCCTGCGCTCCATGGAGCACCGCATCCAGCTGTACCGGCTGCGCCGCACCCATCTGGTGCCGGAGGACGAGGCGGATCTGCGGCGGCTGGGCCGGTCGCTGCACTTCCGTACGGAGCCGGTGGCCGAGCTGGGGACGGCGTGGCGGCGGCACGCGCGCGAGGTGCGGCGGCTGCACGAGAAGCTGTTCTACCGGCCGCTGCTGGACGCGGTCGCCCAGCTGGAGCCGGGCGAGGCCCGGCTCAGCTCCAAGGCGGCGGGGCAGCGGCTGGAGGCATTGGGCTACGCGGATCCGACCAGCGCCCTACGTCATTTGGAGGCTTTGGCGTCCGGTGTGACCCGGAAAGCGGCCATTCAGCGTACGCTACTGCCCGTGCTGCTGGGCTGGTTCGCCGATTCCGCAGACCCGGACGCCGGGCTGCTGGGCTTCCGCAAGGTCTCCGACGCGCTGGGCAAGACGCCCTGGTATCTGCGGCTGCTGCGGGACGAGGGCGCGGCCGCGGAGAATCTGGCGCGGGTGCTCTCGGCCGGGCGCCTCGCCCCCGATCTGCTGTTGCGCGCCCCGGAGGCGGTCGCCCTGCTCGGCGACCCGGGCGGGCTGCGACCGCGCGGGCGGGAGCATCTGGAGCAGGAGGTGCTGGCCGCGGTGGGCCGCGCGGACGGCGCCGAGCAGGCGGTGGCCGCGGCGCGCGGGGTGCGGCGGCGCGAGCTGTTCCGTACGGCGGCGGCGGATGTGATCGAGAGCGCGCGGCTGGCCAACGGGTCCGTACGGCCCACCGTGAGCTGGCCGCCGCCGGGCGGCGAGGAGACGCGCGCCGCGACCAAGGCCACGGCTCCCGCCGTACCGTCGAAGGCGCCCGAGGTGCCCCGTGCGCTGCGCGACTCCGAGCCCCACGTACCGGCCCGGCCCGCCGCCCACGCGGCACCGGCCGAGGAGGAACCGACGGACTCGGCGGCACTGGCCGACATGGTCGGCGACGCCGTCTCCGACCTCAACGCGGCGACCATCGCGGGCGCGCTGCGCGCCGCGGTCCGCGACACCTGGGGCGACGAGCTGCCCACCCGCTTCGCCGTGATCGGCCTGGGCCGGTTCGGCGGCCATGAGCTGAGCTACGGCTCGGACGCGGACGTGCTGTTCGTCCACGAGCCGCGCGAGGGCGCCGACGAGCAGGAGGCCTCGCGGGCCGCGTTCGCCGTGGCCAACGAGATGCGGCGGCTGCTCCAGCTGCCCACCGCCGATCCGCCGCTGCTCATCGACGCCGATCTGCGCCCGGAGGGCAAGTCCGGCCCGCTGGTGCGCACCCTCGCCTCGTACGCCGCGTACTACCGGCGCTGGTCGCTGGTCTGGGAGAGCCAGGCGCTGCTGCGCGCCGAACCGGTCGCGGGCGACCCGGACCTCGGGGCGCGCTTCATCGAGCTGATCGACCCGCTGCGGTATCCGGCCGAGGGGCTGGGCGAGGACGCCATCCGGGAGATCCGCCGCCTCAAGGCCCGCATGGAGTCCGAGCGCCTGCCCCGCGGCGCCGACCCGACCACCCACGCCAAGCTGGGCCGCGGCGGTCTCAGCGACGTGGAGTGGACGGTCCAGCTGCTCCAGATGTGCCACGGCTGGGCGGAGCCCGGGCTGCGCACCACCCGCACCCGCCGGGCCCTGGCCGCGGCGCACGCGGCCGGGCTGATCGAAACCGAGGACGCCCAGACCCTGGACGAGGCCTGGGTGCTGGCCACCCGGGTCCGCAACGGCGTGATGCTGGTCCGCGGCCGCCCGGGCGACACCTTCCCCAGCGACTCGCGCGAACTGGCCGCGGTGGGCCGCTACCTGGGCTACGGCCCGGGGCACGTCGGCGAGATGCTCGACGACTACCGCCGCACGACGCGGCGTGCGCGGGCCGTGGTGGAGCGGCTGTTCTACGACTACGAGGACTGACGGCCCCGCGGGCCTACGAACAGGACGCCGTCGCGCGGCACGCCGGACGGCAGCGGTTTGCGCTCGGCGGCGGTGAAGTCGCGGCCCACGGAGGCGCCACCGGACGATGGCCTACCGCACCACCGGGACGGGGGCGATCGCCGTCGAGGACTGGCACTTCACCGACGGCCGGTGCCGGGAGAAGTACGGCCGGGCGCCCAGTACTGGCAGCAGCCCCTCAGCACCAGCAAGCGCAAGGTTTCCCGGCACGATGCGGCCAGCATCGCGATCGGGCGACGCGCCCTCGGACACCCGATCCGGCGACGGACGGCACCGTCGTGTCACCCCTGCGCAACCCACATCACGGTAGCCGAACCCGCCGGTTCACGGGGACCGGTCGGCCGGGGGCTTGACCGCGACGACGGGGACGGGGCTCTGCAACAGCAGCCGCTGGCTGACGCTGCCCAGGAAGGCCTTGCCCACCGGGGAGCGGCGGCGGATGCCGATGACGAGCCGGTCGATGCCGGAGCGGGCCTCGATTTCGTCCAGGACGGCGTCGACGGGGTCCCGGTCGCCGGGGCCACTGCGTTCGACGAGCGTGATCGTGACGTCTTCCGGCAGACCGGAGTGGTCCAGCGCCGACAGGCGCAGGTTGACGACCACCAGATCGGTGCCCAGCAGCCGGGCTTCGGCGATGCCCGCGGCCAGCGCCTGGTCTCCTTCGCGGCCCTCGGCGACGGCAGTCATGACGGTCATGGTGGGTGAACCCTTCTTTCAGAGCCTTGGAGCCTCACAGCGGGATGGATCAGGAGTAGCGCGCGCGGAAGTCGTCCTCCAGTTCCTCCAGCGAGCGGTCCTTGGTCTCGGGCACGCACTTCCCGATGAACGCGAGGGCCAGCACGCCGAAGGCGGCGAACGCGAGGAAGGTGTTCGAGATGCCCATGGCCTTCACCACGGGCGGGAAGCCGAGGGCGACCAGGGCATTGGCCATCCACAGGACGAAGATGCTGATGCCGATGGCCATGCTGCGGATCTTCAGCGGGAACATCTCGGAGAGGATCAGCCAGACCAGCGGGCCGATGGTGGCCTGCATGGAGAAGACGAAGAGCACGACGAAGACGAGGATGAACCAGGCCTTCGCGCCGCCGTCGGGCATCAGCATCGCGGAGAGGCCGACCAGCAGGTGGAACGTCGTGGTCAGGGCGAAGCCGCCGAGCAGCATGGTGCGCCGCTTGATCTTGTTGATGACCGACAGGCCCACGGTGATGCCGATGACGCTGAAGGCGCCGTTCAGGGTGTTCGCGATGATGGCCGAGTCGCCCGAGAACCCGGCGTCGCCGAGGAGCTGGGTGCCGTAGTACATCACCGAGTTGATGCCGGTGAACTGCTGACAGATGCCAAGACCGGCCCCGATCAGGATGAGCAGCCGGACCCAGCGCACCCCGAGGTCCACCGCACCGGCGGTCTTGGCGGCCCGCTCCTCCTCGGCGAGCCGGTGGACCTCGGCCATCTCGGCTTGGGCACGCTCGGCGGTGCGGACCTGGGACAGGACCGCGAGCGCCTCGTCGTCCCGGCCCTGGGCGACCAGCCAGCGCGGGCTCTCCGGCAGCCGCAGCATGCCGATGAACAGCCCGATCGCGGGCAGGACGGCGACCAGGAGCATGAGCCGCCAGACTCCGTCGCTCTCGCCCCACATGTTGAAGATGAGCGCGTTGATGACGAACGCGGCGAACTGACCGCTCACGATCATCACCTCGTTGCGGGTGACGATGCTGCCGCGGCGCTCGACCGGGGCGATCTCGGCCAGGTAGACCGGCACGGTCGCCGAGGCGCCGCCCACGGCGAGCCCGAGGATGAACCGGAACAGGGCGAGGATCTGCCAGTTCGGCGACAGGACACAGCCCAGAGTGCCGAGCATGAACACCAGGGCCAGCATGAGGATGTTGTGGCGGCGGCCGTACCGGTCGGAAAGGGCTCCGCCGATCATGGCGCCGAAGGCGGCACCGAAGACCAGGATGCTGACGACCACTCCCTCGGTGAACGCGGTCAGACCGAGATCGGCGGTGAGCGGTTCGAGAGCGCCGTTGATCACGCCGGTGTCGTAGCCGAACAGCAGGCCGCCGAAGGTCACGATGACGGAGACCAGGCCCAGGCGTCGCGAGTGGGGTCCCGGTGCGTCCGGAGGCAGTCCGTGGGAGGTGGGGCTTGGGCTGGTCCTGGTCATGCCTGTGGCTCCTCTTCGAGCGTTCCTGGTGAAGGTGCGGCCCCGGTCCGGCGAGGGGCGGGCGGCGCGCGTCGACGGGGGTACGCCGGTTTCAGCGCGCTCAGGCGGCCGTGTGGTGTGTCGCGGCGCCGGGTTGGGGGCGGGCATGGTTCAGCCGCGGTGACAGCGCCCCGCGTCGTGTGTGACGCATAGCCGGGGCGCTTGTTCGTACTACTAATACGTACTAGGTCCCCGGTACTATGTGCCGCGGTGTTATGCATGTCAATACCTGAACGCGGGAGGCACGCATGCGAGATCCAGGGATCACCGACCAGACGGGCGTACCTGGATCACCTCCGATACGCCCGAAACGCCCCACCATGTCCGACGTCGCGGCGCGCGTCGGCGTCTCACAGGCCCTCGTGTCCCTGGTGTTCCGCAACCAGCCCGGCGCGAGTTCCCTGACCCGCCAGCGCGTGTTCCAGGCGGCCGAGGAGCTGGGCTACCGCCCCGACACCGCCGCCCAGTTGCTGCGCCGCACGCGCAGCCGCCAGTTGGGCGTGCTGTTCACCATGCGCCACCCGTACGACGTGGGCATCGTCGAGGCCCTCTACCCCGCCGCCGAGAAGCACGGCTACCACCTCGCGCTCAGCGCCATGGTCGCCACCCGCGACGAGCGCCAGGCCGTGGAGCAGCTGCTCGGGCTGCGCAGCGAGGCCATCATCATCATCGGCGCCGAGTCCAGCCCGCAGAACCTGGTCACGGTCGCGGGCCCCACGCCCCTCATCGAAATCAACCCGTGCACGCGGGCGGCCGGTGTGGACGTCGTCCGCACCGCCAACAGCAAGGGGATACGCCAGGCCGTCGACCACCTCATCGGGCTCGGCCACCGCGCCATCATCCACATCGACGGCGGCGCGATGCCCGCCGCCGACGAGCGGCGGCGCGGATACCGCACCGCGATGCGGCGCCACGGGCTCGCCGAGCACATCCGGATCCTCCCCGGCGACTACACCGAGGAGTCCGGCGCCCGGGCGGCCCGGGAACTCCTCCAGGAGGGCGAGCTGCCCACCGCGATCATCGCGGGCAACGACCGCTGCGCCCACGGCGTGCTCAACACGTTCCTGCGCGCCGGTCTCACCGTGCCGGCGGACGTGTCCATCGTCGGCTACGACGACAGCCAGCTCGCCCAGCTGTCCTTCATCGACCTCACGTCCGTGCGCCAGGACGCCGCCGAGGTGGCCCGGCTCGCCGTCCAGACGGCCGTCGAACGACTCGACGAGGGGCGCACCGCCGACCGGGACATCATCCTCGACCCCACCCTCGTCGTCCGCGGAAGCACCGGCCCGCCCCGCGCCCGGTAGACGGGCCGGGGCGGGACCGGGTCAGGGCCGGAAGCGGCGGCTACAGCACCGGCAGGCTCTTGCGCAGCTCGAAGGGGGTCACCTCGGAGCGGTACTCCTCCCACTCCTGCTTCTTGTTGCGGAGGAAGTCATGCGGTGAATCCGCCACCTGGGGAGCTCCCTCCGGAGCTGCCTCTGAGCGGTAGCGGCGCGGTCGTCGTTGGTCGTCGTTGGTCGCCCTTGGGCACCCTCAGACGGCCCCCAGACGGCCCGGCCATGCCGCTATCTAGCGGAGTGAGGCAACGCAAGTCAAGTGCTACCGCGTACACGATCGACAGTCTCCACAAAACCGGGACGAAGACCACATGCCAGCCTTATCCTCGCCCCATGCCAAAGCCTGAAACTCTCCCCGAGCTGCGGTTCGAAGCATCAGCGGCCGACGTAGGCGACTTTGACGCCCTCGCATCACTACACCAATGGATGGCACAGGATATCGGCGCAAACAATCGCATTTCTCTTCACAAGAGCGAAGCCAGGCCATCTCGCGGCGAGATGTCGGGGGGCTTCGAAACGATCACTGCCATCACAGACCAGTTGATATCACTGGCAAACCTGGCATTGGCCTATCTGACATGGCGCATCGCCTCAAGAGCCACACCGGACGGCACCACGTCACTTCAGGTGCGGATCGAAGTGAACGGCGCAAACATTGAGATTGCAAGCATGACAGATGACCAACTTCGCGAGCTCGTTGAAAGACTGAATCGAGGCGACTTTAACAATGACTTCAGAACCCCTCGACCCGAATAGGACCCGAGTCATCATCGCGGGTTGCCACGAGTACAGCAACCTTGAATCTTTGCCTTCCGTTAAGAACAACACGCGCCAACTACACGCTGTACTGACGGATCCACTCATTGGAGGAATCGCACCACAGTCATGCCACCTGCTCGAACAACCAGAAACACCCGGGATACTACTCGATTGCATCTACGACGCAGCAGAACAGTGCACCGATACCTTCATATTCTATTACGCAGGTCATGGACTGACGCACTTCCATAATGGCGATCTGTCTCTTGCGCTGCCATCAACAGTTGCCCACAGGCCACACACCTCTGTGCGGTTTGACGATGTGCGACACGCGATATTGGCGGCACGTACCGCGCCACGCAAAATCGTCATACTCGATTGCTGCTTCAGCGGCAGAGCCATGACTGGGACCATGACCAATGCGGCCGACTTGGCTGCACGCTCAGAAATAGAGGGCACCTATATCCTTGCAGCCGCAGCGGAAACCAAGCTGGCAGTAGCACCATTAGGGGAAGAGTACACGGCATTCACCGGGGAGCTAATCAGCATCTTAGAGAAGGGGGTTCCGGGTGGCCCGAAGCACCTGAGCATGGGGCTTGTGTATGAACACCTCAGTAGGCGACTAGCTGCTCGGTCACGTCCAGTCCCGCAGCAGAGAAACAGAAATGCTGGGTCTGGCATTCCATTGGCACGGAACGTCCGCTTCTCGCCCGAGAACAAGCCTGGAGCCGTAGACGACATAATCGACTACATGCAGACTGCCGCGAAAAGCGACGTGAACCCAGACGCCCTAAGAGGAAAGATGAATTCCCCGCATATTCCATACTCGAGGCGATTGAGGAGCGCCTCACAACTCGCCTATTACGATCCAAGCCTCACAGTCGAGTGCATTGATACGATAGAGCATTTCCTGACGGCCCCAGACATATCGGGCCTAGATACGGTGGCAATCATCAAAGAAATCGGGAAGCTGGATGCCTCGCGTCTAACATGGGCCCATAAACTCCTGTCGGAGATTGCCCGAGGCCAGGAAGGAAGTCGAAGTTATACAACAATCGTCAGGGAGCACGCCTGTCACGCATTGGGCTTCTTCGGCTTTCGGGAGGAAGGCGCACGCAGCTACATTAACCTATTTGAAGATTATAGAGAATCACTCAGCTATCGAATTACCGTGGCGCGCGCAACGAACAAATGCTTCCCCGAGTCAAAACTGCCTGCTGTCAAATTCCTATGGAGGACATCCAAGGACTCTAAAGTGCATTTGCGAGACCGGCTAGAGGCTCTTCGTGCGATCTGTGAATTGCATCCGAAAGATATATCAGCCGCCTCCGCAGCGATCGATGAGCTCACAAAGAGTCAGAGCCAGTGACAACCATGAGCCGACCACGGCTGGGGCAACACGTAACTACTGAAGTACGCAGCATTCTCGGCTGTGCGCGAGCCGCACTGGAGGAGGGGCTCATCGCGTCGTCGCAAGGGGCTGGATTGCTGTGGCAGGACCAGCTTTCGGCGCCCGCTAGTCGATCGGATCACTGGTGGAGCCCTGACGAACTGTCCGGGTCTCCGCCTCTCGGATCGCTCATGCTGAGCGCACATCGACTGAGCACCCTGCCGACCCCATGGGCGAATCGGTACCGTGAGGGAAGCCTTAGACGCCAGGAGGCAGCACGTAATGCGTGGTCTTGGAGATCACCTCAGCATCGGGGAACGGATCGCCTTCTACCGCAACCGCCGCGGCTACACCCAGGAGGTTCTGGCCGGGCTGGTAGGCCACAGCACCGACTGGCTGGCCAAGGTTGAGCGGGGCCGCCGGAAGCCGCCTCGCATCGACAAGCTGGGCGAACTCGCGCGCGTCCTGCGGGTGCCGCTCGGGGACCTGATCGGCCAGCCCGCCCTGCTGGAAGACGAGAAGCAGCAGGACGACGTACCGGCCGTCCGCGACGCGCTTATGAGTCCGCGGCGCCTCTCCCGGCTGCTGTTCGGGCCGGAAGCCGAAGCGCAGCTCCCGGTGCCCGGCCCCGTCGTACCGGTGGTCGAGCAACGGTGGAACGACTACCAGACCGGCCATCTCGGCAAGGTCGTGGCCGCGCTCCCTGGTCTCCTCCAGACCGCCCAGGAGCTGGAGGATCGGGGAACGCGCTCACAGGAGGAGCGGCGCGACTGCTGGGCGGTCTCAGCTCGTGCCCACCATCTCGCCGCGACCACGCTGGCGAAGATCGGCGAATCCGATATCTCGTGGCTCGCTGCGGAGCGGGCCATGCGAGCGGCTGACGAGTCGGGCGATCCGCTGGTGCTGGCGTCGGCTGCCCGCTCGGGCACGCATGCGCTGCTCGCCAATGGTCGGTACGACGACGCCATGGAGCTGGGCGAGACTACGGCCGCCTGGCTTGCTTCCCGCATAGAGGAGGACGATCCGGCGGCGCTGAGCTTGCTGGGGATGATTCACCTGCGGGCAGCTATCGCGGCGGCCCGTCACCAGGACCGCGCCACGGCGACGAACCTGCTCGGCCGGGCGGAGACGCTGGCGAACCGGCTCGGCTCGGATGAGAACCACTGGCAGACGAGTTTCGGGCCGACGAATGTCCTGCTGCACAAGCTGTCGGCGGAACTCGACCTTGAGAACATCTCGTACGTCGTGGAACACGGGGACATCGACGTGGACCACATGCCGCCAGAGCGCGGCGTGTCCCATCGCATCGACTTCGCCCGTGCCCTCACGTTGGCAGGGAAGGGGGACGACGCCTTCAGTGAGCTGCGGACCGCCGAGAGCACATCGCCGCAACTCGTGCGCAACAATCCTCGTGTGCGAGAGACGCTGCGAGACCTGATCAAACAGGCCCCGGTCACCGGGGGCGCTCGCTCGTCCGAGCTGTTCGCGATGGCCCAGCGATGCAAGGCGGTGCAGTGAGTACGAAGACGCGCGGAGTCCTCGGGGTCGTAGCCTCGGGTGCCGGCGGGGTGGAGTCGCTGCGTACGGGGTTGGTCGAGCCCGCGCTCGCGCGCGGCTGGCAGGTGGCCGTGACGCTGACCCCGACCGCGGGTGAGTGGCTGCGGGGCATCGGGGAAGTCGAGCGGCTGGAGAAGGTGACCGGGCTGCCCGTGCGGGACGCTCCTCGCCTGCCGGGCGAGGCACGGCCACATCCCCAGGTGGACTGTTACGCGGTGGCCCCGGCGAGCGCGAACACCGTCGCCAAACTGGCGACCGGCGTCGCGGACAACCAGGCACTCACTCAGGTCTGCGAGGCGATCGGCACCATCGGCCTACCGGTCGTCGTCTTCCCTCGGGTCAACGCGGCACACGCCCGGCATCCGGCGTGGCAGGGGCATCTCGCTGCCCTCCGGGAGGCTGGGGTGCGGCTTGTGTACGGGCCGGACGTCTGGCCGCTGTACGAGCCGCGCGAGGCGCCTTCCGGGCGTGAGCTGCCCTGGTCCGCAGTGCTCGACGCGGTTGAAGGGGAAGTCACTTGAGGTCACGTCAACCTCTCTGACCAGCAGTGAAAGAGGACCCGGACAGTCTGTCCGGGTCCTCTGGCGTTGGCGCCCACATGCTGATTGGCATGTCAGGAAGCAATGAGCCCCGCACCGCTGAACTGGGGATGACTCCCGCTGAGTTCGCCTTGATCAAAGCGAGCTTGCGTCAGGCCCGCGCCAAGGCCGAAAGCCTGCTGAGCCGCGCCGACAGGCTCACTGAGCGGGCGGCTTCTCATTGCCTTCGACAAGGCGCTCCAGACGGTCAAGCCGGTCACCGAGTTGCCGGAGCGTGTCATGAATCGTGCTGAGTTCCGAAGCCAGCGCGGTGAACGCCGGGCTACTGCCCGCTTCGGTACCGAGGGGCACAGCAGGGTCGCGGACGAACGTCCCGCGCCCCTGCTGGGTGATGACAAGCCCCTCGGTCCGAAGCTGGCCGTAAGCGCTCTGCACGGTCATGAGCTGGACGCCGAGCCGCTTCGCGAGTGCGCGAGCAGCGGGCAGCCGGTCATTCGGGCCGTACACCTCGTTCGCGATGTCCTCACGGAACTTCGCGGCGATCTCCTTGGCCGTCGGCTTGGGCGCGTCAGGGCTTAGGTCCATGTCACGAGCGTAGCTGGCCTAGGTCAATCCGAGTTCGGTACATCGGCTTGACAGCCAGATTGACCTAGGTCAATCTGTAATCACTTCGCCACGGCCCAGGAAACGGGGCCGGAAGCGTCTGTTTGCCCTGCTCAACAACTCAACAGCGTGATCCACCACAGCATGACGGCCGTGACCACACCGGCCGAGGTGAGTGGAGACCAGTCGGCCGAGACCGGGCCCGGCAACAACCGGAGCCCCACACCCCGTGCAAGGGGACACGCCACCGACTCAAAAGAACGGGTCTGCCCAAGGGAACGGACGCCGCGCCAAGACACCGAGTTGCGAACTCCTCGGGTGAGCGGGATGAGGGACAGATCCAGAGCCGCGCACGACGGGTACATCGCCTCCCGAAAAAGGCGATCACACGCAGTGGAAGAGACCGCGTACCGAACACGCTGCGGCCATCGGCCGCAGCCGCTGAGCACCAGTGCTCACGGTCCCCGACACCGGCGCCGTACGCGGCGTTGGGTGCCGGTGGCCGTGGGCGCTCGTACTGCACG
Source organism: Streptomyces sp. BRA346 (assembly GCF_052851135.1). Lineage (NCBI taxonomy): Bacteria > Bacillati > Actinomycetota > Actinomycetes > Kitasatosporales > Streptomycetaceae > Streptomyces > Streptomyces sp. BRA346. The sequence goes on along the minus strand of NZ_JAIWIH010000006.1, from coordinate 2,334 downwards.
AGACGCCGACGACAACGGTCCGCAGCCTCCCGGGAGCTCCCGGGGGTGCTGTTCGGGCCGTTCCACTGTGAGGAGAGACGTCCTATGAAGTGCATCGTTGCTGGCCGTGAAGCCGTCACCGCAGCGGAGTTCGCGGAACTGGCGCTGGGCACCCCGGTTGAGCTCTGGCTCGGGGTCGAGGGCGAGACGGACGAGGAGCGCGCGGCTCGCTTGGACGCGGCGCGCGACATCCTCGCCGACCCGGAGTACCACGATCTGCCTGACGACCTGGTGCGCCTGGCCGCGCGGGTCGTCGAGGACTGCCCGGATCTCTTCAACGTGGTTCCGCTGGTCCGCCCCGCTCGCCGCCGTCCGGCACGGCAGGGGGTTGCGGCATGAATCGGGGGCTGACGCTGGACGACCTGGCCGTGCCGCTGCGTGTGCTGCGGCTGCTGGCCACGGACTTCGGTCACCTGCCCGCTCCGGAAATCTTCGTGTCGACCATCTACCCGGACCGGCTGGAGCTGAGGTTCCACGACGACCTGTCCGCCTTCGAGACGTGGCGGGACACGCTGGGCATCGTCCCGGACGACGTGGACTACCACGAGCAGTTCAGCGGCCGTACGCGTGTGTTGAAGGCGTCCGTCGACTACGCGGGTGTCGTGCTGGAGCTGACCGGCTACAGCGACGTGCCCGCCCCGGTGCCGGTCTGGGCGGCGGCCTGATGGCCGCGTGGGGCAAGTGCTTTGACTCGACCGGCGTCCGGCACGGCATCCCTACCTACCCGTGGCGCTGTGCGCCGGAGGGGTTGGCGACCAGACGGCAGTTACGGGCCCGTGGCCTGCGCCCCGGCGGTCAGCCGGTCGCAGCCCAGATCCTCCGGCCGCGCTACCGGCGCGGGCCGCTGGTCGCCTACCTCTACCGGCTCGACAAGGCCAAGCAAGTCCGGCCGATGACCGAGGCGAAGCGCCGGGCGCTGGCGTGCGCGATGCTCGCGCGCCGCACCTGCCCGCAGTGCCGCACCGACGCCGGATACGTCATCCCCGCATCCCTCGGCGTCTGCGTCCCCTGCGCCTACCCCGACCACCAGACAGCCGCCTGACCAGCACCGGTCATGCGGTCCCCGTGAGAAGGAGAAGAGATGAACAGCCCCCCGGAAAGGTCCCTGAGCACGGGACAGGCATACGTACTCGGTGCCGCCGCGGTGCCCATGGTCGCGTTCGGCGGCATGGGCGCCTGGGGCACCTACAGCAACATCACATCAGTTTTCCACCGGTCGGCCACCGCGCTGGGCGTGGTCGCGGCCGGTGAAGGCGCAACGCTCGTTCTGGCCCTGGTCCTGGTCGGGTTGACCATGCTGGGGCAGTCCGCCCCGGCGGCCGTACGGCTCGGGCTGTGGACGCTGCCCGCGGTGGCCTCCCTGACCGGTGTCGCGGTCGCCAAGGACTCGACGGAGGCGGTGGTGTTCGCCGTCACGCCCATGGCCATGTGCGTCTCCGCCGAGGGCATGGGCCTGCTGGCTCGGCGGATCGTGGTCTACCGCACCGGCGTGGACGCCGAGGCCCAGCGCCGGAACGCCGCCGTGATGCAGCGGCTCGCCTACCACCGCGCCCGGGCCGCCAACCACCCGAACGCGAAGGCGCGTAACGGCTCGGAGCTGGAGTCGTGGAAGCTGGCGAAGAAGGTCGGCGCGGGGGATGCCCTGCTCGGGGCGAACCTGGTCGACGTCCAACGCGAGCGGATGACGACCGGCGCGGACGCCGCGCTTGCGGGCATGTTCGCCCTACCCGTCACACCCTCCGCCCACGGCGTCACGGACACCCCACCGCCGCCCGCTGTCGAGGGCCCGGACGGGGAGCGCGTCACACCGCCCGTCACGGGCGTCACGCCCCCCGTGACGGAGGAAGACACGCAGGTCACGCCCGAAACCGAGACCGCGCCGACAGAGCCCGTCACGCCCGTGACGCCTCCGCCGGAAGCACCCGTGACGCTGGAGGAAATCGCGGCCGTCGCCGGTGTGCCCACGCCGGTCGTGGGGGAGCCGCTGACGGACGCACAGCTTGTGGTCGTCCTGCGGCACCTGCGCTACACCGATGACCCGCCGCTGTCCTACCGCCAGGCCGTGGCTGCCTTCCGCGAGGCCGCTTTCGTCGGCGGGGAGCAGCGGGTGCGCCGGGCGTGGGGCTCGCTGATGTCCCACGAGGAATCCGAGGCATAACAAGCGTCCGGCACCACCAATGAGGGCCAGCCCAGGGCAATTGGGCTGGCCCTCGTTGCGACTGCCGGAAGCAGTCGACCGCACCAGTGAAGCAGACCCGGTGAGCCCCGGCGAGCGGCACCTTCGCAGACCCGGCG